>DATINV010000048.1:0-3203 GCA_035473775.1 Chthoniobacterales bacterium
GGTCGATGAACAAAATCCCGTTTAGGTGATCGACTTCGTGTTGAATCGCCCGGGCCAGAAATCCCGCTGTTTCGATTTCAACTGGATTGCCTTGCAGATCCTGTCCTCTCACGACGATGGACTTCGCTCGCGAGATTTCGCAGGTGATTTCCGGAAAACTCAAGCAGCCTTCCGTGCCCATATCCGTCTCACCGCCCAGTTCCACCTCCGGATTAATCAAGATCAACGGCATCACCGATTTCGGATCTATCTCATTTCCGTTCAACTTCATCGCCGTTGGCCGATCCTCGACTTGCGATACGTCGAGCACGGTCAGCTGGATCGGTTCGCCAATCTGTTGCGCGGCCAATCCAACGCCGTTGGCCGCGTGCATTGTCTCAATCATGTTCTGCGCGAGCTCGCGGATGCGATCGTCAACCTTGACGATCCTTTTGCCCTTCGCCCGTAAAACCGGGTCGCCGTACTCCATGATCTCCAACTTCATTGGCCGTGGGTAAACGCCGGAAGATTTTTCACCCCGGCCAACTTCAATGCGTCCATCACTTTAACGATAATACCGAAGGACGCTTTCTTGTCGGCCTGCAGCGCGAGCGAAGCGCGACGGGTCTCGGGCAAACTTCGGACCGCTCGCTCCAAATCCTCTACCGCGATCGTTTGTCCATCGAGTTTGATCTCGTCGTTCTCACTAACGGTCAGAATGACGTGTTCTAACTCAGCCGGTGCACTGGTGGCAGTTTTCGATTCTGGCAAATTGATCTGCACTTCAGGCTGATCCTTTTTGAAGGTGGTAGAAACAACGAAAAAAATGAGAAGGATGGTGAGGATATCAACCAGCGAGACAATGATAATCGACGGTGCTCGCCTTTTTCGGACCGCGAATTTCATGAACACGCACGAAATGACGAATGACGAATGTCTAATGACGAAGGAATGACGAAATCCGAATCCCTTTTCCTCATTTGCTCATTCGGGCTTCCTTCGTCATTCGTCATTCGTGCTTCGTCATTCATTCCTCACGCCAACGGCGCGATTTCTGGCGTCGCGGGCTGCGCCGGCGTGATCGGCTGAGCTGGCGTTTGCATCGGCGCCTTTCGAGCTCCGGCGATGCGGCCGTAGTAACACTTTGAAAGCAGGTCGGTCACTAGGGATTCCATCTCCACGGAAAGAACCTCAACTTTCTTCGAAAAATAAACGAACCCGATCAAACTCGGCACCGCAATTCCCAAACCAAACACGGTGCAGTTGAGCGCTTCAGAAATTCCGCGCGCAATCATTTTCGGATCAGCCGAACCGGCGCTCACACCGAGACTAGCGAACACGTGCACCAGTCCGGAAACTGTGCCGATCAATCCAATCAACGGTGCGATACCGATGATGACTTCCAAAACCACCAGCCCGCGCTCTAGGCGAACCATTTCGTAACGCGCGCGCGTTTGAACAGCTTCAACATTTTCAGAACGCGGCCACCGCAAATGCGTCAGGGCAACGCGAAGGATCCGCGCAAGCGAGGAAGCGTCGTGCTGGACCATGCGAAAGAGTCGCTCCGGGCTTGCGCCGGGCGCGAGGCGCTCCATTTCGCTCTCGATCGTGAGGGGCAACACATTTTTTTCCCGCAAGGCCAGGGTTCGCAAAATGATCACGGTCAGGGCCACGATCGAGCAGATCAGGAGCGGCCACATGAATATGCCGCCTTTGGCAAAAAATCCGGTAATTGTTTCAAACACGTTCGACATCAGTTTGGAAACATCGTGAATGTTATTTGCTCGTCCAAGCCTTCTGGCGGCAGGGTGGCAGCTACGTCTTCGGGAATCGGCGGCACTTGGATCTCAATGATAGATTGAAGGCAGACGTTGGCGAATGCTTCGTTGGAGTTGTTACTAACGACCTTGAGATTCTTCACCCGGCCGCTCCGGTCAATTGAAAAGGCAACTTGCGTCGTTCCAAGGCTGATCAAATCCATTTTTTGTTGGACATAGACGTACCAACGCGAGCCGATAGCGTCCTGGATCATTTTCTCATAGCGGCCAAGCGGTGTTCCGATGGCGTTCACTGATGAAATGCCGCGGTTCGAGATCGCTCCCGCCGATCGAGTGCGTTCCTTCATTGGTTGATACGCCGACCTCGGTTGCGGTTGCTGCGGCGCGGCCGCGGGGCGCGGCGTCGGCGTGGAAGTCAGCATGGCGAGCTCATCCTTCTTCGAAACCGGCGTTGGTTTTACGGTTGGCTGAGGCGATGACGATTGTTGCGGGGCGGCGCTCGGTTGAGGCTGGGCGCCTTGGTTAGGCAAAGAGTACGGATGCGTGTCCAAATCAAAGTTGGGGCGATCCTTGCCTTCCTGAGTTGGGATTGGGAGATCTGCTGTTGCCCCGCCTTGGCTAGCCGCAATCGAGTTGGCGTTAGACTCGAACGTCTTCTCTTTTGGCGCCTCGGTTTGTTTCGATTCGTCGTTGGGTATAAACATTGTGTTCTTCTTCGGGGCCGGCGTCGCCGAAAGGTCGACAAAGCTGAGCTCAACCGGCTTCTCTTCTTCCGCCACTGAAAACGGCGAATAGAGGAGACCGCCGTAGACCGCAAGCGAGTATCCAATTAGTAAATGGATCGCAACCGCGACTAAAAGCGCCCAAAAGACCTTGCGCATCTCCAGTTTGCGCTCGTCCGCGTCGTCCGCTGAATGACCGATGATGAACTCCGCCGTGGTCATGAACTCAGAACAGAAACATTATCGCACGCCAGAGGTGGTGACAAACCGCCCTCGGCTGGGCCTAGCCTTACTTTTCCTGGCGTGATGAAATAGATATTGCTGGGCGTAACCGCCATGATCTCCAAAGTATTTCTCTGTGAACGCCCGCAACCGCGCCGCGTTCAATTTTCGCGCGCGGGGAAAATACTTTTCCCGCAAGACCCGCGCGATCCAGACGTCGATGGGAAACGCGCGCAACCGCTCATAGGCAAAGAGCATCACACAATTAGCAATCTTCGCACCCACGCCCGGCAGTTCGCACAATCGCGCCCGAAGATCGGCATCGGAAAGGGACGCAATCTTTTCGAGCTCGATCTCTCCCGAGCTGACACGGCGCGCAGTCGCCAACAAATTTTTTGCCCGATAACCGAGCGCACATTTACGAAGTTCCTTTTCTGAACTGGCGGCAATTCGTTGACCTGATGGAAAAGCGTAAACAATTCGACCATCGATTTTCCGCCTT
>DATINV010000049.1:0-31024 GCA_035473775.1 Chthoniobacterales bacterium
AGAGTCCAATCCACCCAGCGATTGAAAAGCATCGCGGCCGTTCGCGCGCAGACCATGCAGGCCAGCACCAAAATCAAAACTCGCGGGGAAGGCATTCCGTTGGCCGCCACCACCAGCGCACCCAGCGCAAAGGGCAATGCGAAAACAGTGTGTGAAAAGCGAATGAGGTGAAGGAACCGTCTGATCGCGCTGGTCGACAGCGCTTCACTTTGAAGCGGCTCGTGGTGCGACATCATCGCCGTCCTGAAGCATGACTATCCAGAAGCTGGCGCAACCGCTCGCCCACTCGAGAAAGGATCGGAGTGCCGTGCGCAAAAAGAATTTGCTCCACCGGGAAAGACAGAAATTTTCGCAGGGACCGGCGCATTTGTTTTTGATCCAGGCAGTATTTAGACGGCAAGAAAGTAAAGCCGTAGGGATCGATGTTTATCAAGGCATCCCCAACGATCAGTGTACCTCCATTCGGCCGATGGTAGAGCGCGATCTCCCCGGCGACCGCACCTTCAATTTCGACCGTTTCGAGATCCGTTCCGATTCCGGCCAGCTCATCTGTCCGGCTCGGCTTAATTACGGCCAGGGTTTCAGGATGACCCAAAACGGGAGCGCTGAATCGATCGGAAAATTGGAGCGCCGTGCGCTGGTGATTGGCGTTGGTGACGATGACACCAGCAATTTGGCCGGTCTGAGTCAGCAGTCCAAGATCTGCCTCAGGAAGCGGAATCGGGTCAACGACGTAAACACCGCTGCGGGCAGCGAGGGCGGCGGAAAACAGCTCCGTTTTGACCGTTGTATCGTAAGCGTGCCAGACCCAAAGATGGGGGCGGAGTTGAGCGAATTCAGGGTCAGTGAAGTGCGACATGTGAGAGAGGTAAATTGGCTGGGAGAAGCGGGTTGAGCAAGGGGTGGCATCCTAGTTGCTCTAGTGATTATAGAAATTATAACCAATGATCACCTTCGCCTACCAAGCCAGAGACGCCTCCGGTCGCATCGTCTCCGGTATTCAAGACGCCCTTAACGAAGACAACGCCGTCACCAGCTTAATGAGCCGCGGCCTGATGGTGTTGTCGCTTACCGAGAAAGCCGTTGCCAACAAGACCAAAAAGAAAGTTTGGAGCGTCAAAGAGACCGACCTCGTTCTCTTTACCCGCCAGCTCGCAACCATGATTGAGGCCGGCATTTCACTGGTCCAGGGCTTAACTGCCCTTTATGACCAGTGCGATCCGAAACGACAAAGAAGCCTGCGCCAGGTCGTGAGCGACGTAACCACCCGCGTGCAGGGCGGCGAGACGTTCAATGAGGCGATCGCCAAACATCCGCGCGTTTTCAACCGTCTTTATGTAAGCATGGTGAAAGCGGGTGAAACTGGAGGTCTCTTGGCCGAGATCTTGGAGCGACTCGCCGGGTTCCTCGAAGCGAGCGCCCGCTTACGGAAAAAGGTCAAATCGGCCATGACTTATCCAGTCATCGTCGTTTGTATCGCCTTTGCCATCACTACGTTCTTGATTGTGCGCGTCGTCCCGATTTTCGGTGAAATCTTTAAGGATTTCGGCGCCAAGCTTCCGGCTCCGACACAGTTTCTTATCGACGTCAGCGATTTCGTTCGCGGGGAATGGTACTTCCTGCTGATCGCGATTGCGTCCATCGTGTTCGGCGTTCGCACCTTTCTTCGCTCGAAGAGCGGCAAGCAGATCTGGGACCGGTGGAAGCTAAAGCTCCCCATATTTGGACCACTTATTCATAAGATTGCGATGTCGCGGTTCGCGCGCACTTTCGCCCAACTCGTGCGCAGCGGTGTGCCAATCCTCGAAGTTATCGACATCGTTGGCGGCTCAGCCGGTAACGACCTCATCGAAAAAGGTATCAAATCTCTCGGAGAAGACGTTGAAAAAGGCGACAACCTTTCGGTCGCCATGTCGAAGAAATCCATCTTCCCGCCCATGTTACTGCGGATGGTCGCGGCTGGCGAAGCCACCGGCAAGATCGACAACATGCTAGAAAAAATGGCCGACTTTTGGGACGAAGAAATCGAAGCGATGCTCGACGCCCTCACGTCATTGATCGAACCGCTGCTGATCGTCTTCCTAGGCGTGATCGTCGGCGGCATCGTGATCGCGATGTTCTTGCCGATCTTCAAGTTGAACGAAGTAGTCTCACAAAACTCATCCGGACATTGATTTCCCAAAACAAGAGCTAGGAGAAGCTCGTAGGCAGGGAGGGGGTAGGTCGAAAGGCCTGCCCCTTTCTGCTTTAAGGGAAAGTGACGCATTACAAATATCAAGAGGAGTGCCACGGCTAACTGACACCGCTCTCACTCTTGATCTTGAGCTTGCTCGAGGAGGAAACTGGTCCGCTGATGGAGAGGCAGCCGTATCGGCTGCAAATTTCCCATTCCAGCGGCCGGCACGGCCGCCATTAATCTAATATCCGTTACGGATGGTCGACAAAGACCGGCGCGGCGGAAATATCTTTCGCGTCGAATGAAAAATCGTGGGCGTTCTTGCGTAGCGCCTTCAAGACCTCGGCCACATTTTGCGCGGTCGCGGCGGAATAGAACCTGACCAACCCAACAGTAGTCCCAGTTCCGAACACCGTGATCATGATTGTCTCGTCGTCGACCGAATTCATGAACACGTGCTTGCCGTTGCCCTGGTGATACAAAGCGTTGAATTCGACTTCACCAATGCGTCGGGCAAGCTCTCGAGTAGCCGCAAATGATCCCGCCGCCAATGCAGCGATTACGGTCACATCCATTACATCCATGTCGCCACATTGCGAAATTACATTGCCGCCACGGTCGATCACGACCGTCAGCGCGGCTTCGGTCTTCTTGAGGAAATCGCCAAGGACGCCGTCCAAAGTCGCGACATCTTCGATCGTTAGGACCGGAATCGCGTTCACGCGGGAAGCCTCTGCGCTTGCGCTGGCTCGACTGGAATGGCGACCGGCAAGGGCGCGCCTTGCGGCGCTTCGCTTTGCTTGCTGAACTTGTGGAGCAAAATCTGCGAGACGGCGTTGAGGGCCGCGAACACATTCTGGCCACTGCTGGAAATTACTTCAAAGCTTTGCAGCCGTTTCTTCCGGTTGTTCATCACGTATTCCATGTAGTTGACCGGCGCGATGTTCGGAAGATCGCGTTTGTTGTACTCGAGCACGCAGGGCGTATCTTCGATGTTCATGTTCTGGAGCAGCAGGTTCTCGCAAAGATTTTTCCAGCTCTCGACGTTCTCCTCCATCTTCTCCCACTGCGAATCCGCTACGAACACGATCCCATCCACACTTCGCAATACGAGCTGACGGGTTGCGTTGTAAATCACCTGACCGGGCACGGTATAAAGCTGGAACTTGGTCACAAATCCTTTGATCACGACCGCGTTGAGCGGCAAAAAATCAAAGAAGAGGGTGCGCTCAGTCGCAGTCGCCAGCGAAACCAGGTCGCCTCGATTGAGCGGATTGATCCGCTGATGAATGTAATTCAAGTTCGTTGTCTTTCCGCACAAGGCCGGGCCGTAATAAACGATTTTGAACTGAATCTCGCGGCTGGCGTAGTTAATGATCGACATTCGGCTTCTCCAGTTGTCCGTAAGTTTTGGAAAGCTTGTCGACGAGGTCGGCCAGCTTGACGCGAACCTCCGGCGCGAGCGTTTTATCATGCAGTGCGGTCAGGCAAACATTTGCTCGGGCAAAGAAACTGACGGCCGAGTCGCTGGTGTACAACGTCATCGCCACAAGTTGGCCGAGCTTGGTCCCGCGTAGATGTTGGGAGATTCTCTCCAACATCGAAGGCGCCATCGCGCACAAACCATCGGCTTCGACTTCCGCGGGCAGCTCGCCAGCCAGACTCAATCCGTCCGAAAACGTGATAGCGCATGCTTTCACTCCACTGAGCGCGTTTGCCCGGATGACCACTTCTTTCGGATCGAGTTTCTCCGAGGTTGCCGCCGGAACGACTTCGCTCTTCACCTCAACAACTGGTTGCTTCGCGGGTTCTTTGGAAGTTTCAGGGTCCGTTTTCGAGGGAAATCGGCGCGCGTCTTCCTGTGCTTTCAGGGAAAACGGCGTTTCGAAATCCGTGTCGAGGGGAAGAGCCTCCTGATCGTCACGCAGCTTCAACACCGTCGCCGGCAAACTTTTCAGCACTTCTTCTAATGGCAACACAATTGGCGTTTTCGCCACGTCGACTTGAAACAACTCGCGATGCTCTTGCGGCATCGCCGTGTGGAAAACATCCGCGGCGATCGACACTCGGCCGGTCGCTAGTTGTGATTCAACCAGCTTCAGCGGCAAGATGATTAGCGCACTATCCGGAACTGTCGCGGCGTCGCCGGTCAATTGGAAGGCCGGTAAATTCTGGAGCACAGCCTTCAACGAAAAGGAGATCGTGGGCGACTTTGTCGGCGAATCGGAAACAACATCCGGCTTTGATATTGACGGCGCGGGAATTTTGTTCGTTGGCGGCGTTACGGGATTTTCGGCAAATGTCTTCGGCGTCGGGGCGAACGCTACGGGTGGCGCCTTCGCCGGCAGTGTCGGCGTTAGCGGCAGCGTTGCAACCGTCGGCTTCTCAACGTTCTCCCGTAGTCGCAACGTTGCCGTCCCTTTGACCGGCGCTTTTGTCGTCGATTGCGCCGGTTCAGATACAACCTCATTAGCAACCGGCACCGGGGCTTGGGATTTCTCGTCCGTTTTCGTTTCCGATTTCCCGGAGGGCAGCTGGAACGCGATTTTTGCGAGCTCAGGTGTGAAAGGCAAAGGAGTTGGAACGGGCGGCCCGCTAGAGGCTGGAACTCTCTCGGATGCGGACGCACCCGTTCCATTCGGCGAAAGTTCAAAAGGAATTTTTGTCTCAGTCGGAGTTGACGCTGGACCTTTGCTCTTTGGCAATAGCTCCGGCGAAAAAAGTGAAATTACTCGCTGACCTGATGGCGTAGACTTAACTGGACCTTCAATTTTGGCCGGGGTGGCATCCGGCTCCGCTTCGGCAATCGATCTCGCGGTCGCTGGTTTAACCGGAATCCCGGGATGCGCCGATGTTTCAATTGCATCGATCCGGGTTCCGAAACGCGCCGAGTCTTCGATCGTGGCCTTTAAAATTGGCGTATCAACGTGAGGAACCGCCGGATCGCGCTCCTGATCGGCCCGCACGTGGGCAGTTTGAAATTGTTCGAGCACTTTCTCGTAGGGCAACTCCACCCGCGTGTCGTCGTCCGGCCGCACCGAACGTAGGAAAATTTCTGGCACTTGCTGGTAAAGACTCGGAAGCGAAATCGTCGGATGTTTGTCCGGCATTCCTTTCTCGAGCTCAGAAGCCTTAAGCGAAACGACGGCACTCGTATCAAGAATCTCAACCGGCTTGATGAACCCGGGGGGCACAATGTCGACGAGATCGGCAACGCACAGGGAGATTGTGCGCTCCACTTTTGGTTCCAATGCTCGGGCCAGCGCCGGCGGCAATTGTGAAGTGCGCGATTTTGTCGCAGTCGCAGTCGTGATTTTGCGCGCGCCCAATTCGAGCGGCATGCTGCTTCTCGGAGGTGTGATTGTCGTGGCGGCGGAACGAAACGGATCCGGCGCCGAGAGGGATCGCGTCGAGTTCGGCATCACGGTCTTGCGCAAACGCTCGGCCTCCGGTTTTTTTGGGCGAACCACTGGGGTCGCTGGCGGCTCTGAAAGTTTTGATTCCTCTGCTTTGCCGGAGCGCCCTGTCAGCTTTTTGAAAAGATCGCGAAACGGGATTGTCATCGTCTCAATCCTCCGCCGTCATTCGCCACACTTCTTCCAGCGTGGTTATGCCTTCGAGGGCCTTATCGATTGCAACGCCCCGCAAAGTTTTCATTCCTTCGGTGACCGCCTGATTCTTGATCACCGCGGCTGACGCACGCTTGATGATCAGACGCCGGACGGCTTCGCTCACCGGAAGCGCTTCAATCAACGCCGCGCGTCCGAGATAGCCGCGCCCTTTACACCGATCGCAGCCAGTGCCGTGATAGAACACCGCGTCTTTCTGTTCAGTCAGGCCGAGCTTTTCCATAATCTCCGGCTCGGACACGAACGTCTCTTTGCAGTTCGAACAAATTCGGCGCACGAGTCGCTGCGCGCACGTCATCAGGATCGAGCTCGAAATCAAAAACGGTTCGATGCCCATGTCATCCAACCGCGTGATGGCGCCGGCGGCATCGTTCGTGTGCAGCGTGCTAAGCACTTGGTGACCGGTCAGCGCCGCTTTCACGGCGATGTCGGCCGTTTCGTTGTCGCGAATTTCACCGACCATCACAATGTCCGGGTCTTGACGCAGGATGGATCGCAAGGCCGATGAGAAATCGAGACCGATGTCCGCCCGCACCGCGACCTGGTTTATTCCCGCCAACTCATACTCGATCGGATCTTCGACCGTGACGATGTTGTATTGTGGGCTGTTCAATTCGTGCAGCACCGAATAGAGCGTGGTCGTCTTACCGGAACCGGTTGGACCGGTGACGAGAATCATTCCGTGCGGCGCATCGATCGCCTTTTTGAATTTCCCGAGCGTGTCCGCGTCCATGCCCATTTGGTCGATGCTTCCGCTGAGCGCACTCTTATCGAGAATACGAATGACAATCTTTTCGCCATGCGCCGTCGGCAGAATCGAAATACGCAAGTCGATCTCCTTACCGAGCACTCGAATCCTAAACCGTCCGTCCTGCGGAACTCGCCGCTCCGCGATGTTCAACCCGGCCAGAATTTTGATGCGCGACGTGATCGCGAGCTGCAACGCTTTCGGCGGCGATTCCGCCGGAATTAATTCGCCGTCGATTCGGTAACGCAGCTTGAGCGTGTTTTGAAATGGCTCAATGTGAATGTCTGACGCCTTTTCTTTGACCGCTTGGGCAAGGATCAGGTTTACGATCTTGATGACCGGCGCGTCTTCGCTGTCGTGCGTAAGACGATCGAGATCGATATCTTCGCGTTTGCTTGCGTGAACTTCGACCGCGTCGGCCGACTGCGCGGCTTCTTCGGCCACTTTTTTGATTGCCTGCCCGATGTTGCCGGCGCCATGAACACCACTCAGCGCGTCGAGGACAGCACGCTCCGTCGCAATCATCGGCACGATCTCGAGCTGGACCCGTCGCTTCAGGTCGTCGACTGCGAGCACGTTGGTCGGGTCGGCCATCGCCACGAAAAGTTTTCCGTCCAGGCGTGCGATCGGCACCAGCTTGTTCGCCTTGGCCATATCGCGCGGCACGATCGAAAGGACTTCTTCCGGGACGCGTAGCCGCGACAGATTCACCGGCGGCGTGTTCAGGCAACGGCCGATACTGAACACCATGTCCTGCTCGGTCACGAATTGCCGGTCGGTCAAAATTTTCAGCAGCCGGCCACCCTCAGACTTTTGAATGCCAATCGCTTCCTCGAGTTGATTCGGTAGGAGCAACCCTTCCTCGATCAACACGTCCGCGATCCGTTCGCCGAAAGATTTACTTCTCATGAATCGCTCAGGTGTTGTTGAGGCGGTAGATGGCGCGCAACGTTTGCGTGATCGCCGGCGGCCGGGCCAAATACCACGACACGGTGTAGTCGACCGATTGCTGCACCGCGTCGCGTCCGGCGGAATCAAAAGGATTGCAGCACGCCACCATGATGGTGCGGCTGACCAAATCGAAAGGAACGAACAAACGCCCGAGGGTTAGATATTCTGGCAACATCGGCGCGATTTGCCGATCAGTGTCGTAATACTCCAGCGGAACGAACGCGAACTTCGTCCGGTCGATCAGCGCCGAAAGCACAGGTTCGAGCTGTTCCGGCTTTTCGCGCGTCAACTCCTCCAACATTGATGCGGCCATCGCCTGTCCATTGAGATCTCTGTTCGCTTCTTTGACTCTTTCGAGTGCGCTGTGCACCTGCTCTTCGGTGAAGAGCTGCTGCACAATTAAAAATTTTGCGAGATGATCGTCCCCGCGTTCCTGCAAATTTGCGATGCGCCCGAGACCCTTGCCGCGCCCGGGATCAACATCGATCAATGCGCCCTCGACAGTTGGTGAAACAAGTGAACCGTCCGACTTGGTAAACGGACCGTCGATCAGATTGCTCGCGTTTTTCGACTTGTCGACGATCGCTTGTCCGGAGGCCTGCAAGCGCTGTTCAATCTCCCCCAGCATTGCCAGGATTTCCGGCGAATTCGGTTGCCGCGTGAGTATCATTTCGCACTCGTGCAAGGCCGGTGTGTAGGACCCGGAATTAAAATATGCTTCCGCCAGTTTGCGGCACGCCTTCAGCGCCTCGTCGTGACGACCGATTTTCGTGTAGGCTTCCTTGAGAATCTCGAGCGATTGATAATCCTCCGGCTGTGTTTGAGTGATCGCCTCAAACATCTCAATCGTTTGGAGGATTTGGTTATGCTCCTCGGCAGAAAGGGCGTGTTCCAGCACGTTCGACTGTAAAAGCTAGAAGCATGCCCCTACCTTGGGTGGATCAGGATTTTCCCTCTTAAAATTGCGAATTTCTCACATGTGATAAACGATTGAATTGCGAGGGCTTGAACCACAAACTCGCCCCGGGCGGTCACCGCTTGGCCTTTCACTCCCGGGCATCGCACTTCATTCACGCTCCCTGCTCCGTGCTCCCCGCTCCGCTGCCCTGAACCGTTTGCGCTTTTCAGTCCCGTCAAGCCTTTGATAGTATCTTTTCGTGTCCCCCCACAGTCGCTTTGCGCTTTGGACTTCGCGCTTTGCAATCCGAGAAGCCTTCACCCTTCTCGAATTACTGGTCGTCACGGGCATCATTGCGTTGCTTATGGTCCTGGTTGTGACGGCCTTCACCAGCATCAAGTCGGGTAACGACCTTACAAGTGCTGCGTACACAATCGCGGGCGCACTCGAGCAAGGCCGCAACTATGCAATGGCCAACAACACCTATGTCTGGGTCGGCTTCTACGAAGAAGACCCGACCGCGCTAACCCCAACCGCCACAACGCCACCATATCTGGGGAGAGGCCGAGTAGTTATCGCGACAGTTTTCTCGACCGACGGAACGAAGATCTATGAAAATTCTGATCCCGTCGCTCCACTCCCGGCGACGCGAATCAAACAACTAGGACGGCTTCTCAAAATCGAGGGCATTCACATTACCGACATTGGTGCGCCACCGGCGCCCCCGTTGGCGGGCATATCGCCCGATACCCTCGATGGTCGTCCGGACTGGGCTTATACTTACGCCGCCGGACCCGGCTTGGATCATTTCAACCGTATCAATAGTGATAGTGCCGATACGACACGATTTACTTTCGCGGCGCAAAATTACACGTTTTCAAAAACCGTACGCTTCAATTCGTTGGGCGAAGCGAACATCAATAGCACTTACTCGCTTAAGAATGCGGCAGAGCTCGGTCTTAAACCGACCCACGGAACCGCAGTCGATAACAACAGCCGCAATCTAGTCGCAATCCAATTCGGCGGAGTTGGCGGAAACTTTAAGATTTACCGTCGGTGAAAGCGCAAGAGCGACATATGGCGTTTTCGCTTGTTGAAGTTACTCTGGCCCTTGGCGTTGCAGCAATTTCTCTGCTCGTAATTTTCAGCCTGCTCCCGATTGGACTTCAAACAAATCAGCGGTCGATCGAACAAACAGCTTCAGCCGACATTCTCTCCGCCGTAGCGGCAGATTTGCGGTCAACACCGGTCACAAGTCCGCGCGGCAACGCTACGAGTTCGATTCAGTTTGGAATCCCGGTTCCAGCCGCAGGGGGCACCAGCACGACAATTCTATTTTTCAATGGCGCAGGACGATTCGCCAGTTCTCAGCAGCCGGATTCGCGATATCGAGCGACAGTAACATTTATGCCGAACGGCGGCACTCCGAAGACGGCGAGCTTCGCCCGTCTCCAAGTCAGTTGGCCTGCCGTCGCTGCGATCACAGGCGCGCAGGGATCAGCCGAGATGTTCGCGGCGTTCGATCGCAATTAACCTATGCATAAGTCTGGCGACGCTTTTTCGCTCGTTGAGTTGCTGGTGTCTGTCGTCGTGCTGGCAATGTTAGTTTTACTTTTTGGCCGAGTGTTTAGCAGCGCCTCCTCGGTAACAGCGGTCGGCAATAAACGAATGGATGCAGAAGCCCAACTCAGACCTTTGTTCGACCGAATGGCTGTCGATTTCTCGCAGATGCTCAAGAGGCCGGACGTGGATTATTACCTTAAATCGCCCGCGGTTACACAAACGGGTAATGATCAGATAGCATTTTACAGCACCGTCGCGGGATACTACCCCTCCACCGGCTCCCAAAGCCCGATTTCGGTTGTAGGCTATCGAATTAATTCAACTTCCGGAACGACTAGCTTCAACAAATTTGAACGCATGTCGAAGGGTCTAGTCTGGAATGGTGTTTCCTCAACTGATACCCCGGTGGTTTTTCTGCCACTTACAATTAACGCGACTTGGCCTGCAGCAACGAACGCGAATTCAGATCCTGATTACGAATTAATCGCGCCGTATGTGTTTCGTTTTGAATATTATTACCTGCTCAAAAACGGGAATCTTTCCGATAAGGCTTGGGACGCCTCAGCAGGGCATACGAGAGTAAGTGGAATGCAAGACGTCGCTGCGATTTCTGTTTGCGTCGCCACAATTGATCCCAAGAGCCGAGTGCTAATTTCCGATTCACAGCTGACTACCTTGAGTGTCGGGCTGTCAGATTTCTCAACATCCATGACGATGGGTGATTTATTGAGCCAATGGCAAACCGTGCTTGATGGCACAATAGACATGCCTCGCTCGGCAGTTTCCGCCGTTCACATTTACGAACGTTATTTCTACTTAACGCCTAAGTGATTTATCGACTTTTGCGACCATCTGCTCGAACCCCAGAAAACGCCGCCGCGCTTCTAATCGTTCTCGCGTTTGTCGTCCTACTGGCGGGAATGACGGTGGCTTATCTTTCGCGAACCGGTGCTGATCGCCAAATGGCGTACACGAGTTTCAATGATACAAAATCGGATCAACTAGCTCGAAGCGCGCTCGACATCATCGTCGCCGACTTCAAACAGGAAATCGCGATCGCGGGAATACCTCCTATTAACGCGAACATCGGTCCGCAACGAAGCCCGAAGCCGGCCTCAGGTTCGACGCCCATTATCCCTAATTTGATCCGTCGTAGTGTGAGATCAGACACTATTTCGGCGCCTGCAGTCCCCAGTCGTGGGTCAGCCGTTAACTCGACGGCCGACGCGTCGTTGAACGGCCGAACCGTGTCGTTAAGCCGATGGAATAGCCATTACTTAATTACAAAATCAAACACTAGCGACACCACATCCAACCCCATTACATCCGGGTTTTCTGGACCGAACTACTGGTCTCCCGACTGGGTAATAGTAACTCGAAACGGCCCTACTAGTTTTAACAGTTGGAACTCGAGTTTGTCAGATGCGAGCGTGTCAAACACAACCTTTGCCATCGGGCGATACGCCTATGCGGTCTACGATGAAGGTGGCTTATGCGACGCTAACGTAGTTGGATTGCCGTCTCCAACTCCATCCGTGACGGAGCTTGGTAGAAAAGGCAATGTGGGACTAGCAGATCTTACTGGGATGAAGATATCCGGTGGTTCTACGCCTAACCCAACGTCAATTAGCAAGATCGTGGCCTGGCGTAACTATGCCACGCTTCAAACTTCCGGTACGTTTCCAACCCTATCACCAGCCCCAAACGCCTCGAATTTCCTGAACTATTTCCTCGATACCACTCGTGACTTTCGGTCCGTTGCCAACACCGTTTACAATAACCGAACAGACCAGAGCTTTACCAGTCGCAACGAGTTGATTGAACTTTTCCGCAGTAGCCTTTCAGGCAGTGTCAACATGCTGCAATTTTTGGGAACGTTTTCGCGTGAGATTAATGAACCGACCTGGACCGCGGGCACAGCGTCTCTCACTCAAAGATTTGCGCTTGGAAATTTAGCCCTGGTTAAACCCAATCCTGCCATAGCTGCGGCGGCCGACATTCAGAAATATTTCGGCCTTAAATGGATAAATGGAACCGCGGGCAGTGCCGGAACTCCTCCGACAGCCGCCGTTCCGGGACATTGGCAATACGTCGGGCCGACGGGAAGCGTCATGCTGGATCACATACCTTCGTTCTCAACGAATCCAGAATTCTTTCAGCTTTTAAACTACGCACTCAACGGTACGAATTCGGACGACTCGTCTCACATTTACACGTCTCTCTCAATTGGAGCCGCGATCATTGACCAATACGATGACGATACGGCCGCAGATCCGACGACTGGCGCGACCACAACGATGATAGAATACAATGGCGGCTGGGCGCAGGGGTTAGAAAATAATGACCCAGCGAGGCCTAGCCCTTCTCCTTCGCCAGTTTCGTCCCCTTTTCCCCCACCCGCCGGAATGTTACCAACTCCGCCGCCTGCGATAGCGACCTACGTAATGTTAAATCGGCCATTTCGAAACAGCGGAGAATTAGGTTATGCATTTAAAGCGTCAGGAGTGGCGACACCAACGCCATCTCCAAATCCGAAAACTCTGGATTTTTGCACGTCGACCAGTCCGGACGCGCCGATCCTTGATCTTTTTACATATAACACGGCCCCTATGCGCGCTGGAACTGTGAATCTAAACACACAAAATTCAGCAGTCATCGCAGCTCTTCTAAAAAGTACGATAACAGCGGAACCTTCCGCGTCGCCGCTGGGCTTGACCGCTTCAAACAACGCCGCCGCCAGCCCAACTCCGAATGCGAACATCGGAATAATCGCAGGCACAAGTAATGGCGCGGAGGGCACCCTCACGAAGCCTGCGCTCGGCCGGCAAGATGTTCCACGACTCGTTGCCGCAGCTGGAAATTTTGTAAGCAGTCCTAGTGAGGAACAAAAGGAAACTATCGCCCGCGCCCTTGGGGAAATTACACAGACACGAACATGGGGGCTAATGATCGATGTGATCGCGCAATCGGGCCGTTATCCTCCATCCGCAAATACTCTTTCTGACTTTGTGGTTGAAGGTGAGAAACGTTACTGGTTACACGTCGCGATTGATAGGTTTACAGGTGAAGTGGTTGATCAACAGCTTGAAGAAGTTTTCGAGTGAGCTAGCCGCTCTATCGCCGCGCGGTTTTGGCGACAATGTTAGCGGCAGTAACGCCATCCTGAGCAGCAGTGACGACCACGGACATTCCGGTAGCGAGCCCATCTAATCGAGACGGCTGCCCGTTCACCGTAATCTTTGTCGCTCCAGTGACTTTGTATTCCTTCGCCGCGTGCGTGGCGAAGACGTTAATCGTGATCGACGTGAGATGGATTGCGGTGATGTGGTCGGTCATTTCGGGCGCAGGCGCCGGCGTGCTCTTTTTCTTCCCCGCCCCGAATGATTTCGACGGGAACAGCAGCGCGACCGCGAGCAACGCAATGAGGGCGGGCAGGAATTTCACGCCGCTGATTTGAAACAACACGCGATGGATTAACAAGCCGAAAGGCAGGCTAAGCTCCACAAGACGCGCGCACCCAATCGGACGTCGCTCACCACGGCGTCCGCGATGTAATGATCAAAGCTTTTGGACCGCCACGGGCGCCGCCGTTTCGCCTGCTTTCAACTTCGCGATCGCGTCCCGGAGTTCGGCGGCACGCTCGTAAAGTTCCTTCGCCACCGCTGTTTCCATTTCGCGTTCCATGATCTCAAGTTTGGTACGCGGACGTTTGGCGGCCACTTCCTTCAGCCAATCGTTCAAGAAATGAATCTCGGAACTCTTCGCCGCCAGCTCGGGAAAGTTTGATTTCTGAAAAAATTCCGTGATCGCCTCGCGCCCGCGTTCGATTTCTTCGATCGCGTCCGGAAATTTTCCCTGGCCGAGGAAAATGGACGCCTTGGCTCGGGTGTTCATCATCAACACGTAGGGTCGAAATTGCTGGAGCGTCCAGGAAAGCTCATCGCGCTCGGTATGGGCATCGACAAAATCGAAGAGATCGAGATTGCGCTGCGTATCGCGCACAACGCCGTGAAAATCGTTGATTTGAAATAAGCTGAGATAGCGATGGTAATATTGAATGCCTTCCTGCTGGAGTTCAGCGCACTGTTCCGGCGTGAGGTCATAACTTTCGCCCCGCGCTTTGGCCCGCGTGGCCCGGAGCTGATGATAGGTAAGGAGCGATTCGCAACCATGCGGCCGCATTCCGTCGGGCCGGCCGTGTAGTTCCATTTGCAGCACGCCAAGGTCGATCCTCAGCTGCAGTTTATGCCGGCCATCGAGCCCAAGAATTTTACGGACTTTGATGTTGCGGTTTTCGTGGGGCCAATCCTTCAGAATGGTATTCAAATCAAGACTCATCCTGAAAAGATGATCGAACATTTGGTCTCGAATTGTCAATCGCCACGCGCGCGTATCGAGGCGAACCCCCGGGGCAAGGAAGCATGGTACTGGGAGCGAGGAGAATTGCGGATTGCGGAATCGGGATTGCGAATTGATGTTCGCGCGTGGAAGACGCGATCGAGTCGTTCATCCGCTACCTGGCGGTCGAACGCGGACTTTCCGATAACTACCAGCTCTCCACCCAGCGATCGCTGGTGGACTTTGCCGCATGGGCGGCGAAATTGGGCGATCAGAAGTCAAAAGTCAGAGATCAGCCGACGACCTGGCGGGAAGTCACGACCGCCAAAATCACCGTTTATCTCGCGGCAAAAAAGAAAGCTGGGCTTTCTGCGGCGTCGATCAAATTGATCGTGGTCGCGCTGAAGATTTTTTTCCGGTTTCTTGCGGGCAAAGCTGAAATTGAGCGGGACCCGACCGAAGCCCTCAATCTGCCGCGAATCGAGCGTTATTTGCCGGAAACATTGAATGAGCTGCAAGTGGAGCAGTTGCTGAATAGCATCAATACGAAAGCTCCGCACGGATTGCGCGACCGGGCGATGATCGAGTTGCTTTACGCAAGTGGGTTGCGCATTTCCGAGCTGGCCAACGCGCGTCTGGAGAATTTTCACCCGGAAGAGGGGGTGATTCGCGTAGTCGGCAAAGGGAACAAAACGCGAATGGTGCCCGTCGGCCGCAAAGCCCGTGAGGCGCTGGCAGTTTATTTGTCGACCGAACGTCCCAAACTAGTGAAACGGCGCACAGGCAACGAAATCTTCTTGTCCGAACGTGGAACAAAATTAACGACTGCGCGAATTTGGCAGATCGTGAAGGAGAAAGCGCGACACGCCGGCTTGGAAAAAAACATTTATCCTCACCTGCTCCGGCACAGCTTCGCGACACATTTGCTCAGTAATGGCGCTGATCTCCGGATCATTCAGGAAATGCTCGGGCACGCCGACATTTCGACCACGCAGATTTATACCCACGTCGATCAGCAGCGGCTGAAGGCGGTGCATCGGCAATTTCATCCCCGGGCCTAATCAAAGGTTGAATGTTGAAGGTTGAGGGTTGAAGAAAGCGGACTCATGAAACGTCTCGGCTTGTTAATCGCCCTGGCAGCAGTTGCGGCAGGTGGACTGGTTTATACCGTCCGCCACTCCCAGAGCGCGTCGAACACAGCGGTTGCGGCTCTGCTCCCGCGCGGGACCGTCGCTCTTGTTCACTTGCCCGATTTCAACAGCAGCCGGGATGACTGGCATCAAACGGACATTTACAAGCTCTATCAGGAGCCGACGGTCCGCGATTTCCTCAACCGGCCGCTCTCGAAAGTTTCACAGCGCGATGCCACCTCCCAAACCCTGGGCGACATCGAGAAGCTTTCGCCGAAAGATGCATTCGTGGCCGTCACCTCGATCGAAGACAATAATCCCCACTTTGTCGGCGGTTTTCGATTTCGCGGAAGTGAAGCGGAAGCGGACAAAGTCATCAGCAAATGGCGATCGCAAGTCGTACGAGACGCGTCTGCGCATGAAAACGTCGATTATCAACAGCACAAAATCGACATCACGGGCGGAGCGCCCGATCAAATCGCCACGGTTTATGATGGGCAATGGTTTTTCGCGTCCAACGATCTCGCTGAACTGAGGGCAGTGCTCGATCGCGCCGACGGGCGGGAGAAAGACCGCGAGAGGTTTCTCGAAAGCGATGAAAATTTCCACGCGGCGATGGCGCACATGCCCGCGAACTATGCGTTGCTTTTTTACCTTCAACCGAAAGGGATCTCTCAAAAACTGGCCAAACTCCGGAGCGCCATCGGCGCGGTGGGCGGTCAGAATGACGTCGTTGACCAAATTCGTAGCGTTTGCGGAGCGACGCGCTTCGACAGCGGTAGAATGCGGGACGTGTTGTTTGTCGGAATGACGCAAACGCAGCCCGACCGGAAGTTAAGCCGGTCCTCCCTCTACCTCGGGACGGCGGACACGTTTCTGTATCTCGCGACGCTA
Organism: Chthoniobacterales bacterium; assembly: GCA_035473775.1. Classification (GTDB taxonomy): domain Bacteria; phylum Verrucomicrobiota; class Verrucomicrobiia; order Chthoniobacterales; family UBA10450; genus AV40. The sequence continues at coordinate 16,328 of DATINV010000049.1, forward strand.
ATTAATCCGGAACGCCTCGGAGGAATTAACCAAGCTGCTTGGCCTACCGGAACTTGGTTGCAAAAAGTTTTCGATGCCGCACAACGCGCCGGTGTAACTATCGACGACTGGAAAGCCGCATTCGATCTCGAATTAGGATCGCTCGCCGATTGGCCGCAGGGTTCGCGCTGGCCATCGATCATCGCGACCCTACGAGTGAAGGATTTCGCACGGGCGAGCAAACTCGTGGACGCGCTCACTCATGCAATCGACGAAGACGCGGTCTGGACGAAAACAGAAAAGAACGGGGTCGCTTATTTTTCGATGCAAACTCCGGCAGTCTTGTTCGCAATCGCGCCGACTTTCGCCCTATCGAATCACGCTCTGGTTGTTGGACTGGATTCAGGCTCGGTCGAATCGGCGATCAATAGGAGCGGCCAAACTTCTTCCGGGCTGGCGAACTCGCCGGCTTACAACACTGCTGCGCACGCAGTGCCGGCACCCAGCGGAGCGTTCGTTTACATCGACGCTGGCATGCTTTACTCGCGGTTGGATGCCGCGTTGCGACCGATGCTCTTGATGAGCGCCGCCTTCATGCCCGCAATCTCGGATTATGTCGACGTCGGTAAATTGCCGGCTCCGGAAATCGTGGCCAAACACCTTAGCCCAATTGTGTCCTCACAACGATATGAAGGCGATGGATACGTGACTGAATCAGTCGGTCCGGTGACTCTGAGTGAAGCCGCAATTGGCATTGGTTTGCCGGCAATTCTTTGGGGCGAGAACCGGCAGCATTAAACCCCTCCAAATAGTGTATAAAAATGTCACCCATTGTGGGACATTTCGACACGATTTCCCCAGTATAAGGCGCACGTACCAGCGTGTGTTACGATTGTTCTGTTAGTTTAGTCAAAATGTGCTACTGTTCCGGCCCTATGGCTATTCTCAAGAAAAACGCATTTTCTCGTCGAGTTCCTGATCTGGTTACCGAGGAACTTGTGGCGGTGCTCTCTCGTCGCGCCTCCTACGAGTTCAAGGAACTGTTTGATATTGTGCACGAGAATCTCCGCGCGCGAAACGCCGCCAGCGGAGGCGAGGAAATGCTCCGGCTGCGTGCTTATGAAAAATTGCAGAACCTGGTCGCACGTGGCGCGGTTAAGAAGAATGGCAAGAAATACAAAGGGCTTCCTTCTTCACTGGCCAAGGCCATTGCACCGCAAAACGGACACATTCCCAATAATCGACTGGCCGCGGTAAAGTAACTGCGCGTCGGCCCAAGTCTTCAGGCCGCCAATGATTCGCGAATATCTGCCGGTCCTCCTGCAGATCGTTGTAGCCATTGGTTTCGCTATATCGGCGCTGCTCATGAGCATGTTGCTCGGCAAGTCCGGGCGACGAACGCCGACGAAAGATACTGCTTACGAGTGCGGGATGATTCCGCAGGGTGAAGCCCAACCTCGCTTCAGCGTAAAATTTTACCTGGTAGCGATGTTGTTCATCCTGTTCGACCTCGAGATCGTGTTCATGTATCCATGGGCGGTCGTTTACAGGGAATCGATCGCTCACAGCAGTGGTATCTTTTGGAGCATGCTGAGCTTCATCACCATTCTGATGGTCGGCTACGTCTACGCACTCAAAAAAGGCGCGCTCGATTTCCGGAAGTGAGGCAATAGACTCGACCCGGGTTGGCAGAGGACAGGCGAATCGTTAAAGTCGCGAGGATTGGCGCATGTTAGCTCTGGTCTATCTCGCAGTTGCAGTTTGTCTCGGCGATCGCATTTGCCGACGCTATTATTCGTTCCTCTCCATCCCGCATCGCTGGGCCGCGGCGTTTATCGTTGGGTTGCTAGTCTCCGGCTGGATCACGTATCTGCCGGCACTGGCACTTGGTCAGACCGCGCTTCCGCTTTTCTGGGGTAACCTTTGCTTTTTTACGGTCGCGATCGGGGTGTTAACGTGGCCGAGCTGGCGACACAAGGTCGTCAAATCGCCGCCGCGCGAAACTGAGTTGCTGCCGAACATTCCACGCGCTCCCGGTTCCAACGCGATTGATTGGCTGCTAATTGCGATGTTTTTCGCAATGGCGTGCTGGATGATGTTTGCGACCCTGAGTTCAAGTGGTGGCAAAATTTTAATCGCCAACAATGAGTACAGCGATTTCGGACCGAACACTGCCATCATTCAAAGCTTTGGCGTTGGCCATAATTTCCCTACCGAATATCCGCATTTTTCTGGAGACCGGATCCGTTACCATTTTCTCTTTTATTTTCTTGCCGGGAATCTTGAATTCCTCGGGTTCGATCCGGCCTGGGGTTTGAATCTACTCAGCATTCTCTCGCTAGTTTCGATGCTCGCCCTGGTGATGATACTCGGAGAAGTGTTGTTCCAGTCTCGCGTGATTGGGCGGATTGGGGGAATCCTTTTCTTCTTCTTTGGATCGCTTTCCTACATCCCGTTCTTTTGGAAACAGGACTCGCTGGAGGCTGCATTTCATAACATTTTGACGCGAAAGGATTTTCTCCCATCCCTCTTCCCCTATCGCGGCGAGTTTTGGGGCGTTTGGACGCAGGTGACCTATGCAAATCAACGGCATTTCGCGATGGCGATCGCGGCCTTTTTCCTTGTTCTGATTTTTTTGGTCATTCGCTATCGAATCGTTCTGGCCTCCCCGGCTGAGATCGATCGTTCAATCGACGTGGCGATGGCGGAAGCTAAGGTTTCAGCCAATTGGTCAGCAACGTCCTGGGCCGGTTTTATCTTTTCGGGCATTCTCCTTGGGCTACTGCCGATGTGGAACAGCGCGGTCTATCTCGCGGCCGCCGGGGTGTTGGCGTTGCTGTTAAGTCTTTTTCCCTTGCGATTGCAAATGCTGGCGCTCGCCGTGCCGGCCGCAATCGTCGCGCTTCCGCAGATGCTCTACCTCAGCACCGGCAGCGGCCGGGTAAAGATGCCACCTCTGTTTCATTGGGGTTACACGATCGACCATCCAACGCTTTGGAATGTTCTCGCCTACCTCGGGTTCAGTTTTGGCGTTAAATGGCTCTTACTGATTTTGGCGGTGGTCTTCGCCACTTCTCTGCAGCGGCGCTTCTTTGTTGCGACTCTGTCACTGGTCGGGATTGCGTTTCTCTTTCAGCTAACAATTGAACTTCTCGCCAATCAAAAGTTCCTCCATATGTGGGCTATTCTGGCCAATTTGTTTGTGGCCTATGGCCTCTGGCAATTGTGGCGCCTTCGCATCGGCGGAACGGCTGTGCCAGGGAAGCTCGCTGCGAGCATTTTGTTTCTTCTGATCATTCCGGGCGGAATCATCGATTTGTTTCCGCTCCACAACGGTTATTGGAACGCGATCGCTATCCGCAACGATCCGTTGATCGATTGGCTACGCAAAGAAACAAAGCCAAGAGATATTTTTCTCACCGATCGTTTTGTAACTCATCCGATCCTGATGGCAGGACGACGCGTCTTCTACGGCTGGCCTTATTACGCGTGGGGCGCCGGCTACGACTCGACCCAACGCGACCGCGTTTACCGAGAACTCTTTGAAAACAAGGACCCGGCCAAGGTTTTTCAGATGCTGAAGGACAACAAGATCGCCTATGTGGCCTTCGATAATGCCGTTCGCCACGGCGACTTCATAAAACGGCCGAATGAGCAGATTTACAGTGAGTACTTTGCAAAAGTATTTGATGACAAGGAGAACCATTACAATTCGCTGACGATCTACAAAGTACCCGACAAGCCGCCGCCCAACTTGAAATCGCTGCCGCAGACTGCGTCCACGATGTTTGAAGGCGGTCAAGGGACTGCGAATGGACAATTCAACTCGCCGCACGGTATCGCCGCCGACAGCGCCGGAAATATTTACGTTTCTGATACCGGCAACGGGCGGATCGAGAAGTTTTCGGCCGCAGGCGCGTTTGTAGCGAGAATTGGCTCAAAAGGAGCCGGGTATGGCCAATTTGGCGACCCGAACGGAATCGCAGTCGACCGCGATGGAAATATTTACGTAGCCGAAGCTCTCAATCACCGGATTCAAAAACTCACGCCGGAGGGCAGCTTCATTGCCGATTGGAAGGGACCGGATCCACAATTTTATGGGCCACGGAAGATCGCCCTGGGACCGGATCAATCGTTCTACGTCGTCGACCAAGGCCGGACACGAATTGTGAGGTTCGACAAAGACTTTAAAGCGTTAGCAGCCTGGGGCGAAAAGGGAAAAGGCGAGGGCCAATTTGACGATCCAACTTCAGTGACTGTCGATCCAGAAAGCAACAGAGTGTTGGTGGCCGATCCGCGGAATCAGCGAATCCAAGTTTTTGATGCGACTGGAAAATTCATCACCAGTTGGCCGGTTTCCGAGTGGGGAAAGCCCTATGGGTTCGAAGACCTGGTAGTCGACCCGATTCGAAAGTACCTCTACGCGTCAAGCTCCTACCTGGACTCCGTGCTGATCTTTGATTTAGACGGAAAAAGAATTGGAACCTTGAAACCCAAACCGCCGGACAAGCTCGAAGGCGCGGCGGGGCTGGCCGTCGCAAATCAAAAATTATACGTCCTGAATTCTGCGGCGGCTGAGGTGGTTGCGATTGATCTAAAGTAACAGAGAGCCGTTGTCAGTTCGAACGCGTTAGCCGCCGCCCAAATTCATGCACAGGCAAAACAAGAGATTTTGCGGCAGCACGTTGTTAAAACGAAACTCCAATTGCTCAGTCATCAACGCGAGGCGATGCGACATCGGAGCGATGAAGGGCGCAAATCCGTTGAAAGTTCCGATTTTTTCAACCGTCCAGCCGGCTTTTTCGCAGATCGTAACCAGTTTCGATTTGGTCAAATGAGTCACGTGTTGCGCTTCATCCAGCTTCGCCACTAGCCCAAACGCATCCAGCAGCCGTTCGATAACCGGCCAGAGGCTTCGATAGTTCGGTGTCGTAATTAACAACGACGCGCCCGGACCCGCTAGGGCACGAAACAAGGAAAGAATCTCAGTCACTTGATGTTCATAAAGATGTTCAATGACTTCGATGCAGTAGATTCGGTTAAAAGGTTGCTCATTCTTCAAATCGCTGAACTGACCCAGTTTAAATTGCAAATTCGGAGCTTGGAATGTCTTTGTCGCATAGGTAATTGCGGCTGGATTGCTGTCGCTCGCCACAACTTGCCCGGCGTAACGCGACAAAAAATCGCTTATTGTTCCAGATCCGCATCCGGCATCGAGGACGCGCTCGGCCTTTGTCGGTAATCCAATGCGTTCGATTAATCGAAACTTTGCTTCATGCCAAAAACGCTGAGCGGCACGGTCTGAGTGGAGCGCGCGCGCTTGATAATCGCCGCTGATTTCGATCGCGTCGCCTAGTCGATGTCCATTTTGTTGCGCTGATTCAGTCACAAGGCAGGCTGAACCTCTTCGGACCCGTGTTCTACACCACCGCTCTGACTCCCGATTCTTTCCGCCACGACGTAGCGAGGCCGGTATTTAACTTCCTGATAAATTTGCGCGATGTAGGTTCCGATAATCCCAAGACTAATCATCAAGACACCGCCAATAGTCAGCTCGAGAATGATGACCGTGGTAAAACCGGCGAGGGCGAGGCCGGTAAAATACATCACCAGCGCGTAAACAGAGAACAGAATCGCACACAGTAGAAAAATCCCGCCGAGAAGGGTCACTGCCTGAAGAGGAAGCGATGAGAAAGCGGTGAGCCCGATAACGGCCAGGCGCAACAGACCGAAAAATGACCAGCGTGACAGCGTTAGCCGCCGTTTGGGCACCGAAAACGTCACCTGCCGTCTACGAAACCCAAGCCAACTGACCATTCCTCGAAAGAATGTGTTGCGCTCGCGCATGTCCAGCCAGGCATCGATCACTTTCCGATCCAGAAGTTTAAAATCCGACGAGCCGTAAAGGTCATAGCCGGAGAGACCACTCAACGTGCGATAAAAAAAACGGGCACCTAGCCGATTAATGAGTGGCTCCGCCCCCCGAGTTTTCTTTACGCCCTCCACGATATCCCATCGCTCGGCTCTCCAGAGCCGGACCATCTCCGGAATGACTTCCGGCGGATGCTGCAGATCGGAATCGATGACGATGCACGCTTGTCCGCGCGAATAAGCGAGTCCGGCACAGATTGCGGCTTCCTTGCCAAAGTTACGACTCAATCGGAGCGCTCTCAGGTGCGCCATTTCTTGACCCATTGTGGTCAGCGCCGCCCAGGTGCCATCGGTCGAACCGTCATCAACGATCACGACTTCCAACGGCAACCTCGTTTTCGTTGCTTCGGTGTATATCGACGCAAGATTTTGCGTAATCTGGTCCGCCTCATTGTGGACAGGAATCACCACGGAAAGCACGGGGTCCCCGTCACGATGTGAAGATCGCGCCGGCGTTAGCAGTTGGCCGCACGACGCGCAACGCTCACCGGATTCGTCGGAAAAGCGCATGGCTTGAAAAAAATCACAGACGTTCGATTTTCCAATCGAAACACTCGGTCCAGTAACTTCTCCAATGCGCCGGCAAATCCGCTGATCGGAATACGGCTGTGCGCAACGCGCGAATGCAAATACCCTCAATCCGCAAACACATACGACTAGGCACCTTATTGTCGGCTGCTGCTCTTGTCGCGCTTTTTGTTCTCTACACGTCTGGCATTTCGCGCAATCCCCCGGGTTTCTACATGGACGAATCCGCGACCGCCTACAATGCGTATATGATTTCGCGCACCGGCCACGCCGAATTTGGGCCCCGGTTTCCTCTCTTGGTTCAATGGTATACCGGTCCATCGACCTCGTATGTCAATCCAGTCACGATGTACTTGATGGCGTTATTCTTCCGATTCGTGCCGCCGAGCGTGATAGCGGCCCGAATGTTCGCCGCGTTTTGGATGTTTTGCGCCTGCCTGTTGCTCGGTCTCCTCGCGAAACAACTTTCGGGGCGGAAGTCTGTCGGGATCCTGGTAGCCGGAACCGCTCTTTTAACGCCCTGGCTTTTCGAAGTCGGCCGCCTGGTTTGGGACGCTCATTTTGTTCCGATGGCGGTGATGCTATTTCTCCTTGCCGCCTATCACGCGCAGACAAAAGAGAAATGGAGTTGGCGAGAAGTCGTCATGCTCGCCGGTACCCTTGGATTGCTGACTTACGGCTATTTTGCCGGCCGCGTGCTCGCACCGCTTTTTGCACTCGGGCTGCTTTTCTTTGCCACAACGCGCAATCGCTTGTTTGGACTCGTCAAAGTCTGGATCGCTTATGGGTTAACCCTGGTTCCAACATTGATCTTTAGCTGGCGTCATCCTGGCACGATGGCGAACCGATTCCGGTTGGCCACCTATATGCAGCCGGACGTCCCATGGACCGGTTGGGTCGCAGAGTTCATCCGGCGTTACCTGGAAGATCAGAGCGTGGTGGGCTTGCTTCAAACTGGCCATCCGTTGCCGCGTCATCATGTAATCGAAGCGGGAGGCGTATTCTTTTTCGCGACTTTCTTTCTTGCGATGCTGGGTCTCTTGATAGTGATCGTTCGCCATCTGCGCGAATCATGGTGGCGCTTTACACTGTATGGACTGGCGGTTTCGATCATGCCGGGAGCCATTACCTATGAACCATTTCATGCGTTGCGCCTGCTGGCGTTACCCGTATTCCTCCTGCTCCTAACGGTTCCGGCATTGAATTGGCTTCTGGGCGGGGAACGAAAGAGGGCACGCGATCCAGTCCATGACGCCGAAGCATCGCCGGCCATACCAGGACAGGCCCGATCTGTTATTCTTAGTTGCGTCCTAGTGCTTACGATTTTTGAGGCCACGCGTTTTCAGCGGATTTACCGCCATTACGGACCGGAGCGCGGCATTTTCTTCGACGCGCCATACAAACAAGCCTTCGATGCAGCAGTCGCACAACCGCAACGGCCAATTTACCTCCGGGACGGCTTTTACGGGCCGGCCTACATCGACGGGCTTTGGTATTCAGCCGTTGAACGCAAACCTCGCTCCGATTTCGTCCATCTGATGGCTGGGGCCACTCCTCCTCCGGGTGCAGTTGTCCTTAGCGACGAACAAACCTGTGAGAAATGCGACATGATTACACGCAGCGGAATTTACCTTCTTTATCGCCAAAAATAGAGGGCGTGTGGTGGACAAACTCGTTGTATTTTGCCGGATGAAAACCGACGCAGAAGTCTGGATTTTATAGTACCGTTCCGACTTGCGCGCCCTGCCGACAGCGCCTAATACCTTTAACCTTCCATGATTCACCACATCGTCCTTTACAAGTTGAAGCCCGAGGTCACCCCCGCGCGCGTGGAGGAGATGATGATGAACACACGGATGCAGCTGCTGAAAATCCCCGAGGTCCTCAATATCAAGTGCGGCAAACGAGTGGATCCGGAATTACAGTGGCCGTTCTTTATCGCCATCGATTTCGAATCGATGGATAAATTCGCCATTTTCCGCGAAGACCCTATTTTCGTGAAATTCATGGAGGAAATCATCAAGCCCAACACGGCCGACTCCCTCAGCTTGGATTTCGAGATGGATCCCGGGAAAGACGTGCGGTTTTCTTGATTCGCTCTCAGGACGCAAGCAGGCCGGAAAAGAAAAATAAATTCTTCGAAATTCCTCGGTTCCTGCTTTCCTTAGAGATTGCTTGATGAAGAAGGCCATCATTCTCGCGGGAGGCGCAGGCAGTCGGCTTTTTCCACTGACCAAAATCGTCTGCAAACAGCTGCTGCCGGTTTACGACAAACCGATGATCTGTTACCCGCTCGCGACCCTCATGTTGGGCGGTTTGCGCGAAGTGCTGATCATATCAACTCCAAAAGATTGTCCGATGCTGCGCGACTACCTGGGCGACGGCTCGCAGTTCGGAATTCGAATTGATTACGCCGAACAGGCCAAACCCAACGGAATCGCGGAGGCTTTTCTGATCGGCGAGAAGTTCATTGGCCATTCAGGAGCTTGCCTGATTCTGGGCGACAACATCTTCTACGGAAAACTCGATTTCTTTCGGGAAGCTCTCACGCTGAAAACCGGAGCGTGCATTTTTGCTTATCAAGTGCGCGACCCCGAGCGCTATGGAGTGGTCGAATTTGGTCCCGACGGTCGCGCGCTTAGCCTCGAAGAGAAACCAAAACAGCCAAAAACTCATTTTGCCGTACCTGGTCTTTACGTTTACGACGCCCAGGTGGTCGAATTTTGCAAGAGACTCAAACCGTCGGGCCGCGGCGAGCTGGAAATCACGGATTTGAATTTGCTCTATCTGAAAAAGAATGAACTCCACGTAAAACTGTTGAGCCGAGGAATGGCCTGGTTGGATACCGGAACCCAAGCCAGCTTGCTCGAAGCCGGCAATTACATCGCGACAATTGAACATCGCCAGGGCCTGAAGGTAGCGTGCCTGGAGGAAATCGCGCTCCGAATGAAATTTATCGATCAGTCGCAACTCGAAAAGACCCTCGACAAGCTTCCAAACGGCGAATACCGCGATTATTTACGAATGGTCTGCCGTGAAAAAGTCGATGTAGGGCCAGACCCGGTAGGCTGAGCGGGACGGCCCCGTTTTAGGCTAGAGGCCTGACAAATCGGCCCTGGCCGGCCTTATAAATTCCATAATTCGGTATGTCAGGTGCTGCTTCTCAAAACTGGAATGCTTCGTCGCTGCCAGCCATCGGGTATCGCTTTGGTCGAATGTACCATTGCGACCGCCGTTTCCGCTTTGTTCCTCGGCTCCCTCTTCCTTCTCAATTCGTCAACGATGGACACTATCCAGATGGCGCGCGAGGCGGCCTGCGCCAGCCAGGTTTTGCAGCAACGGGTCGAGTCGCTGCGCATTGCTAATTGGCACCAAGTCACTGATGCGAACTGGCTGTTGACGAATTTGCTCACCGCCGACGCCCCCGGCGCAAGCCAATTACCCAACTTTAGCGAGACATTGACCCTAGTGCCCTACGGCAGCAGCACCGTCGGAAATACTCAATTCACCAGAAGCAACGGCTCCGCCACGATCGTTTCCAATAACGCCGCGCTATTGGCTGAGAGCGCGATAAAAGTAATTTGGACGGTAAGCTACACGGCTGCGCCGAACAATCGCACGATTTCACGGCAGGTCGTGGTTATTTTAGCCAAGGGAGGCGTAGCAAAATGGTGAAGATTTCACCGGCGATCGCGGGTTACGCCATTTCCGAAATGATCGTGTCGTGTGCCATTTTCTGTTCGATCAGCTTGGGCGTGTTAATGGGATTTACTTCTCTGGAACGAAATTACGCGGCTACGAGTGATTTCTCTCAAAATCATGCCGACGAAATGCGCATTTCCGACTACATGGCGCTCGACCTGCGTCGCGCCATTTCAGTTCAAGCCGCCAGAAACGACACGACCATCTACATTCCGGCCTACTACGATCAGACTGGCAATCCACAAACGCCAACCCTCGACGGCCAAGGGAGCGTTTACTATGGAGCAAGCGACAGCTCGGTCAAAATTCATTACTATCTGATGGCCGGGAACATCTATCGTCAACAAGACAGCGCAACCCCAGTTCAATTGGCGGTGAATGTTCAGGATTTTGTGTTTGATGTCACCGACGCCGGCAAAGTCGTCACTACCCACATAACCTTTAACCCAACGTTTAACTCCGGTGGGGCGTCGACGGCAGCGACCGCCGCTACGAGTTTCTACAACACGACCTTGCTGCGAAACAGCCGCACGGACATCGAGAGCAGTGTTTACTGATGCGACGACTGTCCACCAAAACAACTGGCAGTATATTGGTCTGGACGATTCTGACCATTGCCGTTCTTTCGCTAATCGCGGTAGAGACAGTCCGGCTGGTGACGTTCAAGTATCAGAGCGCGCTCCAAACCGCCACCTGGCAGGAGTCTCTCCTTGCGGCCGAGTCGGGAATTGATCTCGCCATCGTCGAGCTTCGTAAATCGCTTTATCCGCAGCCAAATAACGCCTGGCAAGGTTGGACCAACGCGCCGGGAAACGATGTGAGTGGCTACGAATTGACCACCGTTCCAAACGCAGGCCTGAGCGGCACGCCGATGACAATAGAGGCAAATGTGGATGCGCCGGCGCAATTAATCGACCCAACGAATTTCTGGCAATACTATCGAATTCGGACAGTCGGCACGATTCCGATCACAGGACCCGCCCGGGCGAGCGACAATCCGCAGGACACAAAACTTCGGCGATTGAGTCTGCGTTTTGAGCGATTCACAAACGGTTTACTGTTGGCACACTCGCTTCCCACGGACGCAAACGGCAATCCAAAACCGCAGGTCTCACGCCGAATCGAGACAGTTGTCCGTCCCGTCTCCGCTTTTGACCAAGCAGTCATGTCGGTCGGAGTTGTCGATCTGACGAATCAAAACATCGTCGTCGACAGTTACGATTCGAGCGATCCAACCAAATCTACTGATGGCCTCTATGACCCAGCAAAACGCCAGGAAAACGGCGATATCGCTACCGACGGGCAATTGATCGAAGCTGGGAACGCTCAGATTTACGGCGATGTCGCCACCAACGCCGGAACAGTTAGCGGTGCAGCGAATATTACCGGCGTTGAACGCACAGATTTTTATCAAGAGCCCATCCCGGTCGGGGCTCCGTCCTGGACCGGAACAAATTCGTCAGTCACAACAGTAAATGGAACGACCACTATTAATGCCAGCTCTAACAAGGACTCGGCTGCATCGCGATACGTTCTGACCAGCATTTCGCTCTCAGGCGGCAAGACGCTCACCATTGCAGGAAATGCGGACGGCAGCCAAAGCTATGTAGAGATCTACGTGATCGGGGACATCTCAGTGAGCGGCACTGGTCAAATTGTGATTCAGCCCGGCGTGTCTGCGACAATTTATTTTGCCGGCAACGTCGATATCAGCGGCAACGGCGTCATGAACAGGAACAATCAACCCGGCGATTTGATGCTCTATGGAATTCAGCCCCCAGACGGAGCTTCAGAACACGTGAACTTCGGGGGCAATAGCCAGATCACGGCTTCTATTTACGCGCCCGGTCATGACGTCACTGTCAACGGGAGCGGAACTAATGGACACGTCTACGGGTCAATTATTGGGAAAACAGTCACAATGACGGGCGTTTCGAACTTACATTATGACGAGAGCCTCGGTGCTACCGGGATGATCAACAGCTACAAGATCGTCAGCTGGTTTGAAGACAATCGGTAATTCGGCCCAACGAATCGTCTACTTTGGCTGTTCCGCCAACAGGTGTGTCGTGTCGGCGACAAGCTTTGTAATCGCATCCGCTTCCGCGGCGTCGTAATAGCCGCGGATCTCGCCATGTCGATCCACCAGGATCATCCGCGTGCTGTGCACTGGAATTCCTTTTGCATCGCTTCCATCCGAAATCGCCAGTTTGAATCCCTTGCTCGATAAATTGTAGATGGTCGATTGCGCGCCGGTCAGAAAATCCCAGCGTCCTGGTTCGGCCTGCAATCTTTCCGCATAGGTGTGCAAGACCCGCGGAGTGTCCTTTACCGGGTCGACCGTAAAGGACACAAGGTGAACATCGGTCTTTTCGAGCGGCTTCTGCAATTCACTCATTCGACTGCTGATCATCGGACACGGGCCCGGGCAGGTTGTATAAATGAAATCCGCGATCCAGATTTTCCCCAGCAAGTCCGCCGAACCGAACCGCTTGCCGTCCTGATTGATCAATTGAAACTCCGGAACCGATCCGTAGGTGGAAACCGTTCGATTTCGAAGCGCCATAACTTCCAGTTGCCGCAACCAAAGCAACAGCAAGAGCGTTACGACTGGAATTGCGATCAAAGTCGCCTTCCAGACCGTGGATGCTCGGGAAGATTGCCGCTCTAGAGTCTCGGCTTTTCCGTTCATGCTTTGCTTAATACCAGCGCACCAAGTAGCAGCGGCAGGTAAATGATCGAGGCGAGAAACAATCGCCGGGCGTCGGACCGCTGGCGTGTCTTCAAAAATCGCATTGCCATGGCGAGGAACACGCCGCCGAGGAGCAGTTCGGCCAGCAGATAAAACACCGTGGCCATTCCGAGATAAGCGGGCAGCCCGGCGACGATCAAAAGCAACATGCAAAAGAAGACACTCTGGCTGGCGCTGCGTTCACCTGTTCGATCGTCGCTCGAAATCATTTGGAAACCGGCTCGTGCATAGTCGTCACGATACATCCAGGCAATCGCGAAGAAGTGCGGAAGTTGCCAGAAGAACAGGATAGCGAAGAGCATCCACGCGCCCGCGTTCAACGTTCCGCGGGCCGCGGCCCAGCCAATCATTGGCGGCAATGCGCCCGGGACCGCGCCCAGCGCAGTATTGAATGTGCTGACGAGCTTCAGCGGAGTGTACGCGAAAACGTAAACAATGATGGTGATGGCAGCGAGGGCTGCACTCAATGCATTGCAAACGAACGCCAGGTAAGTCACCCCAAACACCGACAAGGCGCTTCCAATTGACATCGCTTCGACCGGGCGCATCCGGCCCGCCGGGACTGGGCGGGACTGAGTTCGCTGCATTAAAGCATCCAACCGATGTTCCCACCATTGATTGAGGGCGGCCGCCCCCGCGGCGGCGGCTGCAGTCCCCAAAACCGTTTGCAAGAGCATCGTCCAATTGATCGGGCCTTCCGCGCCGAGATAAAAACCCACCGCGGTCGTGAGCAAGACGAGCAAGGTTAACCGTGCTTTGACCAATTCGACCACATCGCGAACGAATCCAGCACGCGGTTTTTCCACCTCGTTCGAGCTCGAATCAAGCGCCGCCGTTTTCATGAATTACTCGTCTGCGAAAGGCGGGAGCAAATTGCCCACGCACTTATCCCGAACGATAACATCATCGCGCCGACTGCGACATGCGTTGTGGCGACGTCCGCAGCCTTATTGCTCCAAATTGTCCAGGCGCCGAGAGTAAACTGGACAAAAAAGAGAATGGCCCATCCGATCGATAATCGACGGAGCGCATCAATCTCGCGGACGTATCGTAATACTCGCGAGCAAAAAACAAGCACGGCGACACCGATTCCCACGGCAACGAACCGATGCACCATTTGCAGCCAGATCTGAAATGCATCCACATCGGACAAGGCACGCGCGTCGCGCCACGCGTTGATCTTCGCCAATGCCTCCGCGCTAGTGTCTGGAATCCAAGCGCCGTTTGCGGTCGGAAAATCAAGAATCGCGAGATCCTTGTGTTGATGTCGCATCGTCGCCCCGAGCGCGAGCTGAACGTAAATCGCAACCGTCGTTGCCGCGGCGATTGTTTTGATGGCACGAACCTTCGTTAGATTAACCTTTGCGGAAAGGGACCGCCAAAAGTGCGTTGTCACGATTGCAATCAGAACGAGCAGACCCAGAAACGCTTGGGCGAGACAGGCGTGAAAGATCCCGATTTGATCCTTCAACATGGTGACACGCAGGCCGCCGAGAATTCCCTGCAGAATAACGGCCGCGACCGCGAGTAATCCAAGCGTCTTAATTGTTTGCCGGTCTTCAATGCGCCACAGCCAGACCGCGAGAATGATGGTGAAGAATCCGACAGTCGAAGCGATGAGACGATGTGTGTGTTCGAACAGAACGCCGCCGATCCATTTGGAGACCGGAAAAAGAAACATATTGTAGCCGAACGTGGTCGGCCAATCCGGGACAGCGAGCCCAACGCCCTTGCTGGTAACCATTCCGCCGCTGCAAATTAGGAAGAGCGTAGCAAAGGCCGTGAACCAGGCAAAGCGATTAAGC
>DATINV010000050.1:0-73256 GCA_035473775.1 Chthoniobacterales bacterium
AGGCGTTGATTCTGCAGGGCGATTTAGCCTCGCCGATGACCGATTTTGTGCCTAAGCAGCCGCGTATCCCGATGAACCAAATCTCGACGGAACCGGTGATCGATGCTATGAAGAGCCTGCTGTCGAGTCCGGCAGCGAGGCCATCGTTATGAGCAAGGCAGAAGGCGCCAAAGTTAAGCTGTCGTTCTGGGAAACCATGCGGACATCATGGAAGCCGTACAAGCGACTGTACAGTTATGCGGTTCCATACAGATTTCGCTTCCTCCTTGGCCTTGCTTTGGGAACTGCCGCTGGCTTGCTGACATCGGCTTTGCCAGCCACTGTTTATTGGGTTGCGAACTTTGTGTTTCATGGCGACGCACCTAACCCAAAGGCGTTCTATAACCATCCTGAAATGCTAAATATGGGCCCGAAACTCGGCTCAGTGGTTTGGATTTGTCTGGCGATCCCCCTGGTGATGACATTGCGCAGCCTGTGTGCCTACGGCAACGCTTACTACATGAATTGGGTCAGCAACAGAGTGGTGAACGACGTTCGCAATCAGCTGTTCGCCAAAGTCATGCATCATTCGATGGATTTTTTCAATCGGATGCAAGCCGGCTACTTAATGTCGCGAATCTCTAGCGACACGCGCAGTTTGCAGCAAGCCCTGACCAGCGTTAGCAGCGACGTTTTCAAGCAACCGATCACGGTCATCGGTGCGGTGGCGGTGTTGCTGTGGATGGATTGGAAATTCACAATCGTCAGCCTGGTGCTGTTTCCGACCTGCATTATTCCGATTCGAATTTTTGGAAAGCGTGCCCGCCAAGCCACCCAGCGCGAACAAAAAGGCGGCGTTTTAATGTCGGTGACGATGCAGGAGAGCTTTGCCGGAATTCGGGTGATCAAGTCGTTTGCCCGCGAAGACCAGCAGGAAAAGGCATTTCGTCGCGGTTCACAGCAATCCTTCTCTCATACCATGCGGACGGTGAAAGCAACCGAAGCTGTCGGTCCATTGGTCGAAATCATCGCTTCGATCGGGGTTGGTCTGGCTCTTTGGTATGTCGCCGCGACCCATCTCGGCGCGGGCAGATTCTTTGGACTGATCGCAGGTATCTTCATTATTTACGATCCAATCAAAACGCTAAGTAAGCTGCATATCGTCATGCAGCGATCGCTCGGTGCTACCACAGCCATTTTCGCGATCCTCGATTCGAGACCGGCCGTCGAAAATGCCCCGGACGCGATCGAGCTTGCGCCCTCGCGCGGCCAAATCGATTTCGAAAACGTCACGTTTCGATATTCGACGGGAGTCACCGATGCCGTGCGCGGCCTCAATTTGAAAATCGAGCCGGGGAAAACTTACGCATTGGTCGGCGCCAGCGGAGCGGGCAAGTCAACAATTCTATCCCTCATCCTGCGTCTCTACGATCCGACGTTCGGCACGATCAAAATCGACAATTACGATTTGCGTTCGGTGACCCAAAAATCGTTGCGCGCGCAAATCGGTCTGGTTACGCAGGAGACGTTCCTGTTTCACGACACGATTTTCAAAAACATCCAATTCGGCCGGATGGGTGCAACGTCGGAAGAAGTTTATGCCGCCGCCCAAACTGCCTACGCTCACGATTTCATCATCGCGCAGCCCGATGGCTACGACACCGTCATCGGCGACAAAGGATGCCTTCTGTCCGGCGGGCAACAACAACGCGTGGCCATTGCTCGCGCACTTCTGAAGAATGCCCCGATCCTCTTGCTCGATGAAGCAACTTCTTCGCTCGACACCGAATCCGAAAAGCAAATTCAAAAAGCGCTCGAGAAACTCGCTGCCGGTCGCACTGTCATCGCCATCGCCCACCGGCTCTCCACAATTTTGTCGGCCGACCAAATCGTGGTGCTGGACCAGGGGCAAATAAAAGAGGTCGGATCTCATTCCGAACTGATTGAAAAGTCTGGCTATTACCGGCGACTCTACGACTTGCAGTTCAATCAGACGACTCCAGAGTCGGAAACCGCGGCCGAACCAGACGTGTTGGCCGAAGAATTGGTGTAGCACGCCGGCCGATACCGAACATGCCGCTCAATTTCGATCTCCATACTCACTCGTTTTTCTCCGGTGACGGTGTTTCGAGTCCAGAAGATCTGATCGCAGCCGCCAAAGCGAAAGGTCTACACGGCATTGCCATGACCGATCACAACACCTGCGACGCGGTCACCTACATGCTCGAGAAAGGTTTGATGCGCATTGACGGGCAACCGGTGGACGGCTTTCTCGTTTTGCCCGGAGTAGAAGTCACGACCGCTGATGGCCACCTGCTCTGCATCGGCGCCTCGTTACCGTATCTCAAAGGCAAACCCGCCCGCGAAGTTTGCGAAGTGATTCATCAACGCGGCGGTCTGGCCATTCCACCGCATCCCTACGATTTATTTCGCGCCGGAATTCGATTTTCGGTTTTGGAAACATTACCGGTCGACGCCATCGAAGTTTTCAATGCCGCCACCACGTTGCGGCGCTACAATCGTTACGCTTTCAAATATGCACAAGTCCGCGGTTTGCCAATGGTTGCGGCAAGTGATGCGCATCACGCCGCGGCGGTCGGAACTGCCTACACGATCCTGAACACGGACGATTTTTCTGTGAAAGGCGTACTCGCACAGATCCTCAAAAGCAACGAGCTCAACCAGCGATATCTCACTCCGCGCGATAGCTTGCGGAAGACTTGGAACAATTGGATGCGGCTTCGCCGCCGTAAACGAATTCCGGAGCTGGCCGCCAAAGATAATCGTCACAACGGCGGGTAACTTTTGCTTCAACTTCATCCCTCACCCTTTCAAATGTCTGCGTATGTGATCGTCGAAATCGATATCTTCGATCCGGTCGGGTTTGGAGAGTACCGAAAAGCTGTTGTTCCGCTCGTTCAGAAGTATGGCGGCAAATACGTTGCGGTGGACGACCAGATTGAAACCTTGGAAGGTGATTGGTCACCCAAGCGAATCGTCGTGATCGAGTTTCCCTCAATGGAACGGGCAAAGGATTGGTTCGGTTGCAAAGAATACCGCGAGCCCTGCAAAATCCGAAAACGAACGGCGAATACGAAAATGATTCTAGTCGAAGGAGTTTGAATCTATGTCTGCTTACATCATCGTTGAAATCGAAATCACTGACCCGGTTGGCTACGAGGACTACAAAAAACAAGCGGCCTCGACCGTTCACAAATACGACGGCAAGTACATCGTCCGCGGCGGAAAGACCGAAGTCCTCGAAGGCGACTGGATTCCGAAGCGAATTGTTGTCCTCGAGTTTCCAACGGCGGCGCGGGCCAAGGAATGGCTCAACTGCGAGGAATATCGTGAGCCGCGCAAAATGCGTCATCGCACCGCGAAGACGAATATGCTCCTCGTCGACGGCATCTAGGTAGGGGCGATTCACCGAACCGCCCGCAACGCTAGCCCGGTTCGGGCGATTGAGGTCAATCGCCCCTACCTGACGCAACTTGACCGAGTAAATTTTTGACGTCGTCCTTGGAATAAAAACTCCAGATCGGTCCTTCGCGTTTCAGCAGTCGCTGACCAAGATCCGTCATCAATGCACGGTCGTAATGTTTGTTCAGGTTCTTTGAAACCAAGTCTTCACTAAGATCCGTGGCTGTCGGGAAAAACCTTGCCAGCGCGCGAGCGTGGGTCGCAATCAATTCCTCATATTTAATCACGTTTTCGTTGGGCAGAAATCTGCGGTAACGGTCGTATGACCATTCCACAATCTGAATCTGCCGCTCAATCGCATCGGATTCATCGCTCAGTTGGCGCGCAAGATCAGCATCCAACTTTTCCGCGATCGGCGCGCGCCCTTTTTTGACCTTGAGCCAATCGAGGGAGTTCCAAGAAGCGAGAGTCGCCAACGGATTTCGAACAACCGCAAAACACTCGAAGTGTTTCGATAAAGATTTGAGCAACGCCGTGAAGGCCAGTGGGTGTTTGATCGCGAGCGTGAAATTCTCGGAGAGCGGTTTGTCGATAGAGATTTTGCCGTGCTCTGTCCGCCGTAATCGGGTTCCAGCCTGATCAAGTTGATCGCCAACTGCATTATCACGGATTTCACCTCCAACGTGTTTGGAGATCGCGGAGCCTTGCTCTCGCAACGAGCGTCGGGCCTCGGTGCAGAAATCGTTGATCGTGGCCGCGAGCGCCGCAGCATCCCGACACCTGGAAAACTCCCACACGCTCATTGGCTCGTGTAAGGCGACAATGTCCGGAACTTTATTGAGCAACGAACAAACGAGCGTTGTTCCCGAGCGCGGAATTCCGGTGATCAGAACGTTGCGCCTGGAATTTGCGGGCATTTGATCAAAACTACGCCGTTTGCTTCAGACGGGCGGCGGCTCTGCCTTTTAGTTCCTTGATCAATGATTCGTGCTCGCTGCGACCGATCAGATCATTCATCTCCCGCGGATCGTTTTTCACGTCGAACAAACGATATGGCTCGCGCTTCTTGTTCACCAACAGCTTCCAATCGCGATCGAGATACATTATTTCTTCCAAGAACTCCGAAATCGCGAAGCTCCGATGTTCCGTATTCGATTTTTGGAGCGCTGGAATCATCGAGCGCGCGAATTGCAAGTAATTGAGCTCAGCCCCAGCAATTTCCGCTAAGCTCGGCCCGGCATCGAACAATTCCGCAGGAGTGTCGTTCACTGTTCCCGCCTGCGATGACTTACCGATTTCCGGCGTGCTGATGATGAAGGGAACGCGCACCGCCGGATTGAGGAAATTCGATTTATGGATGAGATCGTAATCGCCATTCATTTCGCCGTGATCAGACGTAAAAAGAATGATGGTACGATCCAGTTCCCCGCGCGCTTCAATTTCGTTCACGATTTGACCAACTTGATCGTCAATCAACGAAACTTTCCCTGCGTAACTCGCTCGAAGTTCTTTGGCGTTGCGAACTTCACCGCGCGGCGATTCGGAAAACCGCCGATCCAATTCGCCTTTTGGCCCGCTGGGTCGTTCCGGCGGACGCGGGATCGGCTCTGGCATGTCTTCGGGACGATACATGCTGGCAAACGGTTCCGGCGTGTCCCATGGTTCGTGCGGCCCGGCAAAACTGACCCAACAGAACCATGGCTCCGCGCGCTTGTAATTGTGAAGATATTCCTTCGCCCGCTGGCCGACGTAAACGTCGTAATATTCCGACAACGGCAGCGCCGACGGCCTAACCAGCGTGCGATTCTTTCCGCCGCGCTCTTTCATGTCCTTCCGAAACGCATCCAGTAATCCAAGCGACTTCCAGCGTTCGGTCATGTTGCAAATGACATCGACGGTCGCGTGCGGCCCGCGGATTTCATCGACATCGTCCAAACCGTAGGAGTGCAATTTGTATTCGAACTTGCGCAAGTCAGGGCCGCCCCGATGCAACGCCGTCTTTCCGAACACGCTAGTTCGGTATCCCGCGTCGCGGACTGCCGAGATCCAAGTCGCTGTGCCTTCAGGCAATTCGTAGGGACAATTGTCCCAAACTCCGGTGTTGTGCGGATAACGACCGGTCGCCAGTGAAATCCGCGCCGGCAAACAGACCGGCGAGTTGGTCACGCAGTTTGCAAAGCGCACGCCTTGGCCCGCGATCCGGTCGATGTTCGGCGTTTTTACCCAATTGCCGGTGCAACCAAGCGCGTCGGCGCGAAGTTGGTCGCACATGATCAGGAGAATGTTGGGCTTCATCGCGAGCTCTGATTAAACCGAACGTCCAAATGAAAACCAACTCCGTCGTTTCCGCCGCGAATAAATTGCATCGGCCAGTTTGCGGTATTGAACGTATGACTCGGACGCGTAGAGCTGTCGCAGATTGCAATACGCGTCCGACTGAGTGTTCGTGTCGATTTGTAACGGAGGCGGATTCCTCTCGCGGGCCAACTCGACGATAAGGTGTTGGTTCGATTCGTCGAACCGCTTGTGCAAGCGCGCCAAATCGGCATCGCTCAGAAAACTTTGCGTCTTTTCGAATCCGAGGCGGCGCGATGCTTTCTGGCTCGCGTTTTTGCGTTGGAGAAAATCCGAAAACTCTATCGGCTGCTTTTGCTCAAGCAGATATGCGACCTCGCACGTATTCAGCGATATCTGCGCCCGATCGACATCGATCAAATCGGGAACATCTGAAAAACCGGCCCCGTTGAAGAAAGCGCCAAACACATCGCTGGCCACTTCATCGTAAAAGATAACGCGACAATTTCCGAGCGCGTTGCGCCATGATTCGTAATATGCGAACCAATCCGGGCGACACAATCTCTCGCCCTCAGTGTCGCAAAGTTTCGCAACAAAGGAGCCTATCTCTTGGGCAACCTCGTTGGTCTTCACCATTTGGTTGAAATAGGAATCGATCCAGCGGTCCTGCCGCCGAACAAACAAGACAACGACGCAAGGTACAGAAGTTGGAAGCAATTTGCGCAAACGCTCCGCGTGGTTTGGCCGTAGGTTTTCAGCGGAAAGAACCACCGATTCGGCCTCCGGTCGCCAGTCTTCTAACAAGTCGGTCACAATTTTGGCCGGATCGAGCTTGCTCACATCGATTTCCGGAAATCCGCGCTGAAAGGTCAACGACGGACGCCGGCTCAGTGTTGTTGCCAAAAGTTTCGCGTTGCCCGCCATCGCCGCAACAGCGGGGATTACAGGGACGTAGATGCCGTGGCGACGCAACGTGTCGGCGTTCGCGCGGAGTCGCCGTTGCAGGTAAGTCGACGCCGTTTTGGGTGCGCCGATGTGAAGAACAATCCGTGGCGAAACGCTCGCCGTCACAGCGGAACTTTCACTGCCTTCACCAACTTTCCTTTTTGGTAGCGACGAAGGTAACCCTTCTCGAGAGACGCGGCGTCCCGGGGCACCGGGTCGTAGGAATGCCAGATCCGAATCGAGCCGCTGATCAATTCGCCAAACGCCCGATGATTAAAACTTGGCGAGAGCGTGTAGGGATTAAAATTTAAGAGCTCCATCGCCAGGCTCAGGTACGGTTGTTCGTTCCAAATTTTGTCCTGATATTTTTGCGCCAGCTTTAAAGTCAGATCGAAAACCGCCCGAACATCCGGCCGATGCGGCGTAGCGAAAATCACGCCGGTATTGTAAACCATCTGACCAAGCGGCGTGACCCCTTCTGCCGTCATCACCTGGCGAAAATCACGAAAGTCGGCGAGCGAATAATGCGGCGCCGCCGCAATCGCAATGCCGTGTTTCTCCGCTTTCTCAAAGCCCAGCGAAATATCGTCAATCACGCGGGTGTCGGCATCGATAAATAGCGCCGTCCCTATTTTTTGCGATAACCGCACGAAGAATTCCGCCTTTCTTGCTTTGCCCGAAAGCTCAAAAGCGAGCCTCACGGCTTCGACATTCTTCGGTAAAGCGGCGGTGTCTGTCTCAGTATCGGTAATGACGAAAACCGGATAGTCGGGAAGGCGGCTTTCGCGAATGCAGTCCGCGACACGTTTGATCCAGTCTGGACCCCAGGCAAAGAAGACAATAGCGCGGTTGCTATTCACAGGCCGCTATTATTCACCCGAGAGTATCGCGTTCAAGGCCTTGATATCAGTC
Organism: Chthoniobacterales bacterium; assembly: GCA_035473775.1. Lineage (GTDB taxonomy): Bacteria > Verrucomicrobiota > Verrucomicrobiia > Chthoniobacterales > UBA10450 > AV40. The sequence continues at coordinate 7,555 of DATINV010000050.1, forward strand.
ACCGGCGCTTTGCAGGTGAAGTTTTCGCAAACGTAGGCCGCGGGCTTTCCTTCAACGGGCGCCATCGCGCGAAGTGCCTCGTTATTCTCCCCAAGAAATCTCTGACCGTCGCGTCCATCCGCGAGCATTGCCACCTTATCAGGCAGAAAGCGCCGATGAACTTCTTGGAGCAATGCGCGTGTCCCTTTGCTATCGGCCTCGCCCGCGATCACAATCTGGCGCGGCTTGCTCAAACTAAAATCAAGCGCGACCAGCAACTGCGGCATGGCGCTGGCAAAGTGATCAATAGTCCCTGCAAATGCGTCGATCGTCTTGCGCCCGCGGTTCTCCAACGCCTTGTCGCTTCGAAATTGTGCCAGTCGCAATAAATTCAGCGCCGCCACCGAGCTCGCGGCCGGCTCTGCGCTGTCGTTGTCATCCTTCATCCGCAGCACGACGCTTTTGTCCTTACCACTGGTGCTGAAGTATCCGCCGCTTTTCTCGTCAAAGAACAAACGGTCCTGGGTTGCTTGGAGTTCGATCGCGAACTTCAACCACTCGACGTCGAACGACGCTTCATAGAGATCGAGCAGACCTTGAATCACAAACGCATAATCGTCGGCGAAACCTTCAACGTTGCCGCGACCTTTTCGAAAACTGCGGAAGAGCACCTTACTCTTGTCGTCATAAAGATTCGCGCGCACAAATTTCGCCGCTTGATTGGCGGCTTCGAGATAATGCTGATCATCTAAGACCTGTGCGGCGCGGGCATAAGCCGAAATCATCAAGCCGTTCCAGGCCGCAATGATTTTGTCATCCAAATGCGGCCGCGGCCGTTTGTCTCGAATCGCCAATAGGCTTTCGCGACTACGCGCGAGCGACTTTCGAACTTCCTCCTCGCTTTTTTTGAAATGCTGCGCCGTTTCGGCGATCGTGTGGCGCTGAATTAAAATGTTTCTCCCACGAAATTCGTCCTGCGGATCGCTCCCTTCCGGCGCGTTGCCATGCGGCTGAACGCCGAAGTGATACTTGAAGGTTTCCGATTCGGCGCCGAGCGCGTCGTCGACCTGTTTCTCGGTCCAGACATAAAACGCGCCTTCGCCGTGCTCGGGCTTCCCTGGTTCGAACAAGCTGTCAGCGTCTTCAGCCGAAAAAAACCCACCATCTTTCGAAGTCATGTCCCGCGCCACATAATCCAGAATGTCGCGCGCGGAACCGGCGTATTGCCGATCCTGGGTGATCTGAAATCCGTCTAGGTATGCCAGGGCGAGCTGTGCTTGATCATAGAGCATTTTCTCGAAGTGAGGTACGTGCCAGTAGCGATCAACCGAGTAGCGATGAAATCCCCCGCCAATGTGATCGTGTATCCCCCCGGCTGCCATCTTACGCAGAGTAAAAAGATCCATCTCAAGCGCGTGCTTGGCTGGCTCGCTTTTCGGAGCGCGCGCATAAAATCGAGTCAGGAAATTCAACGCCACTGGCCGCGGAAATTTCGGTGCCACGCTGAAACCACCTTCTTTTTCATCATAACTCCGCTTGAGTTGCTCATACGCGTTTTCAAAGACGCCGCTGTCGATCTTGGCAGTCGCATCCGCCGCGGTTGATTGAGAATCGCGCAGCGCGTCCATAATTTTGGTTCCGCTCTCCACGATCTTTGCCTGGTCCTGTTTCCAAGCGGTTGCGATTCGCTCAAGAACCTTGCGAAAGGCCGGCTGGCCGTAACGGTCCTCAGGCGGAAAGTAAGTTCCTCCTACAAACGGTTTCAGATCGGGCGTGAGCCAGACACTCATCGGCCAACCGCCACCACCAGTCGTCGCCTGCACAAATGTCATGTAAACGCGATCGACATCTGGCCGTTCTTCGCGATCGACTTTGATATTCACGAAATCGCGATTCATAGTCGCCGCGATCTCTTCGTTCTCGAAAGACTCGTGAGCCAAGACATGGCACCAGTGACATGTGGAATAACCGATGGACAAAAAAATCGGTTTGTTTTCCCGGCGCGCCTTTTCGAATGCTTCTTCGCCCCACGGGTACCAATCGACCGGGTTATGCGCGTGCTGTAACAGATACGGCGACTTCTCGCCCGCGAGGCGATTGGTGTGCGCTGGTTTTGCCGGTTGAATTTCCGCCGCCATAATGGGTGTCACTACGCACCATCCGATCATTCAGCGGAAGCGCTAGTCGGTTAACGGACAAATATTTCGACAAAATGCCGAAGCACGAATGTCGAATGATGAAAGTATGATCAAAGCACGAATGACCCGTCGCGCGAACAGGTCTGACCGCACATTTTTCGTCATTCGTTATTGATTCGTCACTAGTCATTGGTCATTCGTCATTGGTGGACACAACAAGTCTCGCGCTTCTTTGCCTCGCAATAGCGGTAATTGCATTTCTCTACTCCTCCGTCGGCCACGCCGGTGCCTCGGGTTACATCGCAACGATGACGTTGTTTGGGCTCGCTCCGCTAATCATCCGACCGACCGCGCTCATCCTGAATATTTTAGTCGCGATCATTGGCACGTTCCAATTCTGGCGGGCCGGATATTTTTCCTGGAAATTGTTTTGGCCGTTTGCGCTGCTGTCGATTCCGGCGGCGTACGTCGGCGGTTATTTACAACCTTCTGCCGGTGTGCTCCGAATTTTGATCGGCCTCGTGCTTCTTTTCTCGGCAACCCGATTATTTTTTCGCAAAAGCGACCCACCAGAGACGAATCCGCCCGGAAAATCAGTCGCAATTGGAGTTGGCGGAGGATTGGGATTCCTCTCCGGTCTTACCGGAACCGGCGGCGGAATTTTTCTCACCCCTTTGCTGCTTTTTTGCCGCTGGGCGCCCATCAAACAGGCTGCGGCAGTCTCCGCCCTCTTTATTCTAGTGAATTCGATCGGCGGCCTGATCGGATATTTTTCGGCGAAACATTCACTTCCAACACTTGGAATCTATCTTGCGATTCCAGCGATCATCGGGGGGACGGTCGGGTCTTATCTGGGAAGTCGCCGCCTTCCCGTGCGGGGCATTGCCGTTTTCCTGGCGACCGTGCTCACAATCGCCGGCATAAAGCTAATTTTTACCAGGTAGCAAACTCTATTTACCCCTGGCTTTCAGCCAGGGGTAAACACATCCCTTCTGCGGGCGAGCCGTGTTGACGGCTTCTTTGGCCGAAGCTGTTCGAACAGCTTCGATCGCGCGTTCGGAGTGGACACCGGCTTGAAAGGGCGGTGTTAATCAGACTTTAGCGAAATCTTGGGGGCGTTCCCCGGCGACCACGGATTGATTTTGAAATCGGATGCGATGATTTTTTCGCGCGTTGCGCACAACAAATCGAGAAGGGCGGCGACGTCGAGCGAATGGTGACGCGGTCCGAACGGCGCGAGGTTTTTTTCCGCCAATTCAAACAATCGCACTGCAGGTCGCAGGCGCCGGCTGTGCTTCGCATGGGTTGGATGCTCGAAATTCTTCTGGAGATGGACGAAGGCTCCCGCGGCCTGGATCAGCCCCTTGAAAAAATTATCGTCGTCGGTTTCGCTATTTAGCCATAGGTGCTCGAGCACATCGTGAGCTTCGTAGTAACGCTGATCGTTCCAACACCGGAAATAAGCACGATAGAAAGGTTGCCTGGCGATTTCGGCGGAAAGATCCGCTTCCTCGCCCTCGAGGTCGCGGACGAACTGCGAAATTCTTTCGCCTTTGTTCATGAAGCGTTTTAATTTCAGCATGCCTCAGATGATGGGCAAACCGACTTTTCCGGAGGGCCCCGACAATATTGGGCGCCGCAGCCAAGAATGACCGCGCCTGAGCTGGCGGTCTCTCTGGTCATTATCGCGGGCCTCATTTTTCTTTCCGCCCTTTTTTCGGGCCTAGAGACAGCCCTGTTTTCGCTTCGACGTCATCAACTTCGTCGACTTGACGCGAATCACCCCGCGCTCACGAAATTTGTTCAGCTTTTTCGCGACAAACCGCGTCGAGTTTTGAATGGATTGTTGCTCGGAGACGCGCTGGTCAAAGTGCCCTTGGTCGTGCTCTGTCTGTTCCTTCTCTGGCGTGGTCCTTTGGGTGGTCGAGTTCCGCAATGGCTGGCCGCGATCGTGATTTTCGCGGTCGTCGTTTTGCTTTGCGATTTGATCCCGAAACTCCTTGCGCTTTCGGCACCCTATCGACTTTCGACTATCGGGGCGTTCACGCTGCAAACGTCCGTGCGATTTCTTGATCGCGTCGGCAGTATGCTGGAAGATGCCAGCGCCGCGATTGTTGATTTTGTTACGCCGGCCCGTTTGCTAACCCGCGCTCGCCTCAGCGATCAGGAACTCGAAGCGTTGGTTGAAATCGGAGAGGAAGAAGGAACGCTGCACGAGGCCGAGGGCGAGATGATTCAGGAAATCATCAAAATGGGCGACAAGACGGCGAAGGATTGCATGACCCCGCGGGTCGATAGTTTTGCCCTGCCGGACGATCTGACCAATGAGCAGGCCATCGCGCAATTGAAAGAACGCCGTTACCGGCTCGTTCCAGTTTACGCGGAAACGCCGGACAACGTTGTTGGCATCATCGGGGTAAAACGGTTCCTGCTCGATCCCACTGATCATTACACCGAGCAGTTATACGCGCCGTCATTTGTGCCAGAAACAATGCGTGCCCTCGATCTCTTAAAACTCTTTCTCACCCATCCACAAGGCTTGGCGATCGTGGTCGACGAATTCGGCGGGACGGAAGGTATCATCACCTTATCGGACATTGTGGAAGAAATCCTGAGCGATGCCGCGCCTTCAGGTGGCGATGTCGACCTTTACATTGAACCGCTCGAGAACGGGAAATTTTTGGTGAGCGGTCAGGCACGCCTCGATGATCTGCGCGAATATCTTGGATTCGAATTGGAAGCGGACGGAATCGACACAATCGGCGGTTTCATTTTCAATCAGCTGGGACAATTACCCCCGGAAGGCACGCGACTCGAGCTGCCGAGGCTGGCAGTGACGATTCGACGGACCAGTCGCAAGCGGGTCAAAGAAGTGGTCCTCGAAAAAACAACCTGCGTCGACGGTGAAGCGGACACGGCCGCGGCATGAAAGATCTCTGGATTATTCTTGGTTGTTGGATGGTTTCCTTTCTTTTCAATGGAATCGAAGCCGGACTGATGTCGATCGATCCGGTGCGATTGCGGCACAACGTTAAACTGAATCGACCGACCGCGGTGCGGCTCGATCGTTTACTGAAATCTCCAGAGCGCCTGCTCGTGACCGTGCTCTTGATCACGAACTTCGTGGACATCGTCGCGCTTATTCTTCTGGCGCGCCGGTTCGTTTGGAAGTTTGGCGCGACTGGTTTCGTTTTCACCGTGCTCGTCGCGATCCCGATTTATCTTTTCGTGCTGGGAGTTTTACCAAAATCTCTGTTTCGCAGGTTTCCGTTTCGGGCACTGGCTGCGCTGTCGCGTCTGCTTGAAGTAACCGTGGCACTCCTTTGGCCAGCTCTCGTTGTCGGCGCGGCGATCGGACGTTTGCTGCTTCCCAAGCCGGCGAAGAAAACGGCACGCTTGTTTGCCGCGCGCGAAGAACTCAAACAAATAACCGCTCAAAGCGAACGTGAAGGATCGATCACGGCCACGGAACGGGCCATGATTCATAACGTCGTCGACTTCCAAAATGTAACGGCGCGCGACGTGATGAAGCCAGTGTCTAAAATCGAAAGCCTCCTCCCCGACGCAACGGTCGAGGCGGCGCTCGATTTGAGTCGCGCAACCGGGTTCGATCGTCTGCCGGTGATCGATCACAAGGGCGACGCAATCGGCCTCGTTAACGTATTAGACGTCCTCCTGGACAAAGATCAGCCGCAATCGCTTTCACCCTTTTTACGACGAATGGTGACGGTACAGGAAGGTGAAGGGGCTGCCCGCGTGGTGCAGCGCTTGCGCGCGGCGCGTCTCGGCCTGGCTGCGGTTGTCGATCAAAAACGAAACCTGATCGGGTTTGTGACTAGCGAAGATCTCATCGCGCGGCTGGTGCGCGCGTAAGTTCAATTACATTGACGAATCGGCGAGTGCTGCAATTTCGTCAGGTGTTAAACGGAACACGGTCCACTCATGCATCGGTTTTGCGCCAAGTTTTCGATAGAAATTAATCGCGGGTTCATTCCAATCGAGCACCGCCCATTCCATTCGGCCACAACCGCGATCCTGTGCGATTTTTGCCAGACGAACAAGCAACGCGCGACCGTAGCCTTTGCCGCGATCTTCCGGCCTAACGAATAAGTCTTCGAGATAAAGACCGGGTCGTCCTAACCAAGTTGAGAAATTATGAAAGAAAACGGCGAATCCGACCGCTCTTTCATTTTCCAACGCGAGCAAGACTTCCGCCGCCGGCTTTTTGCCAAACAACACTTCCGCCAGCCCTTTCTCGTCCGTCGTGACTTCATCGGGCGCACGTTCGTAGGTTGCGAGCGCTTTAATCAACTCCAGAATGATCGAGACGTCCGCAACTGTAGCGGTTCGGGTCGTAAACTTTTCCCTTTTCATTTCGAAATTGGATCAAGCCGATATATTTCAAACTCAGAGGTCTCGGCGATTAAGGCCGAGTTCGCGTGCAAATATTGCCTGATTTCAGGGAACAAATCCAGCCACCACGCGGTATTCGAAGTAAAAACAACATACTTCGCGCCTTTTCCCCGCAGTTGTTGAAGATCAGCGATCACCGGTTCGCTTCCATCCGGGTCGCCGTTGTAGATCCCGCCGTTCTCCAGACAATGCCACCCTTTGCGCTCGCCGTAGTACAAAAGTGTCGGATCACCATTGTCAGCTGCGGCAATCAACGCGTCCCCCGCCGTGATTTCTTTCAACCGCAAACCCGCGTCGCGGAGGGGAGCCGCAATCGGATGATAATAAATGCGAGCGGCAACGAGCGCGGACAAACCGCCGAGGGCGGCCACTAAAATCGAAGCCGCGAGCCTTGCTGCTCTGCCCGAAATCTTTGTGCCGAAAAATGCGCACGCGGAACCAGCGAAGACTGCCGCAATTGGAACAAGCGGCAATCGGTACCACGGATGCCGGTTGCCGTACCCGACTACGATGATGAAGAGCACGACCGCTGCAAGCCACGCGTAAAATGGTCGCGCACTCGATTCCGATCGGGCTGTAAACAAGCCAACCCCGCCCAGCAACAAAACAATCGGAGTAACTTCTAGAGTCGGAATTTTCTTGGCGATGGTCCAATACCACGCGATAGGCATCAACCTCACGCCGCCTGCTCCAAAAAAATGGTGCGGATAAAATTGCAACGAGATTTGGTAAGCGTGCCAATACCAGACTGCGGCCGGCAACAGGGTGATTGCGGCAAACATCCACAGCCTGAAATGCCGAAACGCCGCTCCGAGCCGGAGTGGCGGTTTTCTAAAACGCTGAAAGGCAATGCCCGCGAGAGGCGCTCCGATGATCGCACTGGGGAGCTTGATCAGAATCGACAAAGAAATCGCCACTGCCGCCAAAGAGAATGATAACCAGTCCGGCTCAGATTCGATCCAGCGGTGAAAGAAATACAGGCCAATTAGCGAAAGAGCCAGCGATGGCGTGTCCGGCATGAAACATCGGCTCGCCATAATCCCGAGCGGGGCCAAGGAATAAAAAAGCAACGTCCAGGTAGCGCTGATTTCCCCCAACATCTCGCGAACCAGCAAGAAGAAGAACGGCAGCGAGATCGCGAAAAAAATTACCGCCTGGATTCGCCCGACCCACTCATTGATTCCGAAACATTTGTAAGAGATCGCACCAAGGAACGGCAAAATCGGGAACTCGGTCCCGACATAACCGGGTTGGTCTCCCGCCCAGTCGATTTGAGGATGAGCAAAGTGAAAACCGCCTTGAAAATAATTTCGAGCGATCGCTGCCACGTCGCTTTGGCGCCAACTCCAGTTGTCGACAAACGGTTGATTGATCGCGATCAATCGAACGGCCACAGCGACAATCGAGATAAGAATCACAAGCTGAGACGTTCGTCGCACGGATCGCGTCTTGACAAAGCATCACAGCAAAGTCAATCGAGTAGCTGACCCCGAATGAAAACGGCCGCTTGTATTCTTGCATTGGCGCTCGGCTTGGCTGCCGCTGGAGTGCGAGCGCAAAACGAGCCGAACCTCATACCCGACGTGGCCGATCCGGCAAAGCTGATTCCGATTTTACCGGAACCGCCGTCCGGCTGGACTGCCGAAAAAGCCGAAGGCTCGAGCGACGACGTGGGCGGGTTCAAAATCACCAACGTTCATCGCGATTACGCAAAGGGCGAAGGAAACGACGCGCCCCGAGCATCGATCAGCATTCTCGATTCGGTTGCCAATCCTGATTACGTGGAAGCAACAACCGCCGGATGGAAACAAACGAGCGAGACCCCGGAAGGCTATAGCAAATCAGTCACCATCGACGGCAATCCCGGCTTTGAAGCATACGAAAAAGACCAGAAACAAGCTTCCCTATGGGTCATGGTAGCAAAGCGTTATTTTGTCGAAATCCAATTGCAAAACGAAGACCCGAAAGAACTTCAGGAGTGGATTAAAAAAGTCGACCTGAAGAAACTCGCCGAAATTAAAAAGTAATTTCCGCATTTCTCGTCACCCGTCACTTCTTAGTTGCTGCCTGGCCAATCATCGGAACGAAGCGCACCGGCAAAATCGCGGTTTGCGCGAGCTGGCCGTTTTTCTTCTCCAGCAAAAAAAGTTGTTGTTCCATGCCGTTCCCGACTGGGACGAGCATGCGGCCGTTTTCCTTAAGCTGTTGAGTAAGCGGCTGCGGAACTTTGTCCGGCGCGCAAGTGACGATGATCGCGTCGAACGGTGCGACATCGGGCCAACCCTGATAACCGTCGCCAACCTTCACATGCGCGTTGCTATAACCGAGCCGCGTTAAACGCGCCGAGGCCTCCTTCGCCAGCGGCTCAATGATCTCGATTGTGTAAACATCTTTTACGAGCTCGGCCAAAACCGCCGTTTGATAACCGCTGCCGGTGCCGACTTCCAAAACCCGGTCGGTGGGTTGGGGCCGGAGTTGCTCGGTCATTAACGCAACGATGAACGGTTGCGAGATCGTTTGATCGTGACCAATCGGCAGCGCGCTGTCGGCATAACTTTTACCGCGCAGGTCCGGCGCCACAAATTCTTCCCGTGGCACTTTCGCCATCGCTGCTAATACCCGCTCATCCTTAATGCCACGCGGCTTAAGTTGTTCCTCGACCATCTTTTGGCGTTCAGCCGCGAATTCCGAGGTCGAAGTCGGGGCCCGATGGCAGCCGCTGGTAGCAAGCCCTGCAATAATCAGCCAAGGCAAAACTCGTCGCATCATCATCTATTATACGCAGCACGCCCCCCGACCTGACGCGATAAATTTCTTCGTGTTCTTCGTGGTCTTCGTGGTTAATTGCTCCCGTTTATGCAGGAAGACCGCAAAACTCTCGAGCAACGCGCCCAGATGACGGACATCGAACGCCTCCGCCACTCGGCGTCGCATGTTCTCGCCACGGCGATCTTAAAGATCTGGCCAGAAGCGCAGTTTGCTGCCGGGCCGCCGGTCGAAAATGGCTTCTATTATGATGTCGATCTTCCCCATCGCATCTCGCCCGAGGACTTCGAAAAAATCGAGGCGGAGATGAAGAAGGAGATCAAAGCGAACCACGTGTTTGAGAAGACGGAGGTTTCGCGCGACGAAGCGCTCGAGCTCGGAAAAAAAGGACGGCTCGCTGGGTTAAGCGATCGCGTCCAGCCGAGCAAATTCAAGCTCGACATCATTGAAAACATTCCGCCGGACGAAAAGATTTCCCTCTATCGCAACGGCGATTTCATCGATCTCTGCGCGGGTCCGCACGTCATGCGGACCGGAAATATCGGAGCGTTCAGGCTTACCAGCGTCGCCAGCGCTTATTACAAAGGCGACGAAAAGAATCCGCAGCTCCAACGCGTTTACGGCACTGCGTTCAAAACCAAAAAGGAGCTCGACGAGTATTTCACGATGCTCGAGGAAGCCAAGAAGCGCGACCATCGCAGACTCGGCAAAGAATTAGAGATCTACGTTATCGACGAAGATGTCGGGCCGGGTTTACCGCTCTGGTTACCGCGCGGCGCCGCGATCATCGAGGAGCTTGAGAAACTGGCGAAGGAAACGGAGTTCGACGCCGGATACGTGCGCGTACGCACGCCACACATCGCGCGAGGAAAGCTTTACGAGATTAGCGGACATCTCCCTTACTACGCGGACTCGATGTTTCCGCCGATGGAACTTCACGAGCACGGCGAAACAGATTCGGCCACTCAGCGTTACTATCTCAAGGCGATGAATTGTCCGCATCATCACAAGCTGTTTGCCGCGGTGCCGCGAAGTTATCGCGATCTGCCTCTGCGATTCGCGGAGTACGGGACTTGTTATCGCTACGAGAAAAGCGGTGAGCTATTCGGATTGATGCGGGTGCGCTCGCTCCAAATGAACGACGCGCATCTCTACATGACGCCAGAACAATTCGAAACCGAGTTCAACGCGGTGAACGAGATGTATCTCAATTACTTCAAACTTTTCGGGATCGAGAAATATCTGATGCGGTTCTCCACCCACGATCCGGCCAAGCTTGGCCAAAAATTTGTGGACGAGCCCGAGCTTTGGAAGCAAACCGAAGACATGACGCGCAACGTTCTCAAGAATTCCGGGATTAATTATGTCGAAGTGCCCAACGAGGCCGCGTTTTACGGTCCGAAGATCGACGTCCAGGCCTGGAGCGTGATCGGCCGCGAGTTTTCAATCGCGACCAACCAAGTCGACTTCGCGCAACCCCGCAGCTTCAATCTTCGTTACAAAGACAAGGATAACACTGAGAAAATCCCGATTTGCATCCATCGCGCGCCGCTCGGCACGCACGAACGCTTCATCGGATTTTTGATCGAGCATTACGCCGGGAATTTTCCGTTGTGGCTTTCGCCCGAACAAATTCGCATCCTCACCATCGGCGACGACGCGAAACTCATTGATTACGCAATGTCGATCTTAAGCGAGCTTCGCGGTCAGCAAGTCCGTGCTGAAATCGACAAGAGCACCGATCAAATCAACGGCAAGATCCAGCGCGCCGAGCAAATGAAGGTGCACACCATGCTTGTGATCGGGAAACGCGACATGGAAGCTGGCGCGGTCAGCGTTCGCGTTCACGGCAAAGGAAATCTCGGCGCCAAACCTCGCGCCGAAGCGATCGCCGGAATCCTATCCTCGATCAAAGAGCGGCGCGCTTGATTGCGCGGACACTATTCGGTTAAAACGGGTCGATGCATCTCCCCAGAGCACTCAAAAAATATTTTGGTTATGATGAGTTTCGTCCGTTACAGGAGGAAATCATCAAGGACGCACTCGACGGTCGCGACGTGTTCGCGTTGATGCCGACGGGTGGCGGAAAGTCGCTTTGTTTCCAACTGCCCGCACTGTTGCGCGATGGGCTGACGATTGTGGTGTCGCCGTTGATTTCGTTAATGAAAGATCAGGTCGACGCATTAAGGGCGAGCGGGATCGCAGCGACATTTTTAAACTCTTCGTTAGATCGACATGAAGCAGCGGAAAGATTTCGTGGCTTGAATCGCGGTGAGTACCGGATGCTTTACGTCGCGCCGGAGCGATTGATGCTCGACAGTTTTTTCGAGAGCGCGCTGAACTGGGACATTGCCCAGATCGCCATCGACGAAGCGCATTGCATCAGCGAATGGGGCCACGATTTTCGGCCGGAATATCGCGAATTGAAAAAGCTGCGGCGACACCTGCCCGGCGTGCCAATCATGGCGCTGACGGCGACGGCGACTGGGCGCGTACGGATCGACATCGTCCAACAATTGAAGTTGGACGTCGCCCGCTCGTATGTCGCAAGCTTCAATCGGCCTAATCTCACTTACCGGGTCATTCCGAAATCGTCTCCTTACGAACAGCTGCTCACGTTTATTCGTAGCCGGCCTGACGAAAGCGGGATCGTTTATTGCGCGAGCAGAAAAACCGCTGAATCGCTCGCGACGAAACTGAACGCGGATGAGATCAAGGCCAAACCGTATCACGCCGGCCTTGATGCGAACCAACGAAGCAAACATCAGGAGCTGTTTTTGCGCGACGACGTGCGCGTCATCACAGCGACGATCGCATTCGGAATGGGAATCAATAAGCCGAATGTGCGGTTCGTCGTTCACCACGATTTGCCGAAGAATATCGAAAGCTACTATCAGGAAACGGGGCGGGCCGGCCGCGATGGATTACCGAGTGAATGCCTGCTACTATTCAGCGCAAATGACGTCGTCAAACAACGGCGTTTTATCGAGGAGAAAGATGAAAAAGAAGCGGCGATCGCGCGCGAGCAACTCGGCCAAATGGTCCATTACGCGGAAACGCGTGATTGCCGCCGGACGACACTGCTTGAATATTTTGGCGAAAAATGGACGACGGCATCCTGTGACAGCTGCGATAATTGCCTAAATCCTCGCGAAACGGTCGACGGTACACTGCACGCGCAGAAATTTTTGTCCTGCGTCTATCGAATCCATGAAAAGCACGGATTCGGGTTTGGCCTGAATCACATTGTCGACGTCCTGACAGGAGCAGACACCGAACCGATTCGTCAGCGAAATCACAGTCAGCTTTCGACTTATGGTATTGGCAAAGACCTGAAACGGAGTGCGTGGCAGGCGATCGGGCGCGAGTTATTGCGGCTCGGACTCGTCGCGGCGGCACCGGGAAAATTTGCCACCCTCCAATTGACCGAGCCGGGCTTGGCGATTTTGCGCGAACGAAAAACGATCAAACTTACAAAACCATTCGATGTTGAAACCAAAAAACGGCGCAAATCTGGCGCAGGCGAAATCGAATGCGACGAAATCCTCTTCGAGAAACTGCGAGCGTTGCGCAAAACGATCGCCGACCAGCGTGACGTGCCGGCCTACGTTATTTTTTCCGACGTGTCGCTGCGAGAAATGGCGCGTAACTATCCGACAACTACGACTGAGTTTGGTCGCATCCCAGGAGTCGGCCGGCAAAAGCTGCTCGATTTCGCAACGGACTTTACGACAGCGATCGAAAAGTATGTCGCGACGCACCCGACCCAGGATCACCGGGAGGATAGAACGTCTTGAAAAGCAAAAACGACAACTGAGAAGGCGTCACTCATTGATGTTATCGACGCCGGCGAATTTCCAGCCCGATTTGGTCAATTCAAACACGAAACGTATCGGCGCGTTTTCCTGGTCGTTTGGAGTCTCCTTGAAAGGACAATAGATCTCATACCGCCGGGCGGATTCCTTTTGCGGTTTGGCGCTTCCAAAACATTGCGCGGCGTTCGCCTCGCCGTTGAAAATTTCATTGTAACGGCGCAAGAGAGCCGATTTGGCCTTCACCGCTTTTACCCCGTAAGACATCGAAAGAGGAAACTTCGTCATTTCCGCCACCGTCGCTTTGTCGCCATTGATGACCGCGGAGCCGAATTTCTTCCAGAAAACCGGAAAGTCGTCCTGGGCAAAAGCGCTTGAACAAAGAAATCCGATCAAGAGTCCCGCCAGCCAAGTTCGAGCGTTAGTCATGGAGAATAGATACGAACGAGTCGCAAATTTTGAAAGCCTGCTTTATTCCTCTAGATGGATCGAATCCATGATGTGATCGATCTCTGCTTTTAATTTGGGATCGGTATCCAGATTGCTGGTGAAATCAATTTCCAGGAGTTGGCCCTTATATGAAGTTGTTAGGAACCGGGTGTAAACCGGATTGTTCCGATAATCCTTCATTCCTTTTTTCATCGGAACGTAGCGCCAGTCCGCCCATTTTCGCCCGTCGATAGTGACGATTTCTTTTTTTAACCATTCCAGATGCGAATCCTTTGGCAACCAGTTGAAGCCTTTGGTGTATTCGGCCACTCGCATTTTTAAATAGCCATCGAGCTTGTCCGGCGTGAGTCCGTGAGTTCCGCGCAAAACCGCGCCCCAGGCCGCGCCTTCACCTTCATGGGAGAACTTCGCCAAGGTCTTTGGATCTTTGGGATTATCCGATTCGCGAGTCCAATCGTCAGGGACATCGATCTTGAGTTTGCCGTCGAGAAGAGTAACGCCCCCCGCCGATTTGTCTGTCGGCGCAGGCGATGCTGGGTCGTGCTCGGTTACGACCGCGTTAACCGCCACCAAATGACCAAGCTTCATGTCGACCTTCGCGTCTTGCTGGCCAAGGTGCATCGTGCCTGCGTAATGCGAGAACAGAACCTCATCATCCGGCGAATTCTTGAATCGTCCGAAGCTGATTTGCGAACCGGAACCAGATTTCTTGTTTGAATCCTCGTAAACAAGCTCTTCGCGGTCGCCGTCGCTATCTTTCTTCAAGAATTTCATGAAAGCCGGCTTGCCATTCAATCGACCTTCAATCAGACCGACCCAGTTGTTCAATCGCTTGGCGGTTTTAGCGTCTACTGGTTTTCCGGTTTCACCCCCATCGTCCGATCTCAGCCAGTTTTTTCCGTTCTTTCGCGCGAAGTCCGCGCCCTCACCGGATTGAATTCGTTCCGGACCACCGTTTGGATAACGATCGTATTTGAAATCAACCGCGCCACTCGGGAACTCAATGTTCACAATCGCGACGAAATGGACCTTAGAATAAAATTCGCGGCTGCGCTTTAGATTGTCGGCCACAAACTTCGCATCCAATTCGCGAACTTTGGATGCATTGTCCGGATTGATATCGATCCCCAACCGCACTGGCCAGCCGGCGCGCGGCGGCGCGGGCAAATGCAAATTGCGCAGCTTATCACCAACGCACTTTGCGCCCGGCTGATCATCAGCCGCCAGCACATCCTGAACGTGGCCATCGGCCGCGAAAACAAAAACCACCTGAAAGTTCACGCGTGGGCCGAGACCCTTGGTGCACTCCTTGACGATATCGCCCAGTTGTGGGGCAACCACTCTGCTAAATTCATTGTCGTAAGCTTTTCCTTCGGTGGTGTCACCGAGACGCGTTGCCTCGACCAATCCCTGAGTGAATCGAGAATCGTCTTTGCCGTGGGTCGAAGCTTGGACACAAAGCAGCAAAAGAATGCCACCCAGCGTGCTCGTCGATTTCATAATGGCTCGTTCTGCATTGTTTTTCTGCAGACGACAAGACATCTTGAAAAACCATATGGCATTGTTTGTCAGGCTTTTAACGCTGCTGATCGGGATCACAACCGTGACAGCGGCGGACCTGCACCCGATCGTCGAAGTCCAAACCGGTTATCTTTTTGGCGCGAGCAGTAACGGAAAGTGGATCAAAGCGGACGAAGTCGCGAAATCCTTAAGCGATCAAACGCCGTATCGCGTTTACGGAATGACCGCCGCCCTGGGCGAAGTCAAAGGAGGCAAAGCAAATCCCGAAGAAGTTCCATGCGAACAAACGCTGGCGATCTCGCTATCGCCCAAGTCGGAAAAAGGCGTCGTAGCGATTGCGGCGCCGTGGAATGCATTGCCTAGAAGAGTGATGGTGCTGGACCCAAATCAAAAAGTCTATGCCGATGCGGTCGGCGATTTTCTGAAAACAAAAGGCATCGATCAACCGAAAGTGAAGATCGACAACATTATTCGAGTCGATCTCGATGGTGACGGAGAGGAAGAAGTGTTGATCAGCGCGACGAATTACTTCGGCAAGAAGGTGCCGATGCGCTCGCTAGCCGGAAGCTATTCGATGGTGCTCTTGCGCCGCATGGTTGGCGGGAAAATCGAAACGCAATTGGTTGACGGCGAATTTTATCCGAAAGCTTACGTCTCTTCCGACCAATCCAGTTTCAATGCGCCGAACGCTTATAAAGTCATCGCTGTTCTCGATCTCGATGGCGACGGCAAACTGGAGATCGTCGTAGCCTGGAAATATTACGAAGGCGAAGGAACGACGATCTATCGTTACGATCCGAAGAAATGCCAGCAAGTGCTGGGGGTCGGCTGCGGCGCGTGATCGCCGCGTTTATTCTTTTTTGTCGGGAACCTTCTTCTTATTTGTCACACGAAACCTGCCGTCTTGCTCAAACCGAGCGTTGAATTGAACCGTTGAATCGGCTTTGTCGCCGCGGAAAACAGTTAACTGGGTGACAACTAAGACGGCGGGTTTCAACCACTGAACTGGTTCGATGTATTGATTCTTAACGTTGCCGCCGACATCGACGGTCATGCCTTCGGTATCGAGTTTTTCGAACTGGTCGCCACCGCGATGATAAACTTCCGTGTCGGTCACCCGCGGCCCTTCGGATACAGACAAAGCGAACCATTTGGAGTCCTGTGCCCAAAAGATTTTGGCGGGGGTGCCGCTGTAGTTCTGCGGCAGTCCCATCACGCGCCTTTTTGATGGAAGCAAAACAAGATCAACGGCCGTGATAGAATCGGGTTTGATATTTTTGGGATCTTCCGGCTCAGTCAGACAGCTGATTCGCATGCCAAACTTCTTGTCTGGCGAAACATTGGTGACCGTTTCCCAGTTACCCGGTTGCTCTTCTGCCACTAATGGCGCGACCGGACACAATCCGACAACCAGGACAAGGACGAGGGCTTCCCGCATAAACCGCAGATTGAGAAATTCTTACGTGCGGTGTCAAGTCGCCTCCCGAAAGGCGCCGGGCTGGTTGAGCACGCAAGTCACTACGGTGCGGCGAAAGACCGGTTTCATCTGAAGCGAGTTAGCGCTAAGGGTTAGTGTATGAAACGGGCTTTGATTCTAATCGTTATCTCGTGCGTCACTCTGAGCACCAGTCTTTTTGCCGCTCTCGGCAATACCGAGGATGAAATTGCCGCGCTTTTCGGAAAACCGGTCGACCAGGGATTTCCGGACAAGAGAGGCATTTCGACCAACACCTATCAAAAAGGGAAATACATTATTCTCGTTCAATTTCTCCGGCGCCTAAGCCTCGCCGAGAGTTATACCCGGGTTGATAAAGAGGAATTGTCCAAGGAAGAAATTTCTGCGCTTCTCGCGGGAAACAGCAACGGGTTGGACTGGAACAAAAACCCGGACAAGCTGGAATGGATCCGCGAGGATGATAAGGCGCGTGCCTGGGTTGAAACGTTGTCTGGCCGGCCGACGCTGCTGTTTCAAGCCCACTAACGCGCAGATTACCTTGTCCACTTTTTGGCGCACGGCCATTCCAGATCCACATCGGCGTTGACCTTCGCGTCTGATCCGCATTAACCAGAGGCGTTCATGCGAAGGCATCGGGCATTTCTTGTCATTCTCGTTGCGACGGCCATTGTCCGTTTCACAATTCTATTCTTGTCGCAAACCCACGTAACCAGCGACGAAGCCATCATCGGCCTAATGGGAAAACACATTTCAGAAGGACGATATTTACCGTTCTATTTTTACGGAATCGCCTACAACGCCTCGTGTGCGTGGGAAGCGTATCTCGCCGTCATTCCATTTTGGCTTTTTGGCGTCGGCGTCGTCGCTTTGAAAATTCCAACGGTCATTCTGTCGTTGGCGTCCTTGGCCTTGTTTTACGTAATGATCCAGCAGCTTTATTCCATTCGCATCGCGACGCTAGCCAGTCTTGTTTTCGCACTGTGGCCCGGCTTGCTGAAATGGCATTTTCAACCGCGCGGTTACGCGTTTTACTTCTTGCTGATCCCGCTGTTGATCATTCTTTTTCTCGCTGTTGAAAAACAAGAGTCGCCGCGCGTCCGCGACATCTTTTTATTCGGGCTCCTCGGCGGTGTCAGTTTTTGGGGAATGGAACTTCTGCTGATCCCGATTATCGCGCTTTGGGGACTTCTTTTCTTGCGCCGCAAATTTTCGATCAACGGGCTGGGCGCGGGACTGAGCGGATTTGTTATTGGTTATGCACCGGCGATTTGGTGGAACTTCACTCATTCATTTCTCAACTGGCATTTCTTGTTTTTCGAAAAGCCGGAAGCTGGCGACATGGCTGCCCGCTTCGGTTTGTCGGCCTGGCGTGAAATTTTTTTACACGAGATGCCGAAGTTCTTCGGCGAGGACACGGTGCTTTGGTATTACCCGGAAACCCATTGCTCGGGCTATGTTCTCTACGGCGTGACGCTGATTGCCGCGGCGGTAGCGGCCTGGGGTGCCCTGCGCTGGAAGAGAACTCGCAACGCGTTTTCATCGGGGTTCACGGGAAGCGAAACGAACGCGGACTTGCTCATGTTGGTTCTGATCGGCGTCAGCTTTGTTCCCTACATTATCGCTCCCTTGCGAGTCCCGGGATATTTCCTGGGCGGAGTATTTTTCATTTCGATCCTGATTGCGCGGTCCGTCGAGCGACTCATCTTCAGTCGGCAAATTTTCCCGCGCGCGATCGGCACGTTGCTACTTCTGGCAACTCTTATCTGCGGCCTTAACGCTATCGTCGACACCGCCGCCCATAACCAAATCGAAACGCTTACGTTGTGTCCGAATCATAAAGATCATTGCATGATGCGTGTGCCCGGACGGGACATTGATGCGATCAAAGCCGATCTCGCGCAAAATCAAATCGGCGCTGTTTGGACGACAATCTCCTTTGTCTATCCTTTGATTTTCGAGACCGACGAAAAACTGATCGCGTCGGAATCGATTTTTGGCGTCGATCGTGCGGTTTATCCGCCATCGATTCCCAAACTGGAGCCGAGCGAACAGGGGCGCGCCGTATTTGTTGTGGAGACAAAGTCACCCTACCGGGCGGAGATCGAAACGACACTCGCCGAAAAAGGCGGGGCGCAGCCGCAAATCAGCGAGCATGGCACGCTTACCATTATCAAGCAGCGTTTCGCATCCGAGACCCCGTGAAAACTCTATCGAAACGAGAATTGCGCTGGATCATCGCCAGTCTTTGCGCGTTAGCGGCGATCCGAGTCTTCGTCTTTGCCGCAGCGTTTCCCTTTTTCAATAACGTCGACGAACAGGCGCACGTAGATCTTGTCGTTAAGTACGCGCACGGCACGCCGCCACACGGCATTGTAACATTTTCTCCCGAAGCTGCGCTTTACTTCGCGGTTTATAGTTCTCCGGAATACTTCGTCCCGCCGGACCAATACGGCGGACAATACCCGCCTCCAAATTGGCTCTTGCCGCGGGATCAGGTTGAGAAAGTATTGCAGAACGAAGTTCCGTTTTGGGAGTCGCGATCAAACCATGAATCGGGTGAACCGCCACTTTATTACGCCATCGGCGGCGCTTGGTTCGATTTTGGACGCACTCTCGGGCTGCGGGGGTTGGTTTTGCTTTACTGGGTTCGGTTTCTAAACATTGCGTTCGCCGCCGCATTGGTTTGGGTCGGTTACAAAGCCGCCCTGATTGTTTTTGGCGATCGATCATTTCCCGCAATTACGACGGCAACGCTGTTAGCAATCTGGCCGCAAAGCTCATTCTATTCTGTCCAAGGTGACTCTTTATCGACGGTGACCTTTGGGCTCGCCTTTATTGCGGTCGCGAGATTACTTGAGTCGGAACGGCCCGCCGTTTGGCTCGGTGTCTCGACCGGCCTGGCTGTCGCGGCCACGTGTTTAATCAAAACGGCCAATTTGCCGCTGCTACTCGTTGTTTTCGCTGCCGTTATCTACAAAGCGGCGATACTAGTCCGCGCTCGGGCGATGCAGCGGGCAATCTCAATCTTAACCGCATTTCTTATTTCAGTGTTCGTGCCGCTGGCATTATGGGCGGTTTGGAACCAGCAACACTTTGGCGACCTGACCGCGACGAATTCGAAGATTGAACTGTTGGGATGGACGCCAAAAGCATTTGCCGATTGGTGGTCTCACCCAATCTTCACGCCAGCCGGTGCAAAGAATTTCTGGGTCGAGCTAATCGCAAGTTTTTGGCGCGGCGAATTCATCTGGCATCATGAACGGATGGCAGGATGGTGGAGTGACGCCTTTTACTGGTCAGCATCGACAATCGTGCTTGTTATCGTGCTCGTTGGGCTTTTCATTCGTCGAAAATCAGAGTCAAATCAGGCCGTTTTGTGGATCGCTGTCTTTAGCTTTGCGTCGTTGGTCGGATTTCTCGTCTTATTGTCTATCCGGTTCGACTTCGGTGAATGTCCGTATCCGTCGCGCGAAAATCCATTTTTCACATCAGGACGTCTATTAAATGCGGCAGCCGTGCCTTTCTTCGTCTTGTTCGCCTACGCGATCGAACAATTAGCGAGCTGGACCAAACGCGAATGGATACGGTGGGGGTTGCTGGTCTTAACGATAATCCTCGTGACGACGTGGCAATTATCAATAAACTCATCCGCTTTTTCGAGCGGGTACAATTTTTTCCACCACTCAGCGCCGCAATAATTTCCTATCTCGCGACTATCCGCACTTACGTTTGGATCCGGCTACACGACAGCGGCTCGTTTATGCCACAAAAAGTAAATCGGCACACCGGAAAGCACGATCAATATCCCGATCCCCGACGTTGCCGGGGCTACATAGGCAAGATCGGCAGTAAGCAACGCGGCCAGTAACATCGAGATCATCGGCACAATCGGATATCCCCACATTCGATAAGGGCGCTCGGCTGTCGGAGTTTTTCGTCGCAAAATCAGTACCGCGGCAACCATTAGCAGATAAAAAACCAGATCGGCGGATACAATATATTCGAGTAACTGCGTGTATACACTTCCGTAGGAAACCTTGTGGGTGACTGGACTGGTCGCGACTGTTCGTGGCAAAGTCAGCAACGCGGTCCAAATCCCCTGAGCGATGAGCGCGGCTGCGGGCACGTGGTGGCGATTGGTGGTGGCGACTCTTTTGAAAAACAACCGATCCCGCGCCATTGCAAAATAGACGCGCGCACCGGCAAGAATCAGTCCGTTATTGCAACCAAAGGTCGAGATCATTATGGCCGCAGCCATGCACATCGCGCCCGGATCGCCGAATACAGTTTTCATCGCCGCGACTGCGACACGGTCTTGCGGCGCCTGTTGAATATCCCGAAACGATAGCAGCGCAAGATACGAAACGTTCGCCAACACGTAGAGAATCACGACCACTCCTGATCCGATCAGGAGAGAGCGAACAAGATTCCGGCCGGGGTCGCGAACTTCGCTTCCGAGAAACGTCACGTTGGTCCAAGCGGTTTGCGCGAAAACCGGCCCAACCATTGATTTCCCAAAGAGCAACACGAGTGCAACGCCGCCTCCAAAAACGAATCCGGGCTGCGCAACCTGCGGGTTCCAACCATTCGCCCACGAATCCCACCACACCGAGGTCCGCGCGGCGCTCGTTGCCCTCCAACCGAGAAAAAGTCCAACCATTACTACGCCGATGAGGGCGGCGGTTTTCGCGAAAGTAAAAACGTTCTGCACAAGGGTGCCGAGCTTCAGCCCCCGCGTGTTGCTCCAGGTTAATAGTGCAATCAACGCGATCGCGACCGATTGCTGACTCGACAAGCTGATCGCGTATCCGCCGCCTAACAATATCGGTTCATTCGTGAAAAAATAATTATCGGGCGAAATCGACGGAACGAAAACGCCAAGAAACTTAGCGAATGCGATCGCAACCGCCGCAATCGTTCCGGTTTGAATGACCAGAAACAACGTCCAGCCGTACAAGAAACCCATCGCCGGTCCGTAGGCCTCGCGAAAGAAAACGTAGACGCCTCCGGCGCGCGGCATCATCGTAGCCAGCTCGGAGCAAGACAAGGCGCCGGTAATTGTCAGCAAACCGGCAATTATCCAGGCCAGCAGCAGCCAACCCGGCGCACCTGATAGGCGCGCCGTTTCGGCTGAAGTGATGAAAATTCCCTACCCGATCATCGAGCCGATGACGATCATGGTGGCATCGACCGGACCGAGCGTACGACGGAGGCCCGTTTGTTCGCTGCTCACTCGGAGAATTTCGGTGCGCAGAGCGCGACGTCCTCTTTTTCCAGCTGCAATCGCAACGCGCGGGCGAATTCAACCGCTTCCGGATTGTCGCCGTGCAAACAAATTGTCTCGGCTCGAACGTCGACATCCTCGCCGTCGACCGACCGAACTTTGCCCTCGCGCAACATTCGCAAGACACGCGGCGCGGCGTCAGACGGGTTATGCAACAACGCGTCCGCTCGGGAACGAGGGACCAGCGAGCCGTCGCTGCAATAATTCCGGTCCGCGAAAACTTCGTGTGAAATGTGCAGACCTTGCTTTTCGCCAGCGCGCGCGAGTGCACTGCTGGCGGGTGCAAAGAAAATCAACTTTGCGTCGACCTTGGCAACCGCGCGGGCGATTGCCTCGGCCAGGGCATCGTCGCGCGCCGCCATATTGTAGAGAGCGCCGTGGGGCTTCACGTGATTGGGTCGCACGCCACATGCTTCCGCGATGGCTTGAAACACTCCGAGCTGATAAACGACTGCGTCAAAGACTTCTGCCGGCTTCACCAGCAACTCCTTGCGGCCAAAGTTTTCCCGATCGAACAGGCTTGGATGCGCGCCAACCGCGACATTGCGGTCACGCGCGGCTTCGATTGATGTTCGCATTGTGCTCGCGTCGCCGGCATGAAATCCACAAGCGATATTCGCCGATGTCACCAGCGCCAGAAGTTCATCATCATGACCGGCACCTTCACCAAGATCGGCGTTCAAATCGACCACGAGATTCATCTGAAGTGCGATTCAATTCCGTGCCGAAACTGTTTGAGATCACGTTCCCGCTCGATCAACGCGCGGTGCGCGTCCGCCAGCGATATTTCACGAAAACGAACGATGTCGCTCGGTCGCAGCTGCGCGGCAATTCCCAGGTCAACGGTAATCACGTGGGCAAGTTTCGGATAGCCACCAATGGTTTGGCAATCATTGAGCAAGAGAATCGGCTTCCCGTTAGGCGGGACCTGGACGGTGCCAGGGGCAACCGCTTCCGAAAGAAGGTCCGCTTGGTTGCTGCGCTCCAGTCGGGGACCGTCCAGCCGGACGCCCATTCGATCAGAATCAGGCGAAACGAAAAAATTTTCTGCGCCGAAGCTTTCCATGGCGCCGGGAACGCAGTGGTTTCCGTCAGCGCCCCGAACAAAGTGTAGTAAAGGGTCCCGCCGCGCCGGGTTCGACCAATCGTGCGGCGGTTTCCAGGATGCTATCCTTCGGTCAGCTAATTTCCTGACCAGGTTTTTTGAGCGTTCGGAATTTTCTCCAAGCGGAACTTCCTCGCCGTCACGAGTCGGCCGTCCATTGATGCCACCAAACCCCGCCTTCAAGTCGGCCGATCGGCTCGCCAGGACGATAGGAACATTTATTCCGCCTGAAATCGCAACCCAGGCGCGGCAACCGACTGCCGGAGATTCAATCGAAAGGTCTTCACCGCTCCGCGCCAAACTTGCATGACCTGAAGGCAAGTCTGTCGAACCAAGGCGCGCTTTAAAATTTCCTCCGCACCAAGCAACGATTCGATCGTCGCTGAAACGAAGCCGCAATCCGCCAAAGGTAATTTCAAGTCCGGCAGCCGATTCCTCGTTGCCAACCAGAAGATTCGCCACTCGAAGAGCATGTCGATCGAGCGCTCCGCCAGACGAAACGCCAAATTCGCGCAGACCAGTGCGTCCCAGGTCTTGGACGCTGGTTAAAAATCCAGCCCGAATCGCTCTCGCATTCATTTGGTCGATTTCTCGAATTCCTCCCGGCTGATTGCTCGGAAACGAACGTGGTCCCCGGCGCGCAAGAGACCCGGTGGATTTCGCTGCGGATCGAAGAGCCGCAACGGCGTGCGACCAATGATATTCCAACCGCCGGGCGATTTGATCGGATAAATTCCCGTTTGTTTTCCTCCGATCCCGACCGCGCCGGCCGGAACTTCCTTTCGCGGAGTATCGCGCCGCGGGGTGGCAAGTTTAGTCGGCAAACCGCCTAGAAAAGGAAAACCGCCGATGAATCCAATACAGTGGACGCGGTAGTCGCCGCCCGAATGAAGATCGATGACCTCGTTTCGATCGAGGCCGTTGCTTTGGGCAACGTCGTCGAGATCGAAACCAAATTCGCGGTCGTAGCAAACCGGGATTTCAATTTTCGAAACGTTAACCGAGCCGGCGCTAACGGATGCCTTTTTCGAAATAATGTCGTGAATCCGTTGTTCTAGCCAGGCAAAGACATTTTCCGGCGGCGCGCCCGCGGCAATCGCGCTCACTGGATCATAGAAAAGCGCAACCGTCGTGTAGGCCGGCGCGAGCTCGAGCACGCCAGGAATCTTTGCTGCCGCGAGACGGCGTTGGGTTGCCAGCACTTGGTGCAACGCCTTTTCCGGCGCGCTTTCGAAATTCCCGGCCACGTGAATTAGAACGGCGCAGTCTCCGAGTGGGGTTATTTCCATGGCGGACCCGGAACTCAGTTATTTTCCGGAGAGATCGCCTCTTTCACGGTCTCAACATGTTCCTTGATCTCGCTGACTTGAGGATGCACATCGCGAATGAGATCATGCTCTGCCTCAGAAAGACGTTCGATTCGCTTCGTCACGTCGTGCAATTCCTTGAGCATGGCATTCTGACGGGAAGAAATGCGGTGCATCCACCAAAAACAGACGATCCAACAACCGATTCCAATCCAGGTAAGAACCAGAATAAACATCTCACTGCGCTCGCGTCGCTTCGATCTCGATACTGATCGCGACGGTCTGGCTAATGCCGGACATTGTTTCCGCGGCCTGAGCGAACATCAAATTAAAGTCCCGTCGCTTTAGCGGATCGGTGGTCACGGACCAGCGGGTTTGGTTTGGATCATTTGGCGAGCTGACCAATTTGACGTGCAAAGTAATTGGCTTCGTAACGCCATGCATTGTCAGGTCGCCCACGATGTCGCCCGCTTGCGGCCCTATCTGTTTTACACTGCGACTCTTGAATGTGATTTCCGGATACTTTTCGACGTTAAAAAATTCCGGACTTCGAAGATGATTATCTCGTTTCACGATTCCACTGTCGATGCTGCGCACGTCGATCCGAGCAGTGACTGACGAGTTCTTGGGGTGTTCCCGATCGATTTCGATCTTACCTTCAAATTTGTTAAACTTTCCATGCGTTGCGCCAAGGAATTGGTGAACCGAGAAACCAATCGTGGAACGCGATTGGTCGAACTGGTAGGTTTCGTTAGCAGCGACTAACGAGTGGAATGCTGTTACCAGGACCGCGGCGGCAATCAGTCGCGATTTCATGCTACCTTTGCCCTGCCTTTCGTCTCGGAAGCGAGCGTTTTCAAGAGCGGCGTGCGCGAAAGTGGCAATTTTCCAAACAAATTTCCGAGTGCGAACGCAGGATCGCTGCTGTGTTTCCTTGGTCCAATGGCCGTGGAGTGCACGCCCGCGATCCGGGCGAGCTCCGTTTCGAAATGAGAAATCGCCCGCAAGTTGGGATCGTTCTTGTCGAGATAACCAAACGCGC
This sequence comes from Chthoniobacterales bacterium, assembly GCA_035473775.1. GTDB lineage: Bacteria > Verrucomicrobiota > Verrucomicrobiia > Chthoniobacterales > UBA10450 > AV40. The sequence goes on from DATINV010000050.1 coordinate 32,828, forward strand.
GGCGCAAAAGTGAGTAGAGCTCGGGCTCGTTGTGATCGCGCTCCGTGCAGATCTCAATCAGTTCGACAAAATACGACGCGGCCTGAGTGCGGACGTAGGTTTGGCGAATTCCCGCGAAAGGATTCGTGACCACGACTTCAGTAAGAGTGTGCAATGTCGATTTTCGACTCGGCACCAGCGAGATTTCCGATTCGAAAAAAAGATCTAGCTTGCCCGCGAACGGTGTTTTGGGGCGCCGCGCGCCTTTGGCCATCGTTTGAATGCAGCCCAACGATTCGGTGCACCAGGATACGATCAGGCTGGTGTCACTAAACTTACGTTTGCGAAGAAGAATCGCCGCCGTGGTTTGCACGGCGAAAATCTAGCACGCCATACAGGCTGATGACAGGTAAGTGGCGCGCCCGACGGATCCGTTCTTAATGGAACGGATCGAAGTGCGAGATCATGATGTTTAAGCACGCGACGAATCCTCAGCTAAATTAGAGCATGGCCACTGAAACCGCGCGCGTCCCCGAGGATATCAGCGGGCGGCCGCGGCGGCTTCCGGTCGGCGGCGTGAGCTGGCGGCACACTTTTCGCGCCCTTCGATATCGTAATTATCGCCTCTTTTTCTGGGGCCAGCTCGTCTCGTTGATCGGGACCTGGATGCAACAAACCGCCATGAGTTGGTTCGTTTATGAGATTACGAACTCAAAGTTCTTGCTCGGCGCGGTCGCGGCCATCGGCTCCGCCCCGATGATGCTGTTTTCCATTTGGGGCGGGTCCCTGGCAGACCTTTACCCAAAACGTTCGATCCTGGTCGCGACCCAAACCGCGCAAATGGTCTGCGCCTTTCTGCTCGCAATCGGGGTTTGGGCCGGCTTTGCTAACGCAACATTCATAATAATCGTTGCCGCGCTCAATGGCGTGGCCATGGGATTCGACATGCCGGCGCGGCAAGCATTCACGGTCGAAATGACAAGCCGCGAAGATTTGCTCAACGCAATTTCGCTGAACAGCTCGATCGTGAACGGCGCGCGTGTTATCGGACCTTCGCTGGCGGGTTTGATGATTAACGCTGTCGGTGTGGCCCTCTGTTTTTTCTTCAACGGCGTTAGTTTCGTCGCGGTCATCGCCGGTTTGCTAATGATGCGAATACCCCCTCTTGAGCGAAAAATCGACGTTCTCTCGCCCGCCGAACATGCCTGGCACGGGATCGTTTATTCATTTCAACATCCGCGCGTTCGCACAATTCTGTTGTTGTTTCTCGCAATCGGCATTTTCGGCTGGTCCTACATGGTCATAATGCCGGCTTTCGCGCGTGACGTGTTGGGTCGTGGCGCGGATGGATTCGGCATTTTAATGTCGGCCAGCGGCACCGGGGCGTTGATCGGCGCGCTGGTGGTGGCGACGTTCGGTCATCGAATCAAGCCGCGTAAGCTGGCGCTCGGCGGCGTTTGGCTGTTCTCGGTCGCGCTCCTCGCATTTTCTTTCGCGCGAAATTTCCCCGTCGCGCTTGGATTTCTCTTCGTCGCCGGATTCGGAATGCTTTTGTTTTTCTCCACCACCAACACAGTGCTGCAAACCATTGTGCCGGACGACATGCGTGGCCGCGTCATGGGCGTTTGGTCACTCATCTTCGGTGCGATGATTCCGTTGGGCAGCCTAGAAGCCGGCGCGTTCGCCAATTGGTTCGGAACTCCGGTCGCGCTCGCGATCGGCGCGATCATTTGCATGATTTCAGCGGTCGTTGCGCTCTTCGCGATTCGACGACGCGAAGCGGCCCTCGCAATCAGCGGTTGAGAATGTGTAAGGCGCGCTTTTCCACGCTCAGGGCTGCTTCCTTCACCGCTTCGCTCAGCGTCGGATGGGCGTGAGTCGTGCGCCCGATATCTTCCGAGCTTCCGCCAAACTCAATTACTGAAACGGCTTCGGCGATCAATTCTGATGCGGCGTGCTGCAAAATGTGCGCGCCAAGAATGCGATCCGTTTTCGCGTCGGCTACGAATTTAACCATTCCGTCAAGTTCCTCATTCGCAACTGCACGCCCATTAGCCCGAAATGGAAATTTGCCCACGCGATATTCGATCCCTTTCTCTTTCGCCTGTTCTTCGGTCAATCCAACGCCGGCCAGCTCGGGGTTCGTATAAATGATTCCGGCGATCGCATCGTAATTAATGTGGCCATCCTTGCCCGCGATTCCTTCCACACAGGCAATGCCCTCGTCTTCCGCCTTGTGCGCGAGCATCGGCCCGGCGATCACATCGCCGATCGCATAAATGCCGTCGACTTTCGTCTTAAAATGCTTGTCTACTTTGATTCGCTTCTTCTCGTCGAACTCGACGCCCGCTTTTTCCGCGCCGAGTCCTTCGCTGAACGGTTTGCGCCCGACCGAAACCAGAATCTTGTCGGCTTCGAATTTCAATTCTTCGCTGCCTTTGGTCGCAGTGGCTGTCGCTCGTCCATCTTTCACTTCGACGGCACTGACTTTGGCTTCAAGATGAAAGGTAATTCCCTGAGCGGTAAGCGCTCGCTGCAAGAGGTTCGATAATTCCAAATCGAACCCAACCGCGATCCGCGGTAAAAATTCCAGGACTGTCACTTCCGAACCCAGGCGATTCCAAACCGAACCGAGCTCAAGCCCGATTGCACCTGCGCCAATCACCAGAAGTTTTTTCGGCGGCTCGGTGAAACAGAGCGCTTCCGTGCTGCTGACGATCGTCTTGCCATCGAATTTCGCGAAGGGCAATTCAACCGGCACGCTCCCCGTTGCAATGATAATGTTTTTCGTCTCAATCTCCTGCGTGTTTCCATCCGATCCTTTGATGGAAATTTTTCCCGGCGCGGTGATGGTGCCTAGTCCCTCGAACGTCGTCACTTTGTTCGTTTTCATCAGCGACCGCACGCCGGTATTCATCGTTTTGACGACTTTATCTTTGCGCTGAAGCATCTTGTTCAGATCAACCGTTGCGTTTTCGATCACGATGCCGTGTTTGGACGCTTCCTTCTTGGCAAACACGAAATGGTCGCTCGAAGCGAGCAGCGCTTTGCTCGGGATGCAGCCAATATTCAAACAAGTGCCGCCGAGCTCCTTGTCTTTTTCGACGATCGCGGTTTTTAAGCCGAGCTGGCCCGCGCGAATCGCCGCAACGTATCCACCAGGCCCCGAACCAATAATAACAACGTCAAACTTTTCTGAAGCCATTTTCTAGGTCGTATAAGTCCCATGTGACATATATCCTGTCCACAGTGCCCCAGAACTTTATTCCGCCGCACGGCGGTTACGAAAACTTACTCTCCTTTCAAAAGGGCAGAATCGTCTATGACGGCATCGTCCGCTTTTGTGATCGCTTTCTCGAAAAGCGTGACCGGACGCGTGATCAAATGGTTCAGGCTGCGCGTTCGGGTAAACAAAGTATCCTCGAAGGGAGCCAGGCTTCTGGAACATCCAAGGAAACCGAAATCAAGCTGATGAACGTTGCCCGAGCCAGTTTGGAAGAGTTATTGGAGGATTATCGTGACTTTCTTCGTGTGCGCCGATTGCCGCTTTGGGAGAAGACTAGCCGTGAAGCGCTCTTCGTTCGGCGTTTAGGCAATAATCGGAATTCGTCCTATGAGACATATAGGTCCTATATTGAAACACGACCAGCCCCCGTGGTGGCAAACATTCTCATTTGTCTGATTCATCAGACGAATTACCTGCTCGACCAGCAACTTCGTCAGCTCGAGAAAGCATTTCTAAACGAAGGTGGCTTACGCGAACGCATGACTCGTGCGCGGCTTTCCGCACGATCGGAACCAAGTCGCTAAAAATCTAGCGGCATCTTTTTCGGGTCCTCGATGCAGTCTTTTACTTTGATCAGGAAGGTTACGGCTTCTTTGCCGTCAATCGCGCGATGATCGTAGCTGAGCGCCAGATACATCATTGGACGAACTTCTACTTTGCCGTCTACTGCAATAGGGCGCGGCATGATTTTGTGCATCCCGAGAATTCCGCTTTGCGGGAAGTTCAGAATCGGGGTGCTGACCAGTGAGCCATAAACGCCGCCATTCGAAACCGTGAACGTGCCACCCGTCAGATCTTCGAACTTCAATTTTCCCTCTCTCGCGCGGATCGCAAAATCGGCGATGTCACGCTCGAGGTCCGCGAATGATTTCTTGTCCGCGTCGCGCACGATCGGCACGACCAATCCGCGCTCCGTGCCAACCGCGACTCCTATGTCGTAGAAATTGTTGTCGATAAAGTCGTCACCTTCGATCCGGCCGTTGACCACTGGCACAGCTTTGAGCGCTTCAACACTGGCCTTGATGAAAAACGACATGAAACCCAGCTTCACTCCGTTCTTTTTGACGAACGCGTCCTGCGAATCCGCGCGAAGCTTTTGCACCGCGCTCATGTCGCACTCGTTGAATGTCGTCAGGATCGCGGCGGTGTGCTGCGCCATGACGAGCTGCGCAGAAATCTTGCGGCGCAAAGGCGACATTTTCTTGCGAACCACGCGACCATCCGCCGAAGGCGCGGCTTCGGTAGGAGAAGTTGTTAGCTTTCCTTCCGAGACGGTCCGAGCCGGACTGGCCGTTGCAGCGTCCCCCACAGTTTTATGCTGCGACGCGGCAAGCGCGTCAGACTTCGTGATTCGACCACCGGGACCCGTCCCGGAAATTTTCGCGGGATCGAGATTTTCTTGGTCGACAATTCGGCGCACGGCCGGCGAGAGAAGCGATGCCGCTCCCGCGGTTTCTTCTCCATTGTCAGTCTTTTCCTTGGCTGGCGCGGGAGTTTTCGTTTCAGCTTTCTTCTTTTCCGCAGGCGCAGCCGCCGGCGCTTTCTTTGAATCGTCAATCGTCGCGACAACTTCGCCGATTTTCACTTCCTGACCTTGCGGGACAAGCGTGTCCAGAACACCGGAAGTTTCCGCGGCGATCTCGGTGGAAACTTTATCGGTCTCGAGAGTGAAGAGCGCGTCGCCGGCATTGACGAAATCGCCGGATTTTTTGTGCCAGACCGAAACGACGCCGCTGGAAATCGATTCGCCGACTGCAGGAATTTTTACTTCGAGAGCCATGTCCGCCTAACTAAGCGCAGAAAAAAGGCGAGGTCGAATCAAACGTTAAACGCGTCTTTGACGACGCAGGCCTGCTCGCGCTTGTGAAGAACGAGTGAGCCAACGGCGGGACTGGCGCTGGCATCGCGGCCGGCATAGCCAATCTCGCCTCCAAACAAGTTCCGCAGACGCGGCTCGATGAAAGTCCACGCGCCCATGTTTTGCGGTTCCTCCTGGCACCAAATGATCTTTGATGTCTTCGGAAACGCACCCACCATCGATTTCAATTTCTTTTCGTGGAGTGGATACAGTTGCTCGACCCGAATGATCGCTGCGTCGCCAATCTTCTTGTCGGCGCGATAATTGAGAAGGTCGTAATAGACCTTTCCCGAACAGAGGATCACGCGCTTCGTCTTACCCGCGGGTCCGATTTCAGGTGATCCCAGAATTTCTTCGAATCCGCCCTTAGTAAACTCTTCCGCGCGTGATGACGCGAACTCCGCCCGTAACAGGCTCTTTGGCGTCATAATGATCAGCGGCTTGATGAAATCGCGTTTCATCTGCCGCCGCAGAACATGGAAGTACTGCGCCGCGGTGGTGAGATTGCAGACCTGCATGTTTTCCTCGGCGCAGAGTTGAAGAAAACGCTCGAGGCGACCGCTGGAATGTTCCGGACCCTGGCCTTCGTAACCGTGCGGCAGCAACAACACAATTCCGCTCGGCCGTTGCCACTTCGATTCCGCGGACGCGATGAACTGATCGATGATCGTCTGCGCGCCGTTCGAAAAATCGCCGAACTGCGCTTCCCACAGGCAAAGCATACTCGGATAATCGAGCGAATAACCGTAATCGAACCCGAGCACGGCCGCTTCCGAGAGCAGACTGTTGTAAATGCAGATCCGCGCCTGATTGGTGCCAGTCCGGCTGGCAGCGTTCATGTGCAGCAGCGGCACGTAGGGCGCGCCGGTTTTCGCGTCGTAGAGAATTGCGTGCCGGGTGCTGAATGTTCCGCGCGCACTGTCCTGACCGGACAACCGCACCGGCAGTCCTTCCAGCAAGAGCGAACCGAACGCGAGCAGCTCGGCGTAATGCCATTCATACGGGCCGCCGTTCTCGAAAACTTTCCGGCGATGCTCGAGCACAATCCGTTTAATCTTGGGTTGAACATTGAAATCGTCCGGCACGCGGGTGAGCGCATCGACGATCGTCTTCAACGTTTTGTCGGTGATCGCGGTCGAGACCGGAGCGCTGGTGTACTCTGGTTGAAAAACTGCAGCGGCTTCCTTGAACTGCGCTTGTTTGCCGGTCTTCTCTTTCTCGAGTGCTTTGACCGTGTCGAGCGTCATTTCGAGACGCAAACTCATCTCGGTTTCGAGCGAGGCAGCGTCGTCCTCGGTCAAGGCGCGTGATTCCAAAAGCTCGTGCTTGTAGGACTGCGCGGCCGACGGATGTTTGTCGATCTTCGCGTAAAGATCAGGCTGAGTGAAAGCCGGCTCGTCACCTTCGTTATGGCCGTAGCGACGATAGCAATACATGTCGATTACCACGTCGCGGCCAAATTCCTGACGAAAATCGAGTGCGAGCTGGCTGACCTGCATGCAAGCGAGCGGATCGTCTCCATTCACGTGAAAAATCGGCGCCTCGATCATCTTCGCGATGTCGGTCGCGTACATCGATGAGCGCGCGTCTTCCGGCAGAGTTGTGAAACCTATTTGGTTATTCACAACAACGTGAACTGTGCCGCCCGTCCCATAACCATGCAGCTGCGACATGTTCAACGTTTCGGCAACGATCCCCTGCCCTGCAAAAGCTGCATCGCCGTGGATCAACAACGGTAAAACTTTCTTTCGATGCTCGGTGTCGCCGCGAATGCGTTGTCTCGCCCGCGCGGTTCCCTCCACGACTGGATCCACCGCTTCGAGATGGCTGGGATTCGCCGCCAGACGAATTTCGATCTGAGCGCCCGAACCAAGTTTTCGGACAGTGCGATAACCGAGGTGATATTTTACATCTCCATCGCCGGAGACCGATTCGGGAACGTAGTTATCGCTGAACTCGGTGAAAATAACGCGCAGCGACTTTTTCAGAAAATTCGCCAGGATGTTGAGCCGACCCCGGTGCGCCATACCCATGCAGATTTCCTCGACGCCATCAGTCGCGCATTTGTGCAAAATGCTATCGAGAATCACCATCAGCGATTCCGCGCCCTGAAGCGAAAACCGTTTTTGCCCGACGTAGCGTGAATGAAGAAACGTTTCGAAGGACTCGGCTTCCATCAAAGCGCGGAGTAACGCAATTTTTACCTGCCGGGGCGTGTCATGCTTGTTTGGCCGGGATTCCAGCCTGTGCAGCACCCAGTTACGAATACGCGGATTTTGGATGTGTATGAATTCGGCACCGATCGAGTCCGCATAAATTTTCGTGAGACGCGCGATCATTTCGCGCAGCGTCATCTCTTGATTATCGAGGAAGAATTTTGAGGAAACGCGGAGATCGAGGTCTTTCTCGCCAAATCCGAGCTCGCGCAGCGAGAGCAATGGATTTTCGGGCCGCTTGTCGGCGAGCGGATTTACCAGCGCGATTGTGTGCCCGAGCGTGCGATAGGCATAAACCAATCCGTCGATTCGAGTTTGCAGCGGACTTTCACGCGTGATCGGGCCCGGCGCGGCGACCGCTGCGCCGTTTTTTTGTGGCAAGTTTCCCAGCTCGAATCCTTCAAAGAACGCCACCCAGCTGGGGTCGACTGATGCCGGGTCCCGCTGCCAACGCTGATAATTCTGGTCGATCAGCTCGAGATTCGCTCGAGCACCAAGTGTGGTCCGCATTGCACTTAATCTGCAAGCGTTGGGCGAAGCAGCAAGTTGACAGTGCCAAGGCAGACTCGTTACTTGCACCCCACAAATGGGTATTTCCCGGAAAATTTCGTTGGAATGGGTCTGCGCGTCGGTAATCGCGATCGCAGGAGCGGCATCGTGCTTCGCCCAGGCCGATCCGGCGGCGGAACCGGCAGTCTTGGCCGTGGCCAAGGTTTTGCCAACGGTGGTTAACATTAACACCGAGCGCGTGGTCCGTCGCACTGTGCGGGACCCAATCGAGGATTTTTATGCACAGTTTTTCGGTACTTACCGCGGCCGGCCGCGTGAGATCCGGCAAACTCTACAGAGCCTCGGCTCGGGATTCCTAGTCGATCCCGCTGGCTACATCGTCACCAATCAGCACGTCGTTGAACGCGCTGCCGATCTAAAAATTCAAGTAACGACCAACAACGGCAAAACTTACAGCGCCCATTACATCACCGGCGACGAGAAAAAAGATCTCGCCTTCATCAAGATCGATTCGAAAGACACGTTCCCCTTCATCAGTCTGGAAAACATTTCGCCGAACTTGTTAGGCGAAACCGTCATCGTAGTGGGTAATGCGGTCGGCTACGGAAGTTCGATCAGCCGCGGAGTGCTGAGCGCGGTCAAGCGCGACATCGCGATCGAAAACATCGAATATAAGAATCTCGTGCAAACCGATGCAGCGATTAATCCGGGTAACAGCGGCGGACCAGTGATCGATATTTCCGGACGCCTAGTCGGAATCAGCTCGGCGAAAATGGCGTTCACGCCACAAGGCATTCCGACGCAGGGACTTGGGTTCGCGATTCCGGCGGACGTCGTTCGGGACAGTGTCGCGACGTTCAAAGCGTTTGCCGAAAAACATCCCGGACAAAAAGCTGAACCGGCCCCCGCGGAAGCGTCAGCATCGGTCAACACTGAGCGGTTGTTCGGCATGCAACTTCAGGACTTAACGGAGGATCTCACCCAGGCACTTGGCTATAAACCCGGTAACGGCGTGCTAATCAGCTCGGTGGAGTCGGATAGTCCCGCAGATGAAGCGGGAATTGAGCGCGGGCTCGTCATTTACAAAATTGGAAAACATAACGTGAACTCCGTGAAGGAAGCTGAAGAGCTGCTAAGTCGCGCCAGCAGCGGGACTAGCGTCGATTTCGCGATCGGCGTCATGCGAGCGAATGGAACTCAGCGAGTTGAAATGGTGACGCTGGCCGCACGTTGACAATTCAGAAATTTTTAACAACACAATTTCGGTTCGGTTGTCTGAAATACTTTCGAAATGATCAAAGTTGAAAATCTAACTAAACGCTACGCCGGCCACACCGCGATCCGCGATTTGAGCTTCGAAGTCGGCCAGGGCGAGATCATGGGTTTTCTCGGTCCGAACGGCGCCGGCAAAACAACTACTATGCGGATTTTGGCCGGATTCATGCCGGCCACGTCCGGCCGAGCGTCGATCGCCGGCTTCGACGTATTCGAGCAATCGCTCCAGGCCCGGTCGCGTCTTGGTTATATGCCGGAGAATGTCCCACTCTACAACGACATGCGGGTGACCGAGTATCTGGATTATCGGGCCGCGCTCAAAGGCGTTCCGCATCGTCGGGTTGCGGAGCGCGTCGGCGACGTGAAAGAATTGTGCGGACTTCGCGAAGTCGAACGAAAATTAATCGGCGCGCTTTCCAAAGGTTATCGCCAGCGAGTTGGCCTGGCCGACGCCCTTCTCAACGAACCGGATCTGCTGATTCTCGACGAACCGACGATCGGACTCGACCCAAACCAAATTCGGCAAGTCCGCGAGCTAGTTAAGAATCTCGGCAAACAACACACGATTCTGCTTTCCACTCACATTTTGCCCGAAGTCGAGATGACTTGCAGCCGCGTGATCATCATTCACAAAGGCAAGATCGAAGCCTGCGATACGCCGGAAAATCTGCTGGCTCAGATTCGCCAGGCCGGCGGTGTGATTGTCGAAGCAAAAACTGGGAACGACGACGGCACCGAACAATTGAAAAAGATTTCCGGCATTCGCGATGTAACGGCAATCCGCGAGGGCGATTGGGAAATTTTCCAACTCCGAGTGGAGTCCGGCCTCGATGTTCGTGAGGAGATTTTCAAACTCGCCGCGGCACGGCATTGGACAGTGCGTGAACTTTCCCAACGGCGCGCCACTCTCGAAGACGTTTTCGTTGAGATAACGCATTCGGACCAGATCGGACTGGATTGATGAGGCGGGAGATGTTGATCTAGCGATGAAAAAATTTTGGGCACTACTGCTTCGAGAGGTGCGGAGTTACTTCCACTCGCCGATCGCCTACATCGTCCTGGTGTTTTTTCTCCTGGTCAGCGGAGTGGACTTTTATTTTCAGGTTTCGTTCATGAATCAGCGGCCGGCAAGTTACTCGGTCCTGGAAGCGTTTTTTAACTCTGTCTTCTTCTGGTTCGCGTTCGTTCTGATTTTTCCCCTTATCACCATGCGCTTGTTTGCCGAAGAGTTTAAACTCGGAACGATCGAGCCTTTAATGACCGCACCGGTCCGTGACCTTCAAGTAGTGCTGGCGAAATTTTTTGGCGCTCTCGTTTTTTACATCTCTCTCTGGCTCCCGACGCTGCTTTACTTCGCGATTTTTCAAAAGATCACCAATGAACCGGCAGCCAGTTCAGCGGGCGCCTACTGGGGCTCATATTTAATGCTGTTGCTCCTCGGAATGTTTTATTTGTCGGTTGGTTGTTTCGCATCGGTGGTGACGAAGAACCAGATGGTGGCTGCAGTCATTTCCTTTTGCGCGATCACGCTCCTGTTTTTTCTCGGACTCGTCCAATTCATCCTGCTCGACATCAGTTCCGGTATGCGCGACGCGCTCGGATATTTTTCGGCGATTGAACACATGGGCACATTTTCGCGCGGCATCATTGATACGCGGCCGATAGTCTTTTATCTCAGCATGACGGCATTTGTGCTCACGCTGACTTATCAGGCGTTCCAATCGCGCAAATGGAGGTTGTGACGAATGGCTGACGCAGCGGCAAAACCGAAACCAAAGAGAATCCAGCGCCTCCAGATCGGACTGAACCTTCTCGTCCAGCTCATTCTCGTTTTCTTTTTAGTGAGCGCGGTAAACTGGATCGGTTTTCGCCATTATAAACGCTGGGACATGTCCCGCGATCAAAAATACGCGCTCTCAGACAAGACCAAGCGGTTTTTGAACACGATAAAAGGCAAGGTCCGCATCACCGTCTTCTTTTCGCCGAACACGCCCATTAGCGGCGACGTCACGAATCTGCTGACCGAATATCAATACGCCGCCAAAGGCAAGATCGACATCGAGAACATCGATCCGCAGAGGAACCTCTCCCGCGCCAAGGAGATCTTCGACAAATACAAAGTGGTCAGCGACGAAAGTCTGCTAGTGATCGATTATGAAGGCCGCAACAAAACGGTGAAGGCTTCAGAAATGGCGGATATCGATTCCGCTGGGATGGAGCTCGGGGAAGGTCCCCGCGTGACCGCGTTCAAAGGCGAACAGGCAATCACCAGCGCGATGATCGATTTGGTTGAAGGAAAAAAGAACGCTATCGGCTATATCACCGGCCACAAGGAACCGTCCATCACGGAAGCATCGCCGATGGCTTTGATGCAACAACAGCCGCAGCAGCAAAGTCCCATCTCGGTACTAAAGACGTTTATCGAGAACGAGAACATCAAGTTTCAGGAATTGAATCTGTTCAACGAGCCGCAAATCCCCGCCGACATCAAGACCGTGATGATCGCCGGGCCGCAATACGATTTCTCCGATCGCGAAATGAAATTGCTTCGCGATTTTTGGAACAAGCAGGGACGAATTCTTGTCTTGATCGATCCTTCGGCCAAAACGCCGAAGTTGAACGCATTTCTGAACGACGTCGGCGTCAGGGTCAATGATGACCGGCTGATGGCGTTCGTGCGAACCGGAATCGAAGAGCTTGCGTTAATCCGCGACGTCTACGCACGCTTTCTTGGCAATAGTCCAATTACCAAACGACTCGCCGATGCACGCAGCGTATTTCTTGGCGGCACGTCGTCCATTACGCTCGAGCCGGACCGTGTGCGGGCGGCCAACATTCAGCTTCAGCCGTTAATTCAAGCCGAGAAAGGATATTGGGCAGAAACGGATTACAACACGACGGATCAAAATAAACTTCAGGCCGACGCGAAGAAAGCGAGCGAAGAACCCTTAACGGTCGCAGTTTCAGTGGAGAAGGGTGGCAGCGCTGACGAACGCGTCCAAATGAACTCGTCGCGAATGGTCGTAGTCAGCAACGCGACCTTTATCCAGGACAATGCCCTGACTCAGGGCCAACAATCGCTCGATTTCGTTTCCGGTTGCGCGAACTGGTTGCTCAGTCGCGAACAACTGATCGGCATCGCGCCGAAAGTTCCGAAAACGCTGACCTTCGCGCTGAACGAAGAGGCGTTGCGAAACCTGCGCTGGGTCGTGCTCGTGCTGATCCCTCTTATCTTTGTTGTCATTGGCGCCGTTGTTTGGTGGCAACGCCGAGCCTGACCAATTGTTCCGACTGCCATGAAATGGAAAGCAACTCTCATCCTGTTGATCGTAACCGGCGGGGTTTTCGCTTACCTGTTTTTGGTTGAGCGAAATGCATTGAACACCGCGGACGCCGCCCACGAAGCCCAAAATGTGGTTAATTTTAGCCGCGAAAAGGTCAATGGAATCACGATCCAAAATGGTGACGACAAAATCGATATCCGCCGTCATGACGACAAGTGGCGTTTGGAAACGCCGATCAGAGACCAAGCGGACGCCACCGCCGTGAACGGTTTGCTTCTCGATCTCGAGAATTGGCAAAAGGAAGCAACCATCTCGGCCAAAGAAATGGAAGCGGACAAGAGTAAGCTCGCGGATTACGGGCTCGCCCAACCGAAAGTCCGGCTGAAGCTATCGGGCGAGAAGGTGCCGCCAGAAATTTGGTTCGGTAAGGAAGCGGCCCTCGAAGGCAAAATGTATGTCCGATTCGCCAATTCCAAGGAAACGTTCCTGGTAAACCAGTCGGTCAAAAAAGCAATCGACAAGAAGCCGGAAGATTTTCGCGATCGCAAACTTACCGACCTGATCATGGCGCAAGTCGTCCGCGCTGTATTAAAGACGCCGGCCGGCGAAATGGAACTGCAGAAAGCGGGTGACCATTGGGACATCGCAAAACCGTTGCACACCCGGGCTGACGATCAAAAAGTTGGCGATCTAATCGCGCAAGTGACGACCGCGCGGATACAACAATTCGTGGCCGACGACAAGGGAGACTTGCATCCGTACGGTTTGGCTGAGCCACGTGGATCAATCACACTTTTCACTCAAGACGATAAGCCCGGTGCGCCCGGTCAGACTCTTCAAGTTGGGAGTGCTCCCGAAAAAGAAAAAGACCAGGTTTATGTCCGCTTTTCATCGCGCGGCTTCGTTTACACCCTGCCAAAAAAAATCGAGGAAATGCTCAACACCAAACCGGATGATTTGCGAGATCGGCATTTGGTTCGGGTCGACACCAAAATTCTTGATCGCGTGACAATTGATGCGCCAGGCAGAGGCAAAACCGTTCTGGCGCGCAAGGATGACAACTGGAAGATCGCCAGTCGCAATAATGCGCCGGCAAACTCGACTGAAGCGCGTCGTCTGATCGAAACGATGCAAAACGAACAGGTGTCGAAATTCGTCGAAGATGTCGCCTCCAACTTGCCGAAGTACGGCCTCGATAAACCACAGCTGACCGTGACCTTCAGCTCATTCGCTTCTGAAAACACCGCAGAAACAAAAGCGGGCGAGGAGCCGTTCGCCTCAGTCTCATTTGGAAAAGTGGACGGCGAAAACGTTTATGCCCGCGTCGGCGACGAACCATTTGTCGTCACCGTGCGACGTGCACTGCTCGATCAAATCTGGACCGACCCGTTACAGTGGCAGGACTTGGCGATTTTCAATTTCAAGCCCGAGCAAATCCATCGCTTGACGATCAAAACAGATAAAGATTTCGAGTTAGGACGAGGCGCGAATAATCAATGGAGCTGGGCCAAGGGCAGTGGGTCGGTCAACGAGGCAAATTTGCGAGCGCTTCTCAATGCTCTTTCCACTCTGCACGCAACACGTTGGGTCGGAGCGACTTTGCCAGGCCATGGGTTCGATAAGCCGCAACTTGTCGTCACGTTCACAAGTTCGCCGGACGACAAGGCGACTCATAAACTCACCATTGGAGGGACTGCGCCGAACGGAAACTGGTTTGCGAAAGTTGACGAGCGAGACGGTACATTTGCCATTAGCGGCGCCGATTTGAATGCGTTGAAGCTGCCGTTGGCCGGTCAGGAACCTTCCGCGCCAAGTCCGACAGTCACGCCAACTGCAACGCCAAAACCGAAGTAGCGGCGGTTGATTCGCTCGCGCCCACTCAGCTCCCGCCAACTCCATTCACTGAACCGCCATGCCATTGAGGTCAATCGCCGCTACCTTTCTGTGCAGTATAAATTGTAACAATTCCTGCGGAAAGACGTTCACACTCCGCGCTTCGAAATCCATTTGCTTCGATCAGTCGCACCATTGCTTCACCACCAGGAAATTGTTCGATTGAATCACCCAGATAATCGTAGGCCGCTTTCTTGCCGGTAAGCAAAGATCCGAAAATCGGCAGTATGTGGTGCAGATAAAATCGATAGGTCCTGCGCAGGATCGGGATCTGCGGCAGCGAAAATTCCATAATCAGCAAATGGCCGTTATCGTTCAAGACCCGCGCCATTTCGCGAAGGGCTCCGCTCCAGTCTTTAATGTTGCGCAAACCGAAAGCGATTGTGATGCAATCAAACGAGCGATCCCCGAACGGCAGCGCCAGCGCGTCTGCCGTCACCACTCGGCGCACCCCTTTCATTTTCGCGATTGCCAGCATCTCCTCGGAAAAATCCGCGGCCACGATCTCCGATTCGGGCAAAGTTTTCTCCAGCGCGAGGGTCAGGTCGCCAGTTCCAGCCGCCAGATCGACGACGCTTTTCGGATTCCATCCCCCGACAATCTCGGCCGCGCGCTTGCGCCAGAGAAAATCACAGCCGCAACTCAAGGCGTGGTTGGCGAGGTCGTAGCGACGCGCAATGCTACCAAACATGGCGCGAACCGTTTCCGGGCTTCGATCCTCGGGGCTGATTTCGAAGAGATTCAGAGCGTTTGAGTTTCGCGCTTTGACTGACTCAACGCCAATCCAATCGCCAGCCATCCCGCCGGCATCACGTGCAACAAAAGACGCGGAACCGAGGATGTCATGTGCGCGGTGTAACTGGGCCACGTGCTGAAAACATAGGTAAGCGCATACAACAAAATCGGAATGATGACTGCTCCGGCGACGGCGATACGTTCCAGCTTTCGCGACGCAAACAAGTAAATCAGAGCGGCTGCGGCGAGCGGCCAAAAAATACTCCACTGCCCTCTCTCACATAATTCCACAAAGAGAACTGTAAATATTTCGCCCAGCCGACTGAAGTGGTCACGCAGCAGGCCCAGACTGGGACGAGCAAAGTCTGAGTGCGGCCAGAGATGAACGATCTTGAGATAAACTCGCCAGGCAAGAATCAGGGCGCATCCCGGAACGATCGAAATGATAAATGGCGCGACTCGTCGCTTGATCAAACTCAAAACGAATCCAAGCAAGACAAGAACGAACCACAGAATAATTCCTTCGGATTTTGTCCAAGGAAGAAGTGCGCTGCAGGCGGCGAACGCAATCATGAAACGCGAGTCATTTGTCCTGAGCCATAACAGCAAGTAACCCAGGGCCGACAAATAAAATATGCTTAGTGGAACATCGACATAGCCTACAACAACTCCACCCGGACTGGCGCTGATGGACGGAACAAACGGCAAAAGCGCCGCGATTAACAAGCCGATCCAACGGCTGCCGGACAGTCTCGCGATAAACAGCGCGAGAAGCGGCGCGCCTGCTGCGTAAAACAGCGGAAAAATAATTTTCACCCAAAATTGATTGGGTTCGCCCATCCAGAGGTAGAGCCAAAGCTCAGTAAACGGGATCCCCAATGGATATTCTGGGTGGCTAAAACCACGGCCGGCGTTGGAATAATAGGTGGACGGAATCGTGCCGCCATTCAGGAACGCATAGCGCGCCTTGATTTCCCAGTTGAGAAGCCCGTCCCAGCCGAGGGTATGTTTGAACGAGACGAAAATCAGGGCGGTGATCTCAATAAGAATAATGCCGGCAAGTATCCATTCGGTAATCGTCGCGAGCTTGGGGATCTCGAATTTTGCGTTTGCCAGCCGCATCGCCCGCCAGCCAAAGATTGCCAAAACCAAACACAGGAGTGTGACAATTGCTTGCAGCAAGAGTCCCGAGCAAAGCGCTCCCCCGATCCACAACAATAGCGAAACAACTCCCACGCCTAACAACCAGCTCAGACAAACGCATTCGATCAGATTGATTCGGCCAATACGTGCGAAGATCGACATCGTCACACCGAAACCGGCAATGACGATGGTGAAAAGCGCCGCGAACAATCCGATCACGATCATGGCGCAGCTTCAGTTACCGGAACGAGGGTCATGCTATAGCCCAGTGGAACGCGGTGTTGCAGCCACGCAGGTGGATCCACGGAACAAAAAACAACTCCGGCAACGGAACCAGGCTTGATGTCGGCGAGTTTCTTCTCAACGGACGAGCCCGGAACTTTGATTACTTCAACTTCGCGCGGCCATGAAACGTAGCCAATCATCATTCCCAGAAACTCGCTTTGGGCATTTTCATCGCGCACAAAAACGACAAGCTTCCCTTCCTTGCCCAAACGCCGGAACGTATCCGGAAGTTTTTCGGAACCGTGCTCGATTCCAGTCAGTGCGCTGAGGTAGGCGTCGATCGATCGGTTGGTTTCAATCGGCCCAAATCGATTTTCGCGCATGGCGGGCACGACGATTGGAACGCTGATCCAAATGAAGAGGGCAAAAAGGGCGAACCAAACAACGAAATGAAGATAATGGCGGACGCGCATTTGGTTTCAACGCTGCAACGCTTCGACTTCAGAGCGAGACAGCTCTTTCGCCGTGCTGAGGTTGCAGGCGTGAAAGCGAAACCGCGGACGAAACATTTGCTTTTTCAAATCCAGTTGAAAATGCGGCGCGAGACGCGCCAGAATCGCGAAAGCAGTGTGATCGTGCAATTCGCCAACAATCCATTGACAGTTATTCAAGATTTCGTCGGGCAAGGTTGAGAAGACATCGGCTTCAGCGCCCTCGCAGTCGATTTTAATCAGGTCGATTTGGGAGACTTCGTTCTCGCGCAAAACGTCGTCTAGTCGCCGAACCTGGCACGCCACTGTCTCCGCCGGACCGCGAACCTTGAATCGACCGCGAATTTTGAACCCGCCGAAATGAACTTTGTCCGCCGGGACGTCGATGCGCTCTTCAGTCGCCCCCAGGGC
Organism: Chthoniobacterales bacterium; assembly: GCA_035473775.1. Classification (GTDB taxonomy): domain Bacteria; phylum Verrucomicrobiota; class Verrucomicrobiia; order Chthoniobacterales; family UBA10450; genus AV40. The sequence continues at coordinate 50,134 of DATINV010000050.1, forward strand.
ATAGTTGAAAACGCTGACACCCGTCAGATTCCCAACATTTTTTTGCAGGACGTCGAAAGTGTCCGGATGAGGTTCAAACCCGAAAATTTTGGCGCCGGGAAACCGGTGATGAAAATAAATAATCGACGAACCGATATTGCTGCCGATATCGACGATGACCCTAGGTTTGAGGGCGGGAGGCACATAGTACTCTGCCTTCGTACCGGGCCTGAGCAGGACTTGATACAGCGCAAATGGATCGCGAGTACCTGATCGATAAAAAACGTCCTGACCCGACCAACGCAGCCGGCCAAGCGACGGGGTGGCGGATTGACGCAACATCTCGTGGGGATGCAGCATGTCGTTGGTGAAGCGCAACGAGCGGGACCGCGCCAAAACCTTGATTATGCTGCGGAAACCAAAAGCGGACATAAAAGCCTAAGCGTAGCTGTAATTGCTCAATCGGAGCGATCAAATTGCTCACGAGAGGAGTTGAACCTCCACGGGTTGCCCCATACGGTCCTGAGCCGTACGCGTCTGCCATTCCGCCACGTGAGCGATGAAGGTTTGATGTATGATGTTTGATGTTCGATTTGTCAAAGACGCGGCGAAAAGCGACGGAACCGAGGCGAATAGCGCTCGTATCTAAAGACTTAAGATTTCGATTACCCGCGGCGGCGTTTGCGGGCCCGGGCTTCGAGTTGTTGCGCTTTACGCGCTTTGCCTAACGAACGCAACAGATCAGCATAGTTCGCGGCCACGATTTCGTAGTCTTCCGGCGGTTGATCGGTCGCTTCTTCCCAGGCCGCGAGCGAGGCGCGATACAACTCCGCCGCTTTCGGATAATCGCCACGCGAATGATACACCACCGCCAGATTGCACTTCGATTGCGCGATGTCGGGATGCGTCGGCGGCAGCGCTTTTTCCCGGATAGCCAGCGCGCGAAGATGCGTCTTCTCCGCTTCGGCATAACGCTTTTCGTTAGTGTAGAAAACCGCGAGGTTATTCAATACCGAAGCGACATCGGCGTGCTGCGGCCCAAGTTGTTTTTCGTAAATCTCCAAGGCGTGCAGGTAATACGGCTCGGCCGCTTTTTGCCGGCCTGAGCGCCGGAAAATCAGCGCGACGTTGTTGAGCATCGTTCCCAAATCCGCGTAGGGCAGATCGTCGAGCTGTGTGCCGGCCGCGATCGCCTTCTCGTAATAACGGATCGCTTCGTCCTGCTGGCCGAGGTTATCGCATAAAAATGCGAGACGACGCGCGGAGCCGTAAAGCATTCGCTGGTCGGGCGGCTTTGCTTTCTCCAACACACCGTGCGCTTTGAGCAAATATGGCTTTGCCTTGGTCCGATCGCCGCTTTGGTCCAGAATCGTCCCGAGCTTTTCGTAACTGATGGCCAGCGCGTTGTCGTCTTCGCCAAAAGTTCGTTTGGCCAGCTCCAACAGCGTCTCGGCAACGCGAATTGCTTCGGGCAGACGACTGCTCGCCCGCAACATCTCCAGTTTATCGCCGAGAATGCTCCAAAGTTTCTCTTCGCCTTTCATGGCGAAATCACCAGCCTTCGCTCAGCTGAGTGACGAGGCGGTTGGCCAGTTCCTCCGTTGCCAATGGCAACGCTTGTCGTTCATCAGTCGTAACATCAGTGCCAACGAAAAAGCTGGTTGTACCGACGACTTCTCCCGGCGGACCCAGATTCTTGCCATCCCGACCGACCAGTCTCCACTTCACGTGCATGCTCAGATTGAATTCACTAGTCGCCAGCACGTTCCCGACCACCGAGCGTGCCGGTGATCGACTAATCCGAGAAATTTCAGCTTTCAGGGTCGCATCCGCAGTGTCGCCACTCACGATCCGATAAGTGCCATCCTGTTGAAACTGTTTGATGACCGTGTCGGTAATGAGCACTTCGACGCGCGGCAACAGCGTCTTGTTCTCAAACGTCGGGATCGCGATGGTGTGGACGTCACGCAGATAATTTGGCTTAGCCGGCCCGATGTGATAGCCGAGGCAACCACTCAGAACGAGGCAGGCTAGCGCGGCCGCCAATGACTTCATCACGGTGTCGGCGAAGCGGTCGGATCAAGCGAACCGGTGTCCTCCCGCAAGCGCGAAGCCGGGCTCTCTTCCGGAGTTGTTTCGGGCGCTGTCGCTGGAGTTTGGGCGGGAGCAGTGCTGGGCTCCGGTGTTGCGCTATTGGTGGGTTCGGGGGAAGTCGAAGTCGAGCTACCTGAGGTGTCCGGGGATAATGATGACGACGAGGAAGAGGACGATGAACCGGGTGATGGTGGAAGTGACGTATCAAGATCCGGCGGTAAAACCGGCTCTGAATCCGGGGCTGGTGGTTTTTCCGCGGTCGGCGGCGGCTGTGTTTTCGGCTTCTGTTGGTCGCCTGCTTTCTTGTCCGGTTCCTGCGCCGATTGCAGCACTTTATCGCCAACCTTCGCGCGAAGCTGTTCGATCCGCTTCTTCGCCTTTTCGCTTTCGGCCGAGCCGGGTTGCTGCCGAATCACCTCATTATAATAGATGACCGCCGCGCGATAAGCTTTCTGCTTGTCGTAGAACCGCGCGACCTCGAACGAAGTGTTAATCGACTTGTGTTCCAACTGTTGAAGATTTGCGCGTGCCTGGGCCGATTTTTCACTGTTAGGGTAGCGGAATAAATAATCCTGGAACGCGATCCTGGCATTATTCGTGGCCGCTATGTCCCTCGTTCCTGCTTTTGACGCACTCCACCAAATGTAACCGATCTGATATTGCGCGTCGGATGCCACTGGATCAGTCGGGAATTTATCGATCACTGCCTGGTAGGCTTGAATTGCAGCGTCGTTCGCTCCCTGTTTCTCGCGAGCCAAACCGATGTCAAATTGCGCGCGCGCGGTATACTTTCCGTAGGGCGCCGTCCGAATGATTGAGGCGAAAATATCCACCGCTCGGTCCATCGAAGTCGCCAGAGGAATACCGAGCAATTTGAGCTTTTTTCCGGCCAAATACAATTCGCCGATCCGAAACTGCCCTTCGATCGCCTCATTAAAATGCGGACTGGTCGGATAATTGACTACGACCACTCGATATACAGTAGCTGCTTCGAGGAACTCGCGTGTTTTTTCCAATAGGGTCGCCGCACGAAATGCAGCCCCACCCGCTAGGGCGTCTTTAGGATATTTTCGCACGAGCTGCCGATAGGCGCGGATTGCACGCTTTGGATTGTCGTCCTTTTCCGCTTTCTGCCCGATATCGAAGAGTTCGGCGGCATTACCATTGAGCTGTTCCTCGCCTGGCGGAACATACTTGGCCTTTTCCCCCGGCCGGAAAACAACCGCGGCATTCGCCGTTGTAAAAAATACCCCGCAGGCGAGAGCGAGAACAAACGAGAAAACTCGGCGTTTCATCGGGATTGGCAGGGTAATTGACTTAGCCGCTGCGTCAAGTTAGCCCGAGGAACAAAACAGTGTCCGGTTTCACACTGCATCCCTTTAAGATTCGGCAGCTTCCCGCGATTTCCGATTTAGCTTAGATTCGAGCGAAATTGAACCTGACCGACCAACAAAAGATCCGGATCGGCGCGTCGGCCTGGAGTTTCCAGGAATGGCGAGAAAATTTTTATCCGCTTGATCTGCCGGAATCGGAGTGGCTCGAATTTTATGCCCGCTTTTTGCCCGCGGTCGAAGTCGACACGACGTTTTATAGCGTTCCCGCGGAAAGCGCCATTCGTCGTTGGGTCGAAGTCACGCCTTCGTCATTCCGTTTTAGCTGCAAGCTGCCCCGCGAGATCACCCACGTTTGCCGGTTGCGCGATTGCACCGCCGAACTCAACACGTTCCTCCGCGCAATCGAGCCGCTCGAATCAAAGCTCCAAGTTATCCTCGTCCAACTGCCGCCGTCATTTACCCCGCAAGATGGACGGCAGACGCTGCGAAAATTCCTGGTGCAACTTCCGAAAGATTTTCGATTCGCGGTAGAGTTTCGAAATCCAGGATGGCACCGGCCACAAATAATCCGGCTGCTCGAAAATTACCGTGTCTGCTGGGTCTGGGCCGATACCAGTCCACTGAACGAACGCAATCTGGCACCGTTCGAATTTCTACCGCAGACGACGGATTTCATCTATCTGCGATTGCTGGGCGATTACGCGACGAAGTACGACGGCTCCGGAAAATTCATTTACCGTTACGACAAGCTTCTCTGGAAACGCGAAGCCGCTTTGGAAAGCTGGGCCCTCAAAATCGAGCGACATCTCGGTGAAGTGCGAAACGTTTGGGCGTTCGCCAGCAATCACTTTGAAGGCTTCGCGCCGGAGACGGCGCAGCGTCTAGCCCGGCGACTAGGCTACGAACTTTCGCTGCCGTCAGAATCCGAGAAACTCGCCGCCGAACAGGATAAGTCGCAGCTAAATCTCTTCGCCAAAAACGAAGACGAACCAAGCGCCTAACGTATTTCAACCGCGCCAAAGTACGACTGCAGTTTCTCCGGAATCCGGACCGAGCCATCCGCTTGTTGGAAATTCTCGATCAACGCGGCAAACAATCTGGGTAATGCCAGACCCGAACCGTTGAGAGTGTGGGCGAACTTGTTTTTTCCATCCGCCTCTTTGTAACGAAGATTCATCCGGCGCGCCTGATAATCTTCGAAATTCGAACAGCTCGAAACTTCCAGAAACGCGCCTTGACCGGGCGACCACACTTCGATGTCGTAGGTTTTCGCTGAACCAAATCCGAGATCGCCGGTGCAAAGCTCCAGCACGCGATAATGCAAACCGAGCAGCTGCAAGACTTTCTCCGCGTTCTCTACAAGCGATTCCAATTCCTGGTATGATTTCTCCGGGGTCGTGATTTTCACCATTTCGACTTTGTCGAATTGATGAACCCGGATAATTCCGCGCGTCTCGCGTCCGGCTGATCCCGCTTCCCGCCGAAAACAGGGGGTGTAAGCGACGAACTTTTTTGGGAGATCGCCAATCGGCAGGATTTCCTCACGATGGAGATTGGTCACCGGCACTTCCGCGGTCGGAGCGAGAAACAACTCTTCGCTTTCAATTTTGTACATGTCCTCTTCGAATTTCGGCAGCTGGCTCGTCCCGACCATGCAATCTCGACGGACCAAGAAGGGCGGACTGACTTCGGTATAACCGTGGTCGCGGGTGTGGAGATCGATCATGAAATTAATCAGCGCTCGTTCGAGCCGCGCGCCCGCGCCGGCGAAACAGATAAATCCGCTCCCGCTTAACTTGGTGGCGCGTTCGAGATCGAGAATTTTTAATTTCTCACCAAGCGCAACGTGATCGAAAACTTGGCCGGTCAGTTGCGGCTTCGTCCCCCACTCGCGCACAACTTTGTTCGCGCTTGCATCCTTGCCGATCGGCACGTTGGCGTTTGGCAAATTTGGAATTTCGAGCAGCAAACTTCGCTGCTGTTCATCGAACTTCGTTGCCTGCTGTTCCAGCTCGGCAATTTGTTCACCGATCTTCCGCACTTGTTTCTCCAGATCGTCGGTCGTTTCTTTGCGCGATTTCTTGGCGCCGATCTCTTTGCTCAGACGGTTGCGGTCGGCCTGCAACTGCTGCAATTCGGTTTCGGTCTTTCGCCGTTCCGCGTCGACCTTCAAAAGCTCGTCGATTTTCGCCGCGTCATCGCCGCCGCGCGTGACAACTCGTTCGCGAACGAAGTCCGGTTTTTCACGAATTAGTCGAATATCGAGCATGGGGCAGATTATCAGCGAAGTTAAAAGGGTTACAAATGGTACAACGCTAAAAGCCCGCCTTTGTAATCCCTGACTTCGTCATATATTCCCGGCATGGAACAACTTAATCTTTTGGCTGTCGCGCTCGGCCTGGCAGCGCTCGCCGGGATCAACTTGTACCTCACCGTGTTCGCGACCGGTCTCGCGATCCATTTTCATTGGATTACCCTGTCTACTCAATACCAATCGCTCGAAATCCTGGGCAATCCCTGGGTCATTACAGTCGCTGGCATTCTCTATTTTCTCGAATTCTGTGCCGACAAGATTCCGTGGGTCGACTCGATTTGGGATGCCGTCCACACCGTCATTCGCCCGATCGGCGGCGCGTTCCTCGCCATTCAAGTCCTTGGTCATCCCGATCCGATCTTCGCCGTGATTGTTGGATTGCTCGCCGGCGGCACGAGCCTCGCCAGTCACACCGCAAAGGCAGCGACGCGGCTCACGGCCAACTCCTCGCCTGAGCCCTTTTCCAATATCGCGCTGAGCGTCGGCGAAGATGTCGCAGTCGTTGGTGGTCTCGCCCTGATTTATCACAATCCGATTGTCGCCTTGTCGGTCTTTGCCCTCGCGATGGCAGCGTTTCTTTATTTCGCGCCAAAAATTCTGCGCGCAATGAAAGCGAAGATTTGGCTGATCTGGAAAAAATTGAATGTCCCAGCCTATTTCGGTGTACCGACAAAATTGCCAATTGTTGTCCCGAGCGATCTGGCCGAAATCTTCAGCAAGCAAGATGTTCTCGGCGGAACAACTGCCTGGGCAGTGCCGTGTGTCAGCGGACGCGCGGGGAAACTTGCAGCAAATCTTTTCGGTGCATTGGTCGCGATGAACGAGGAGCGGGGCAAACTTCTGTTCGTCGCGCGCAAAGGCCGGCGTCCATTCCTTCGGGCGATCGATCTGGATGGAACAACAGTGGGCCGCGAGCCGAAGTTTCTTTCCGAGAATCTCATCATCGCGGATTCCGGCAAAGGCGGTCGCTATCTATTTCTATTCCCGAGATCGAGCGCGGATGAAGTCGAGCAAATTGTGGAAGATCTGCGGGACCGGATCGGCCGGCGTGGTCCGGAAGGAGTCGAGTCCAGCCTGGAACCGCAAGCCTCGTCGGTGACTTCCTAATTGTTGAGCTTCGCGAGTTCGATTTGCTGAACTTTGGAATTGGCAACCGCTGCGGTTGCCTTACAACTGAGATGTTCCCCCGAAGATGGCAGTCCTCCAGAACGGCTTGCGCTATTTCGAATTGCTTCGCGCCACCCGTGTGCGCGAGCGTGCGCTTTTTCTTCCGCTGCGAACGCCGAATGAACTCGAGCTCCAGGCTCGATGGTTTGCCGGCGAATTCGGCAAGAGTTTTATCAGCACCGCCGGAGATAAAGTTGAGGTCATTCAATTTGGGACCTGGAACCGCGAAGCAGGCCCTGATTTCAAAGACGCCGCCGTTTCCGTGAATGACGGAGAGCCCCGGCGCGGCTGTATTGAAATCGATCTGGTCGATCGAAATTGGGAAACGCACGGGCATTCAACGAATCCGGCCTTCGATCAAACCATCCTTCACGTCTTCGTAGACAAGAACGAACGCGAATTCTTCACTCGCACCAAGTCGAACCGCTATGTACCGCAGGTGCGAATCGATCCGGCGACATTGCCGGAAGTGTTCAGCGCGAATATTCCGCTTGCTCGACCGGGACGTTGTCAGGCGCCGCTAAAAAATCTCCCGGAAGAGCGAATTCGCAGCGTGCTCGACGCTGCCGCGCGGTTCCGACTGGAAAAGAAGGCTGCACGTCTCCGCCATAGAATTGAAAGCTGCCAGTCCACTGCCAGTGCGGCTCGCACCTCGGACCGAGGCCGTGATGAAGCGTTGTTTCAGGAAATCTCCGCCGCGCTCGGCTATAAAGAAAATAAATTGCCGTTCACGCTCATTGCGCAGCGCGTGTCTTTAAATTTATTGCGCAATCATTCGCACGACGCGGAAGCAATCCTCTTTGGGCTCGCTGGATTTTTAGACATGCCGGACCTCGCGGTCTACAAAGGATCGAGCCGCAATTATGTCCGCGAATTGTGGGACCGCTGGTGGCCGCATCGAGATGCGATGCAGCGCTTGATTCTGCCGGCGAAAATTTGGAAAGGCAGTTCGACTCGCCCCACGAATCATCCGCAGCGACGCCTCGCCGCGCTGGCCGTTCTCGCACGGGAATGGCCGCGCTTTCGCCGCTCGCTAAATAAGATCCGGACCGGGCTGGCGGTAGCCTCAGAAATCGAAAAATTCTTCGGACGTCTTGATCATCCATTTTGGAAAACTAGCTACACCCTCACCGCCGATCCCGCGTCGGAACCGTTTGCGCTTATCGGAAAATCTCGCGCCGCGGAAATTTTGGCGAACGTCATCTTTCCGCTGTGGCGCGCTGAAGATCGCGATGTTTGGACGGAATACGCGAAACGATCGGCGCGCTTGGGCAATCGCCGGCTCGAGACTGCCGCCGCCCGTTTGTTCGGCGACGATCCCCGCCGGCGCTGTTTCACCAAAACGATTGCCCATCAGCAGGCCCTCTTACAGATCTACGAAGATTTTTGTCTGCAGGACAATTCCGACTGCGCCCATTGTCCGTTTCCAGAGCAGATGGCGAAGTGGTTTTAACCACGAATGGACACGAATAGATACGAATTTTCTTCCAGGTTTTCCAGTATCCACCGGAGAGCATTCACGCTACTCGAACTCATAGTCGTGATTGCCATCATCGTCGTTTTGGCAGGACTCTTGTTTCCTGCCGTTCAATCCATTCTTGATCGGGCGAAGAAAGTGCAGGCCAAGAACGACCTCACCCAAATCGTGACCGCGGTGACTGCGTTTTACACGGAGTATGGGAAATACCCGCTGACCCCAACTACACCCGCAGATACGAACTACGGTATCTCAACCACCAACGACAAATTGTTTAACGAATTGCGCAACTCGGGCGCTATGACCGATAACACACGCGGCATCGTTTTCATGAGCCCGCCAAACGTAAGGAACTCAACAAATCCGAGAAGCGGGGTAGCGGGAACAGGATCGAACGCCGGACAATATTTTGATCCGTGGGGCACTCCTTACTTTGTGAGAATCGATACTGATTACGACAACCAAGTGGACAATCCATACAATGCGAACACTGGTGCGGGTCCGGATAAGATTCGTCAAGGCGCGGTTGGCTGGTCGTTGGGCAAGGACACACAAATCGGCAACAAGAATGACAAGAATTTCACGAACTCTGACGACGTGATTTCGTGGCAGTGATTGTTGGTTGGAGTTGCAATCGGCGATCTGAAATCTACAATCTGCAATTCCTCCGCGGGTGTAATTCAATGGTAGAATGGCAGCTTCCCAAGCTGCACACGAGGGTTCGATTCCCTTCACCCGCTTTTCTTTCGCAACTGCGAAATAAAAGCGTCCGCCGCAGCCTTGCGCGGAGGCGGGCTGACTAAAATCACAGAGTCACCGTTCCACGCAGCACTTCTGCCGCGTAACCGCCAACTCGGATATTGGTGATGCGATCGCCTTCGCAATTGGCGCGAACAAAGATTTCGCTCGGCCTTCCAGCTTCGACGCCCTGCCAAATAACGACTTGCTCGTCGGATTTCGCGACACCGTATTTCGCCATCCACGCCGCGGCGCAGCCCGCAGCGGACCCGGTCGCAGGATCTTCGCCACCATAAAAGAACATTCGTGCGCGAACTTTTCCTTTGGCTTCCGGGCAGATGAAATAGAAAAAGCGACCGCCGGTTCCTTTGAGGAACGAAAGGGCCCGGCCGATGTCAGGCTTGAAATTCGCCAGCGCTTTCAAATCTCGAAACGGCACCATCGCGAACGCCAATCCAGTGGAAACGATCTGGCACGGCCAATCGGAGGCAATTTCATCGGCGTCGATTCCAATGGCCCGCGCCACATCTTCGCGGGAAAGGGTTTGCCCAAACTCGGGATCCTTCTGGCGCATCTCGCCAAAAATCTTGCCATTAACGTGATCGGATTCGCCATTGTTCGAATCCGGCGTGAATCGCACGGGCACTTTTCCAACTTTCAAATCGAGGACGATTTGCTCTGACGGGCCGCGCAAGGCGTAGAGATAAAGCGCCGTGCCCAACGTCGGATGTCCGGCGAACGGTAATTCTTCCGCTACCGTGAAAATGCGCACTTTCATTCCTTCGCGCGCCTCGATCTGCGGTTCGCGTGGAAAGATGAAAGTTGTTTCGGAAAGATTCATCTCGCGCGCGAGTGCTTGCATTTCATCGTCGCTCAATCCCTCGGCATCGCCAAAAACTGCCAGGGGATTGCCCGCGAGCCGCGTCCGAGCAAACACGTCAACCTGCACAAAGTCATAGCGTCGAGACGTATTCATGGTTTTCCGCCAAAGAATTTCTTGAACGATTGAAAAAATTTGTTCGGAATATCGGAGGCCTTCTTGCCGAACTGATTAAGCTTCTGAGCGAATTGCATTTGATCACCGCCGTGAATTTCGCACGAAGCGGTCGGCACTTTATCTGCCGGAATGTCGGTTTCATATGCCGTCCCGGCCGCCTCGCATCCGGTGGTCGCCAAATGATTGGAAAGCGAACAGACCAGCGCGTGCTCGATCGGCATGGTCGGTTGCAAATCCAGGGGCGGATAAATCGTCGCTGCTTTGTTCATCACTTGAACCCAAACCGGCAACGCCAGCGCGGCGCCGTAACCGTGGGGAATAATTGTCGTTGGTTGATCAAATCCAACCCACACCCCGCAGGTCACCGTTGATGTATAGCCGACGAACCAAGCATCCTTATAATCGTTCGTCGTTCCGGTCTTTCCAGCGCCCGGCAATTTAAAGCCTAACGAGCGCGCCGCGGCGGCGGTTCCGCGAGTAAGAACTTCCTCCATAAGCTGCGAAGTCATCCAGGCCGCGCTCGGATCAAGCGCCGGCGCAGCAATGTGCGATGCGCGATAGATCGGACGATGTTCGGGGTCGTCAATCCGTTCAATGATGTAAGCTTGTTTACGCACGCCGCCGTTCGGAAAAACCGTGTAAGCGGCCGTCAGATCTTTCAGGTTCGTTTCGAACGAGCCGATGTAAATGGCCGGACCCCGCGGAACGTTGTCACTCAGATTCAAAGCCGCGGCGATCTTTTGGACGGCATCAAGTCCGGCAAACTGGCCGACGCGCACGCTCATGGTGTTTCGTGAATGAATCAGCCCATACGAGCACGGCTGAATTCCACCGTAGGTGCCATCGGAATTCGCAGGCGACCAGGTTCCAGCGCCGTCGATCTCGCCAGGTTGAATTTGGCCGTCGCTAATCGACGCGCCCGGCAGCAATCCTTCCGAGAACGCTACGGTGTAAACGAAAGGTTTAAATGCGGAGCCGACCTGCCGATTCGCCGGCGGCAACGCACGATTGAATTTGCTTTGCGAATAGTCGCGGCCACCCACCAACGCGCGAATTCCCCCACTGGCGTTGTCGATCGCGACGACCGCACCTTCGAGGTATGGCATCGACGAGTCCTCGCCGTTCGCCGGCGGATGATAATTCGCCTTCGCCGGATGATTGAAATTGCCCTGGTGCTCGATTTTGGTGAGCTGCGCCTCCAGCGATTGCTGCGCTGCGTCCTGCACTCTTGGATCGAGGGTGGTGTAAATGAACAATCCGCCGTTGTCGATCTGGTCCTGGGTCATTATCAGATTCAAATCACGCTGGACCGCATCCATCGCGTAATTTTCCTGGATCTGGAGCAGCCGTTTCGGGTGCGCGTTGACCTTGGCTTGCTTGGCCTGGTTGGACACCCCGGCGGAGATTTTTTTTAGCTCCACCATTCGATCAAGAACCGCGTTGCGTTCCACGGCCGCGCCTTCGGGATTTTTTAGCGGCGAGAAACGGTTTGGACTCCGAATTAGGCCGGCGAGCAAAGCGGCTTCAGGGAGATTCAGGTCCTTGGCGTGCTTGCCGAAGTAGGCTTGCGATGCCGTTTCGATGCCGTAGCACCCTGCGCCGAAATAAATCCGGTTTACATAAAGCTCGAGGATCTCCTTCTTGGAAAATTCGTGCTCGATCCGGAAAGCGACCATCGCTTCGAGAAGTTTTCGGCTGAGATTGCGGCCGCCGAGAGGAAGACTGTTGCGTGCGAGCTGTTGAGTAATGCTGCTCGCGCCTTCCTTGGCTGAGTGGGTCAAGACATCTCGCACCAGTGCGCGCAAGATTCCGCGCCAATCGACACCGGGATGTTGATAAAACCGCGTGTCTTCGCGCGCGAGAAGGGCGTCGATGAAATACGGCGAGACTTCATCGAGCGATACGCGCAACCGGTTGGACCCGGCAAGGCGGCTGTAAATTTTCCCGTCAACGTCGAAAACGGTGTTGCGTTCTGGCATGGCCCCGACCTTTTTCATGTCGAAGCTTGCGGCCCAGGCGCCATAAAAAATGAGCAAGGCGAGACCACTGCCGACAATCAGGAGCAGGAGGGAGATCTTCCAGCCGTAACGGAAAAGTTTGCTGCGCATTATTCCGCGCGATTTTAGGCGAGCCAAAAACTTCATGGAGCAGGAGATGGAACTTAATCAAAGAACAACATCTGCCAAAGGAACGTGTTCGAAATGGTAGGGGCGATTGACCTCAATCGCCCGCGGGCGGTTCGGTGAACCGCCCCTACCTCAGCCATTGTGATCACCCTTAAGCTGACCCTGAATTAATTTATCTAGGTCTTCTCGTTCTTGCTGCCCTTCCCTTATTGACCCTTCTCTATACCCAAAGACGATTCGTTGCTGTTTCGGGAGTGCCACAATCTGAAGCCACCAAATAACCGAAAATTGCCTAAACGGTTTCTTTGCAAGGAGTGTAGAATCTCCAGCCTCGACAATTTCCCATCCGACGAGCCGCGAACGAAGAGTAGCCAGCGCTTTGACAGACGAAACACCGGCGGGCAGCTCGTAACTATATATTTCCGTTGTGTGATCGACGTCATAGTACAGGTTTTCCAAGGTCTCAATGTCTGGGAGTAAGGCCGCCCTGACTTCATTATCGATTTGGTCGCGTGAAACTGAGCCGCGTTTTCCCTCGTTGCATCCGGAGGCTATGAGCACCGTCAAGGCCAGCAACGACAGGTGCCTAAGGGCTGATGAGTCGCCAACTATTTGCGTACTTCTGGTCATTCCTAGCGAATATCAGCCCAAAAGATCGCCGTAGCGTTTGGTAGCCAGCTCCAGGCAGCGGCCTAAAATTTCAGACGAAGTCTGCATTTTAAGCGCCTCATCCACCAGCGTCCGGCATTCGGGCAAGGCCAAATTGCGCACGGCCGCTTTGACCCGCGGCACCGACGTGGTGCCCACACTCAATTCATCCATGCCCAGCCCGAGCAACAACGGGATCAGCGCGACGTCGGCCGCCATTTCCCCGCAGACGCCGACCCACAGTTTGTTCTCATGCGCAGCGTCGGCGATCATTTTTAGCAAACGCACGACCGCCGGATGAGTCGGCTCGTAAAGGTGGGCGATGCGTTCGTTCACCCGATCGACCGCAATGGCGTATTGGATCAAATCGTTCGTGCCGATGCTGAAGAAATCGACTTCACGCGCGAGCAGATCAGCCGAAATCGCCGCGCTCGGGACTTCGATCATCACCCCGACTTCCATCTTCCCGCCGGCTCCGGCCCCGACTTCATTACGACATTCCTCTAAAACCTGGCGAGCGTGCCGCAATTCATCGAGTCCGGAAATCATTGGAAACATGACTTTCACATTACCGACGGCGCTCGCCCGAATGATCGCACGTAACTGAGTTTTGAAGATGTCGATGTTCTCGAGGCAAAAACGAATGGCTCTCCAGCCAAGAAAGGGATTTAGCTCATCGCCCACATCCACCGCGCCGACTGCGAGTTTGTCGCCACCGAGATCGAACGTGCGAATGATTAGCGGATGCGGGTGCACCCGTTCGGCGACTTTCAGGTAGACGTCGTACTGTTCCTCCTCGGTCGGAAGTGTATCGCGATTGATGTAGAGAAATTCCGTCCGATAAAGTCCGATCCCTTCGGCGCCGTTTTCACTGACGGCGTCAACGTCACTCGGGAGTTCAATGTTCGCGGAAAGCACAATGTGCCGGCCGTCTGCAGTGGTCGATGTGGATTCGCGGAGTCGACGCAACGCTTGCGCGACCTGGCCTTTCCTGACTTGGACTTCGCCGTAATAAGCCAGCGTCTCCGAATTCGGATCGACAATCACCAAACCGGTGTAGCCGTCGAGCAAAACGTGCTGGCCGCTCTCCAGTTTCTGGGTCGCATCATGCAAACCGACCACCGCTGGAATATTCAGAGAACGGGCAATGATCGCCGTGTGCGAAGTGCGGCTTCCCAAATCAGTCGCCATTCCGAGGACAAGTTGTCGATTCATTCCAGCGGTGTCCGACGGCGTTAGATTGTGCGCGATCAGGATGTGGGGCTCGGCCGTGCCCAAAAGCGGCTTAGGCGCCTTACCTTGCAAATTGTGAATAATTCGCCGGGTGACGTCCTGGATATCGAGCGCACGTTCGCGCAGATATGGGTCGTCAATTTTGCTGAGTGTCTCGGAATAGTTGCTGGCGACTTGTTGAAATATCCACTCGACGTTGCAAGGCTCGCTCTCCAGCCGGCGCAAGACTTCGTCGATTAGGGTTCGGTCTTCGACCACGAGCAGATGGGCATCGAAGATGGCGGCGTCCTTGGCGCCGATCGCTTCCGCGATTTTTTGCTGCATCTCGAGGATTTGCACCCGTGTTTGGACAAGAGCGGCTTCGAAGCGCGCAATCTCGTTTCCGATTTGGGCCCGTTCGATCCGAAACCGAGCGACATCGTCGAGATCATCGCGTACGACGTGAATGACGCCGTGGGCGATCCCAGGCGAGACGCCGATTCCACGAAGCCGAATTTCCTTGTTACCGCCGCTCATCCGCGTGCGATTCTATCGAGGGATCAATCTTCGTGGAAGCGCGCATTGATCAGTTCCTCAAGTTCGGCCAGCGCCTTGGCGGCGTCTGGTCCTTCGCAGCGGAGATGGAGCGTCGATCCTTGCCCGGCGGCAAGCATCATTAATCCCATGATACTTTTGCCGTTGACCTCTTCCCCTTCTTTGCCCACCCAGATTTCGGCGCGATAGCGGCTGGCAATGCGGACGAACATGGCGGCCGGGCGCGCGTGAAGGCCTAGCCGATTGATAACCGGCACGTCCTTCTCAACTTTCTGGCTCGGCGAGGCATCGCTCGCCCGGCGACTAAGCAGGCCCATTGGTCGATCTTGGCTCCATTAGATTGAGCAGTTTAGCATTAAAATCTACCGCACTGTTATGTCCGAGGCCTTTCAATTTTTGGTCCATCGCGGCGACTTCGATCAACCGCGCGATGTCACGGCCCGGGCGAACTGGAATCGTCACGTGCGGCACTTGCAATCCGAGAATCTCATAGTTTTGGCGGTCCATCCCAACGCGTTCGATTTCTTCGACGCTGTCCCAATCCTTCAATGTCACAACGAGATCGAGTCGTTTTTCCGTGCGAATAGCGCCAACGCCGAAAACCGCGGCCACATTGATAATACCGATGCCACGCACTTCCATGTGATTGCGAGTCAACTCGGGAGCGGTCGCCATTAATTCGCGGCCTTCAATCGAGGTCATACGGGTTACGTCGTCTGCTACCAGACTGTATCCGCGCTCGATCAAGCCAAGAGTGGTTTCGCTTTTGCCAATGCCGCTTGCGCCGCGAATCAAAACACCGATGCCGAGAATGTCGACCATGCTGCCGAATTCAGTCACCGTCGGCGAAAAATCCATCTCGAGCGCGATCGTCGCGGCGTTGATAAATTTCATCGTAATCATGGGGGTACGAAAAACAGCGATTTCTTCTTCAACGGCAACTTCGAGCACCGCTGGGTCGATATGAAAGCCGCGCGAAATTACGACGCAGGGAATTTTTCGCGCGCATAAAGCGCGAAAACGTTTCACCCGGATTTTTCGGGACAAGCTTTTTATGTAGGAATGCTCGGCCGCGCCGAAAACCTGCACCCGTTTCTCGGCGAAGTAGGTGTAGAAACCGGAGAGGGCGAGGCCCGGACGATTAATGGTTGGCTCGCGGATTTTCCGATGGAACCCGATGCGCGGCCCTTCCAACTTCATCTGAAGCTTTTCGGCGTGGGAATTGTAGAAACTCTCCACCGTAACCACCGGTACGCTCCCTCGTCGATTGCCCGTCGCGCGATTGCTGGTTTCCGGGGTCCTTTTGCTCATTGACGCCTAACTTCTAACGCGGAAGCGTCGCGATTTCCAACTCGCAACTGCGTGGGCGGTTTCGAACTGTCGCAAGTGCGAGGCGTCTGTCATCGTTGGAAAAATCGCTGGCATGACGATCCAAACCGAGAATCTGATCATCACTCCGTACCTGCCGCGCTATTTGCGCGCGCTAATTCGGAGCGAAAAAGAATTCGAAGACACCGCCGGCTTGCGGGTAGCGGAAGGAATTCGCGAGCAAATACTCGAGGCATCGGCTGACTTCAAAACCCGGGTGGAAGATGGAAAACAGTCTGACCCGTGGCAGTTCGGCTTCGCCATCATTCATAAGGTCGATAATGTTTTGATCGGGACCTGCGGTTTTCCAGGGCCGCCCGATTCAAACGGGACGGCTGAAATTGCTTATGGAATCGCGCCGACGTATCAGGGCCGCGGTTATGCGACGGAAGCGGCAAAGTATTTGATCGAATTCGCGACCAAAGACCCGCGGGTCAGAGCGATTTGTGCACACACTCTCGCCGAAACCAACGCTTCCACCCGTGTCCTGGAAAAATGCGGACTCAAAAAGACCGGTGATGCAGTCGATTCGGAAAACGGGCTGGCCGTTTGGCAGTGGGAAAAGCCCGCCCGCTGAACGTTACATCTTGAACCGCTCGCCCAGATACAACTGACGGCTGATCGGATCGTTGATGAGAAAGTCTTTTGTGCCTTCGCTTTCGACCCGGCCTTCGAAAATCAAATAAGCGCGGTCAACGATGGACAATGTTTCGCGCACGTTGTGGTCAGTAATCAAGATCGCGAGGCCAAGCTTGCGCAGATTGACGATAATTTGCTGAACATCGTAGACCGCGATCGGGTCCACTCCGCTGAACGGCTCGTCAAGCATGAGAAGCTTCGGTTTGGTGACGAGCGAACGCGCAATCGTCAGACGCCGTTTCTCGCCGCCGCTCAACGTCAGCGCTTGGTTCTTGGCAATTCGTTCGATTCCGAACTGATGAAGCAATTGTTCGCAGCGGTTCTTTCGTTCCGCTTTGTTAATCGGCAACGTTTCCAAAATGGCCAGGATATTTTGCTCGACGGTCATCTTTCGGAAGATCGATTCCTCCTGCGGCAGGTAACCCATCCCAAGCCGGGCCCGTTTGTACATTGGGTAATTCGTCACGTCGGTACCGGAAAACATCACCCGACCGCTATTTGGCCTAACGAGTCCAACGATCATATAAAAGCTGGTCGTCTTGCCCGCTCCGTTTGGCCCAAGCAATCCGACAATTTCACCGGCGCGCGCGTTAATATTCACTCCATTAACCACCGAGCGCCCGCCATAAATTTTCACCAACTGATCGGTTTCGATTACATTCTCGCCCTTCGCCGCGGGTGGCTTGGTCACTTGGGGACTCGACTGAGCAGGAGACTGACTAATCATGTGACTCAAGTTTGGGGCGACCCCGCCGGCTTTGTCCCGTTTTTCTTTTCGCTCTTTTTGTCTTCCTTCTTTTCGTCCTTTTGTTCGCCTTTCTGATCGTCAGCTTTTGGCTCCTGTCGGATTTCGGTTCGGCTGGGTCCGCGCGTAGTCAGTTGCCCCTTTTGATTTACTACCATCACTGTATCCGGGCTGGTTGCGATGTGCGTGTTCACGCCTTCCTGCACTCGCGGTGTTCCACGCAATTCCACGTCCCCGGTCGCCGCAACGTAGGTCGCTTGATCGGAACGGCCAACCGCGCGTGTTGGCGGACCTCCATTGGGATCCGGCCGGTCGCGCACCACCGCAACATTTCCTTCGGCGACGGACTTCTCCAGTCCCTGGTTTTCTCCTTTGGTGATGTAAACGGTCATTTTGTCGGCCTGCAAAGTGAATCTCGGATCCGCCACCTTCACGTGACCGCTGAAGATGCCGACATTCTTATTCGAATCAAAAAACGCGTCGTCAGCGTAAATCTCCGTGGTGATCGGCTCGTTCGATTTCGAGTTAACCGGTCCGAGCAGCGAGGGAGCCTTATCCGGTGATGATTTAGGCGACGATTTCTCCTTCTTTTCCGATTTCTTACCCGCGGAAGATGGAGACGGAGAACTTGTTTGGCCTTCCAAAACGAAAGGCAGCGCCAAAGCGATGCTGATAAAAAGAACAACCGATTTGCTCACTCGTTTTGATTGTTCAACAGTTTTGTTTGACTCGTAATCACCATCTTCACATTGCCAACAAGTTTGCCGACGCGCGAGTTGGTGTCGAACTCCACCGAGTCGCCGACGATATTGAAGTCGGCCCGTTTTATCATGCTGCGTTCGTTCGAGCTCAGGATCCGGGTCTTCAGATTCAGAATCGATTCGCTCAATTCGATCGTCAGATCCGGTTGGCTTTCCGGCGTGTAGGTTGTGATCTTCAAGGCATGGAAACCAATGTGGACTTCGTCGATACGCTTCGCGGTCTCCGCTTCGAAACGCCCGCGTAGATGGCCTTGAATATCGAAGTCCGGAAGGACGAGGCCCTTGGCTTCGTGCCCGATCGGGAGCGGAATATTGGTTAAACTTTGGTCGGTCGGTGTCCCGGCCGCCGATGCCGAGGGGAGTTTGTCTTTCTTCGCTTTCGGCTTCGCGGCAATGGCCGGACCGGCGATCAGCAACGTCAGCAAGATCGACAACCCGCAAAAAACGAAGCCCCAATTTCCGGAGCGACCGTCATGAAACGGCAGCATGAATAGCCTTTAACATGCGCAGGTGCTTCGGCAAATTCTTTAGCGGAATCTGATTCGCGGCATCCGACAACGCGCGCGGCGGATTCTCGTGGACTTCCATGAAAATCCCATCGCAACCGGCGGCCACGGCTGCCCGCGCCAGAATTGGCGCCAGGGCACCGTCACCCGAAGTCTTGTCCCCTGCTCCGCCCGGTCGCTGCACCGAATGGGTCGCGTCGAAAACGACGCGATAACCGGCCTCGCGCATCCAATAGAGCGAGCGCATGTCCGCGATGAGATTATTGTAACCGAATGTCGTGCCGCGTTCCGTGAAGCAGAATTTATCGTTGCCAAACTCGATCAATTTTTTGGCAATGTTTTTCACGTCCCATGGTGCGAGGAATTGTCCTTTCTTAACGTTGACCGCCCGGCCAGTCTGCGCCGCCGCCTGCAACAAATCGGTTTGCCGGCAGAGGAACGCCGGGATTTGCAAGAGATCGATCATTCCACCGGCGAGTTTGGCTTCATCAGGAGAATGAACATCGGTGGTCACCGGAATTTTCAGTTCCTTCCCAATCGCCGCTAGGATTTCGCAACCCTCGCGCGGCCCGAGGCCACGATAGGATTTCACTGAAGTGCGGTTCGCTTTGTCGTAGGAAGCCTTGAAAATCAGGTCGACATCTTCCGCGCGGCAAATCTTGGAAATCTCACGCGCCATGCGCCAAACGAATTTCTCCGACTCGATCACGCACGGGCCGAGAATGAAAACGGGACGTTTTCCCCCGATCGCAACCTTGCCGACGCGTAAAACCTTTGCCGCCATATCCTCAAGGAAAGCAGGAACGCAGGAATATTAAAGAGTTCCTTCCTGTCCGCCACTCGGACGGACTCGTCTCGTGGCGAGCTTTCATGCGTTCTTTAGAGATTTTCCCCTCGCAAGATCGACAATAGCGAAGGGCGCGTAGAGGAGCGCGAAGAAAACAAACGCCAGAATGTGGAACTCAAGAAGATAAAGCGGGCGCGAGTCGGAAAGAAAGTTCAGCAGCGAGGCCGCTTCCGGTTTGTGCCTGAGAAAGCCGTAGTTCTCGCGCGTTATCAGATCCACGGAGAAAGCGACTATAAAATAAACCTCGGTCCAGGCGAAGGTGCGCAGAATTCCGATTGCGCGCGGACGAAATCCGTAAATCAGCATTAAGAAAACGATGCCGATGATAATTCCAGAGTGGGCGACGAAGAAGCTAATGAAGCGCAAATCTGGGAACCCGAATGGCAGATTCGGCGTGATAATGGCCTGAAGCGTTCCCCCAATTCCCCAAAAATACGCAACTTCCAACCAGCGCCGGTTGCCGGTCCAAAGCGCGACGATGATCACGATCATCGCCCAATCGCAGAGTTGTAACGGCAGAAGTTTGTACCAGTGATCGACACCGAAGTTTCGCGCCACGAAAACGTAGGCGACATAATTTATTAAGAGCAGAAAACATATTGTTAGCCGGATTGAGCGCTCCAGCCTCGGCGATTTCGTTCGGTGAACGATCAAAGCCAGCCCAAAAGGCACGCTGAACGTCAGAAAGATGACGATGAGGTGCGACGGACCGAAAGCGTGAAATTCAGGCGCGGAATTCATCTGATATCTCAAGAAAGCAGGAACGCAGGAATTCTAAATGGTTGTTCCTGTCCGCCACTCGAACGGACTCTTCCCGCGGCGAGCTTTCTTGCGTTCCTGGACAATTCTTCCGGTTCGATTAGCGAACAAGCCAGAGATTGCATGGAATCACGTCAGCGATCCAGGCCAGATGGTTGGGCAAGCGCTCCTGGGAATTTTCATCTTTGTGCACGGGCACGATCAGGAGATCGGCTTCGACCGATTTCACGAAATCTGACGCCGCGAAGCCGGTGTTGCCGCGGATACAACGCGCATCAATCGGAACACGCGTATCGCCAGCCGCGAGCACGAATTCTTCGAGGGCTGCTTCCTCCTCTTCGAATGTTCGCGGCCGCGGTGCGCCATCGCCACTGTCGACAAAAGTGGACGCGCGGACTTCGTCGAACGTGGTGTAAACGCGGATGGCATAGAGATATTCGCTCGATTCCAGTTCTGCGAGTTTCACCGTTTCCTTGAATGCGCGCTGGGCGTGATCTGAATAATTCACGACAAAGACGATCCGCCGCAGCGGCCGAGGTTCGAGCTCGGGATGAGTGAAAAGCACAACCGAACAGGGCGCTTCGCGCAGAAGTCGTCGAGCCACGTTTCCGAGAAACGGATGCAAGACCGCTTCCTTCTCCAGTGCGCCGGCAACAACCAAATCAACATCGTTATCGGCGATGGCGCGCAAAATTCCCTCGGCCGGATCACCCTGACCGTAATGAACCGGCGAATCGGTGGGCAATTTGAGTCGATCGAGAATGGCTGAGAATTTCTTGGCCGTCTCGTCACTACGCTCTCCAACGTAGATCAGGCTCAAAGTCGAGCCGAAACGGTCTCGAATCCGTTTCGCTTCGGATAGGACATGCTCGAACCGCGGCGAAAACGTGCTGGCGACCGCGATCTGCTTGTAAGTAGACGGATTCATCATCGGGCCAGACAACAATCTTCCTCTCTCGCACACCCTTCGGCAAATGAATGCCTAGGCTTGGAGAGGATTTGATGTTTAAGGTCGGATGATTGAATTTTGGCAGGATGAAACGTGCGATTTATCCCGGCAGTTTCGATCCGGTAACCAACGGGCATCTCGATGTGGTCGAACGCGCCGGGAAACTTTTTGATGAAGTAATCGTCGCTGTCGCACAAAACGACGAGAAGCAGCCGCTGTTTTCACTCGACCAGCGATTGGACATGCTGAAACAAACTGTGGGTAAAATCGATAACGTGCGCGTCGCGCAGTTCGACGGATTGCTGGTGGAGTTCGCGCGGGCAGAGCAGGCAATTGCCGTCATCCGCGGCTTGCGGGCCGTTTCTGATTTCGAGTTCGAATTTCAGATGGCGTTGATGAATCGAAAACTGGAAGCCACCGTGGAAACGATCTTCTTAATGCCGAAGGAGGAATACACCTACTTGAGCTCACGCTTGGTGAAGGAAATTGCGCGGCTTGGCGGCGACGTGTCGAAATTCGTTCCCAGCGTGGTCGCGGCGGCGCTTGGAAAAAAATTTAAAAAGTAAGGATTCGGGGATGAAGGTTCATCTCAAACAAATTCCGGCCGAAGGACTGCATCTGGAAGGCGAAGACGATTGCCTGATCCCGGGCCTCGAATCAGAAGGCGTCCGCTGCGCGGGACCGCTTCAATACAACATCGATCTTGGCATGGCCGATGGCGCGCTCTGGGCCAATGGCTCCCTCCATCAACCGGTTCAGCTGAGCTGCGTCGCCTGTCTTGAGAAGTTTGTTTATGTGATCCAAGTGCCGACATTCGCGCTCCATATTGAATTGCAAGGTCCGGAGACGGTGGATCTTGCGCCGTTCATGCGCGAAGACATTCTTTTGAATCTGCCTGCGCATCCGCGCTGCGACCGCCAGGGCATTCGGGTATGCAAAGCAACGAAATTCAAACCTACGGAAAAGGTTCAGCCAGAAAGCACGGCGAAGCGGGAGCACGATTGGGGTGAATTGGACAAGCTGAAGCCAAAGTTGAGAGGTTGAGGTCCGAGCCGGACTGGCCTTGTTGAGCGTTGAGACTAGCAAGAACGTCTCGCCATTCCTCTCAACAACTCAACTTCTCAACCCCTCAACTTGTTTTTCTGCGATTTCCTGCTTTCCTACTCCGCTCACCATGGGAGTTCCTAAACGTAAAACCTCTAAAATGCGGTTGCGCACCCGCAAAGCGGCCAACCGCTGGCATCGTCCGCAGCTGAGCAAATGTCCGCAGTGCGGAAGCACGGTTCGCGGTCACACGGTCTGTCCCTCCTGCGGATATTATAAAGGCCGTCAGGTATTGACCGTCGAAGGCAAGGCTTAGACCGACGGTTTTCTTTTGCAAATGCGGGCTAACATCCGCAAAGTTTCCCTCTCATGAAGATCGCCTTGGATGCGATGGGCGGCGATTTCGGCCCGGCCCACCTTGTGCCCGGTGCGGTGATGGCTCTGCGCGAGTACCCGCACATCAGCAAGCTTTTTCTGGTAGGCGACACGCCGCAAATTGAGGCCGAGCTAAAAAAACACGGCTGCAACGACGGCAAGATCGAGATCGTCCATTCCACCCAAGTCGTGGAGATGAGCGACCGAGCCTGGTCGGCTGTTCGTCGCAAAAAAGATTCATCGGTCAGTCGCGCGGTCGATTTGGTCAAGCGCGGCGATGCCGATGCTATCGTTAGCGCTGGTCACACCGGCGCGGCCGTCGCCGCGAGTATGATCAAATTGCGGACTCTGGCCGGAATCGATCGGCCCGGGATCGCTGCCGTTTTGCCGACGGAGACAAACGTGTTTGTTTTGATCGACGCGGGCGCAAATATCGATGCGCGGCCGGAACATCTACTGCAATACGCCATCATGGGCTCGGTTTATTCG
>DATINV010000051.1:0-3260 GCA_035473775.1 Chthoniobacterales bacterium
TGGAGGCTGCAATTCGCCTCCATGAAGCCGGAATCGCTAGTAATGGCGCATCAGCTACGGCGCCGTGAATACGTTCCCGGGCCTTGTACACACCGCCCGTCACATCATGAAAGCCGTTTGTACCCGAAGTCGCCCCTTAAAGGCGCCGAAGGTATGGATGGTGATTGGGATGAAGTCGTAACAAGGTAGCCGTAGGGGAACCTGCGGCTGGATCACCTCCTTTCTAAGGAGAAATTTCCAGAAGTCAGACCTCAGATCTCTGAAGTCAGACCTCTGTGAAAAGGTCGACGGCTAAATCCTTTGGGTGAATCAATTGATCATCCAAACGGACACGCCGTGAAGACTTTGGAATCGAAAGAAACCAGAGCCCAAGGAAATGACGCGGATAACGCACAATTCAGTCTTTGCTGCAACATCGACTTCAATGCCGTCTGGCAACCGCCGGACGGCATTTTCCTTTTTCGCGGTGTAGTGGCGCCCCTGTCGGGCGCGGCTCAGGAAAGGACTGCGGCCGACACGGCCGCCTCTACATCTCCCGTTGAACAACCGCCTCGCCCATCTCGTCAAATCTCTCAGAGGGATTATGCGAGGGATTATCACTAAATCTATTAGCCCAGAGGACGCGCTAAATGTGCGACGGATGCTAGCCACCGAAGGGTATCTTGATCTCGGAATGTTCCAGGAAGCAGAAGAAGAACTTTGCGAGCTCAGTCCCAATTGGTTCGCTCTCGAACAAGTTCTGCGGCTTCAGTCGCGCGTTTACGCTGGTCTGAACCAGTGCCATAAAACGCACTGAATTTGCTGTTTGTTTCGTGATGTAGAAGCGGGTCCGAGCCGGACTGGCATCATTGTCGGTTACGTTCTTAACGGCTCAACCTCTCAGCTTCTCAACCTTTGTGACTTCGTTTAGCTTCTCGTCCCACATATGAATCCTCTTCTTCGCCCTCTTTGCTGCCTGCCCTTCGCTCTTTGCTGCTTCGCTCTCCTCGCCTCCGCCGCCGACGCCCCGCCCGCGAAATTAAAATACGGATCCTGGGGACTAGATTTGTCGGGAATGGATACCAAAACTAAACCGGGCGACGATTTTTTCCGCTACGCCAACGGAATCTGGATCGATAAGACTCAGATCCCAGGGGACAAACCCGCTTACTCGCTGCGACTTGCTATGACCGATCTGACCGAGCAGCGATTGCGCGACATCCTCGAATCCACGGGCACGAATCAAACGGTCAATCCCTCATCGCTCGAGGAAAAAGCCGGCGCCTTTTACCACTCGTTCATGGACGAACAAGGAGCCGAGCAATTGGGTGCGAAAGCGATCGACCCCGAGCTGAATGATCTGAAAAACGCAAGGGCCCGCGACGATTTAGCCGCTCTGATGGGACGAACGGCGACGGATTTCGAATTCTCTCTTTTTGCGCCAGTTATCGATGTCGATCTCAAGGATCCAAACAAATACGCATTTTATCTGACCCAAGCGGGAATCGGATTGCCCGATCGCGATTATTATCTCAAACCGGATTTCGCGGCCCAGAAGACCGCTTATCAAAACTACGTCGCGGCGGTTTTGAAGCTGTTGAATTGGCCCGAGCCTGACAAGAACGCGAAAGACATTGTCGATTTCGAAACCAAGATCGCCGAAGCAAGCTGGACCAAAGCGCAGCAGCGCGACCTGAACGCGATTTACAATCCAATGTTGATTCCGGAGCTGAAGAAATTCGCGCCCGGCTTTCCCTGGGAAAGATTTCTGGTCGAAGTAAAAATGCCCAAACTGAGCCGCGTCATCATCGCGGAAAAGAGCGCGTTCCCCAAAATTGTTGATGCGTATTCGAAAGCGTCAATCGACACGATTCGCGCGTGGCACGCTTTTCACATTGCGGACAACGCCGCGCCTTATCTTTCGAAAGGGTTCACGGAACCTTACTTCGAGCTGCACAACAAAATGCTTTCCGGACAGAAGGAACAGCAAGCACGCTGGAAGCGAGCCATTACAGCCGTGAGCGGCGGTGACTTCGGAGTCGGCGACCGTTTTGGCACGTTTGGCACGATGGGCTTCGGGGTCGGGCAACTTTACACGGCGAAATATTTCCCGGCCGACGCCAAAGCTAAAATCCAGGATCTGGTTACGAACTTGAAGGCTGCTTATCGCGCCCGGATTGAAAAGCTCGACTGGATGGGCGCAGACACCAGGAAAGAAGCGCTCAAGAAGCTGGATACCTACACGATCAAGGTCGGTTATCCGGATCACGCGCGCGATTATTCCAAATTAGTGATTCATGGCGACGATCTCATCGGCAACGTGAAGCGTTGCGCGCAGCTCGACTGGGATTTTTACACTGGCCGGTTCTCCGGACCGGTTGATCGCACCGATTGGAACATGACGCCGCAAACGAATGATGCTTACAACGGCAGTCTCCGCGACATCGTTTTTCCAGCCGGAATCCTTCAGCCGCCGATCTTCGATGCGGATGCTGATCCGGCAATCAATTACGGCGCGGCCGGCGGGGTGATTGGTCATGAGCTAACCCATGGCTTCGATGATCAAGGCCGGAAGATCGACGCCTCCGGAACATTGCGCGATTGGTGGACGAAACAGGACGCCGAAACGTTCAAGAAGCGCGCCGACATGCTCGGCGCCCAGTATTCAAAATACGAACCGATTCCCGGAGTGCACGTGAACGGCGAATTGACGATGGGCGAAAACATTGCCGATCTTGGCGGATTGACGCTCGCGTTGGATGCGTATCGCTCGTCGCTCAAAGGCCAACCGTCGCCTGTTCTCGACGGATTCACTGGAGATCAACGCGTGTTCCTCGGCTGGGCCCAGGCCTGGCGCGGAAAAGTCACCGACGATTACGTGAAGAAACAGGTCGTAAGCGATCCGCATTCGCCGCGCCAGTTTCGCGTGATCGGTCCAACCCGGAATACTGACGTCTGGTACGAAGCATTCAAAGTCGAGCCGACCGACAAAATGTTCGTAGCTCCGGATCAACGAGTGCGGATTTGGTGACATATTAGTTGATGGTTCATGGAACGCGCCTGGCGGCGCTTTAGTTGATAGCAAGCACTTGATTTTCTCTCAACTCTCAACCAATGAACTATCAACTTTGTGCGGGGGCATAGCTCAGTTGGTAGAGCGCCAGCTTTGCAAGCTGGAAGTCAGGGGTTCGAATCCCCTTGCCTCCAAAGCTTCGAAGAAGCGTGGAGGCAAAGTCCAACGAAAAGGGGTTCACCCTTGGATGGACTGGGAGGTCAATCCC
>DATINV010000052.1:0-3765 GCA_035473775.1 Chthoniobacterales bacterium
GCGCGCGCGTTACGCCGTTCAACCCCTCGGACATTACGGGCTGGCCAAGACCAACTATCTGCACTTTTCCAGCCCAATCCGCCGTTATGCCGACCTGATTGTTCATCGAACCCTGGCCGAACAAAATTCATCGCGGCGATCGAAGCTCGACGTCGGCCAGCTCGAGTCATTGGCGGGCCACATTTCAGATACCGAACGCAACGCGGCCGATGCCGAGATCGAATCAGTCCGTTTGAAGAAGCTCCAGTTTTTCCAACAACAACTAGAGGCCCGAAACCCGCAGGTTTTCCGCGCTGCCATCGTCGATGTTCGAAACTACGGGATGGTGGTGGAACTGCCGGACGCGGTTATGACCGGTCTCGTCCACGTCTCCGCGTTGACCGACGATTTCTATCGTTTCGATGCGGCCCAACGGCGCCTGATCGGCCGGCGCACCAACCGGCGATACGCCATCGGCGATCAAATCCAGGTGTTCGTCGCCCGGGTGGATACTTTCAAGCAACAGATCGATTTTGCGATCGCCGATTCACGCCCCAAAAAGCAGGGCCGGGGCCGCTGATTCCAGGCGGCAAAAAGCTATTAACAAGATATTCACAGGGGCTCTTTTTGACCCAAAATATCTGCTTCCCTTTTTCCTCGTAACTGGCCTAAACTCCGCCGCTTTTTCAATAAATGGACAATCTCATCGAGGCGAGGGAGCTGCAGATCGAGCGCAAACATTTCCACGTGGAATTCCGCGAGAACGACCGCGGCAGATTTCTCCGCATCACGGAGGAAGCGCATGGCCGCCGCAATACGATCATCATACCGAGCACGGGGGTGGAAGATTTCACCGCCGCGATCGATGACGTGATCGAACACGCGGAACGGATCACGCCCGCGTAACGTGGTGGAACGCGCTCTCCGAGCGCGTTAAAACTAGGCGCCGTCGAAATCGCGGTCCGGAGACCGCGATCCACCTTTGACACACGCAAGCGCGCCGAATTAGGTTGGCCACTCTCCCCTTCGCGGAGATTTCATGGCTACGAAACGTAAAAAAACGGCGCGAAAGTCGAAACGGACAGAAAGTACGAAAAAATCGAAAACGGCGAAGTACGTTTATTACTTTGGAGACGGCGCAGCGGACGGCACAGGCAAAATGAAACCGCTACTTGGCGGCAAAGGCGCAAACCTGGCCGAGATGACACGCATCGGATTGCCGGTGCCACCTGGATTCACCCTGACAACCGAAGTCTGCAGTTACTTTTACGCGCACAACCGCAGTTACCCGCCGCAGCTCAAAGCCGAAGTTGAAGCGGCCTTGACCAAGGTCGAAAAATCCGTTGGCAAAAAACTGGGCGATAAAGATCAGCCACTGTTGGTTTCGGTTCGTTCCGGCGCGCGCGACTCCATGCCCGGAATGATGGACACGATCCTCAATCTCGGGATGAACGACGAGGTCGTGGAAATCGTGGCCAAGAAAACCGGCAACGCGCGGTTCGCCTGGGATTCGTATCGACGATTTCTCCAAATGTACGGCGACGTCGTGATGGGCGTTCAAAAGCGCCCCGGAGAAGACCACGAACCGTTCGAAAGCGCGATCGAACATTTGAAAGACGAGCGCTATGGCAAACACGATTTTCCGGACGTCCGCCTGACGGTTACCGATTTGAAGGAACTGGTGAAGCGTTTCAAAGCGCTAATTAAAGAGCGCGCCGGCAAATCGTTCCCGCAAGACGCGCGCGAACAAATGTGGGGATCGATCGGCGCCGTGTTCGGTTCGTGGATGAACGACCGCGCGATTGTGTATCGGCGTAAATACGGAATCCCGCATGATTGGGGCACAGCCGTGAACGTGCAAACAATGGTGTTCGGCAACATGGGCGACACCAGCGCGACTGGCGTGGCTTTCACTCGCGACCCAGCGACCGGCGAAAAAGTTTTCTACGGCGAATATTTGATCAACGCGCAAGGCGAAGACGTTGTCGCCGGCGTGCGCACGCCGCACCCGATCGCGATGTTAGCCAAGGAAATGCCCGCGGCCCACAAAGGACTGATGAAAGTGCGCCAGATCCTCGAGCAACATTTCAAAGACATGCAAGACCTCGAGTTCACGGTCGAAGACGGCCGCCTTTATATTCTGCAAACTCGAAACGGCAAACGCACCGGTCACGCCGCGGTTCGAATCGCGGTCGACATGGTCGACGAAAAACTGATCGCCAGAAAAGACGCAGTCCGCCGGATCCCCGCCGATTCACTCGCCCACCTGCTGGCACCGATCTTTGATCGGCAATCAGCGAAGGAGGCGAAGAAAATTGGCAGTGGTCTCGCCGCCGGACCGGGTGCGGCGTCTGGTCACGTTGTTTTCAGCGCGGAAGAAGCGGTCAGACGCGCGGAGAAAGGCGACAAAGTGGTGCTGGCCCGCATCGAAACCTCGCCTGAAGACTTGCGCGGCATGATCGCGGCCGAAGGAATTCTTACTTCGCGCGGCGGCGTTTCATCACACGCGGCATTGGTCGCCAGACAAATGGGAAAGGTTTGCGTCTGCGGTGCGAGCGGGATCCAAATTGATTATCAACGGCGGACTCTGAGCGCGAACGGCACCACTCTCGCCCAGGGCGATTACATTTCGATCGACGGAACCGCCGGTGAAGTTTTCGCAGGTGAAGTCACCACCGCGCCCTCGGAAATTATTCAAGTGCTGGTCGATCGCAGTTTGGATGCGAAGAAGAGCCTGACTTATCGCGAGTACGCCAAGCTGATGGATTGGGCGGACGAATTCCGGACCCTTGGAATCCGGACTAACGCCGATACCCCAGACCAGGTTGCGAATGCCATCGCGTTCGGCGCCGAAGGGATCGGGCTTTGCCGGACGGAGCACATGTTCTTTGAAGGCAACCGGATCGACGCCATGCGGGAGATGATTCTCGCCGGCACCAAACAGGAGCGCGAGAAAGCGCTCAAGAAACTGTTGCCGTATCAACGCGACGATTTCGCCGGCATTTTCAAAGCTCTGAATGGACTTCCGGCCACCATCCGATTTCTCGATCCGCCGTTGCACGAATTCTTGCCCCACGATCACGCCCAGCAAACTGAGCTCGCCAACAAAATTGGGGTTTCAGTCGAGCAAATCGCCCGAAGGGTGCGCGAGCTTCACGAATTCAATCCCATGCTCGGCCATCGCGGTTGCCGGCTCGGGATCACCTTCCCGGAGATCTCGGAGATGCAAGCCCGCGCCATTTTCGAAGCGGCGGCAGAAGTGCAATCAAGCGGCACAAAAGTAAGACCGGAAATCATGATTCCGTTGGTCGGGTTCCCGCGAGAGCTCAAACTTCAGATCGACATCGTCAATCGCGTCGCGGACGACGTGGCCAAGAAAAAGAAAACCAAGTTTGATTATCTGGTTGGGACAATGATCGAAATTCCGCGGGCCTGTTTGTTGGCGGACGAAATCGCGCGGGACGCGGAGTTCTTCAGTTTCGGCACCAACGATCTAACCCAGACCACGCTCGGGATGAGTCGGGACGATTCCGGAAGTTTTCTGCCCCAATACGCCGAGCTCGACATCGTCGACACCAATCCCTTCGCATCGATCGACCAACGCGGGGTCGGCAAGTTAATGGAGATGACGCGTGATCTCGGCCGCAAAACGCGGCCGAAAATCAAGCTAGGAATCTGCGGCGAGCACGGCGGCGAACCGAACAGCGTAAAGTTCTGTCACCGGCTCGGGCTGGACTACGTCAGTTGCAGTCCCTTCCGAATCCCAATCGCCCGCCTCGCCGCCGC
>DATINV010000053.1:0-2893 GCA_035473775.1 Chthoniobacterales bacterium
ATGGCGACTCCGGCGACAGCTGCGGCTGCACCGCAAGCATCGGCATCGCCGCACAAAACGTTAGCCGATCTGTTCAAACCGAAAAGTTCGGCTTCTCCGGCACCTGCCGGGGCGACTGCCAAGACCGAAACCGGTTCCAAGACCGCGCCTGCTCCCGGTGGCGGTCCAGGTATGGTTTGGGTGAACATGGAAAGTAAGATTTATCACAAAGAAGGCTCCCGGTTTTATGGAAAAACCAAGAAGGGCCAATACATGAAAGAGGCCGACGCAATGAAAGCGGGTTACAAACCGGCCAAGAACGAATAGTGTCCGGCTCTTAGAATCTACCATCAGTGAACGGCGATGAGCGAAATCTCATCGCCGTTTGCTTTTGCTGTGATTTCCGGAAATCAGCGAATCAGGCTTTTCCACCGCCACCGAACAAACCGCCGAGTTTGCCTTTGAGCATTTCCCCGGCTTCGGCTGCCAGCGTATTCATTCCGCCGCCCATGCCGCCGGCGAGAAACGCGTCCACGTGGCTCGCGATCGGCGCGGGGAGTCTGCTCTTCAGCTCACCGACAATTACTTCAACGGCTTTCCGTGCGTCGTCTTGACTGATTCCGGTTTTTTGTACTACGAGGTTAACTAATTCGTCCATAACGTGAGACAGCATAGGTTCGTAAACTGCTGAATCGCAAGAACGAAGAAGCTGGGAGTTGATTCTTCCTCTACCTCTGAATCTTCGTCTGCCGTCTCAGCTAAAGATTAAGACAAAGAGGAAGAGCAAGGTTGGCAATCGGTAATTCTCCGCCATATTGTCCGCCGCGAGAATTTTGGTGAGGTGGCTGAGTGGTTGAAAGCAGCGCTTTGCTAAAGCGCCGTACCCCAAAAGGGTACCGAGGGTTCGAATCCCTCCCTCACCGAGCCTTTCGCGAGGGGAGGAAATTCAATAAGTCGGGCACATTATTGGATCCCTAGCGGGAGCGTAATCCCTCCCTCACCGCCATTCCAAACCGTGCAATAGATTGCTGTAGGGGAAGCTGCTAGCTTCCCGTTCCAAACCCGAGATATAACAGCGTCTCCTCCAAAAATGATTAGCGAAGCCGAAGCGCGGATCAAGATCCTGGAAGCGGTGACGCCATCGGCACCGCGAAAGATGGCGATCTTGGAGGCGCTGGATCGATTCGCGGCCGAAGATTATTTCGCTCGCCTACCGCTCCCGATGTTCGACAACTCGGCGATGGATGGTTACGCGGTCAGCTCACAGGATTGCAAAAGAGGAGCGCGTTTGCGTGTCGCCGGCGAACAACCGGCCGGTGTTGATCGGAGACTGCGCGTTTCGAACGGAAATACCATCCGGATTTTCACCGGCGCACCAATCCCGATCGGCGCGGATTCGGTCGTAATGCAGGAAGATGTCACGCGCGATGGCGACGAAATCGTCGTGAATACGGATGTTGAAGCCGGCGACTTTGTCCGGACGCGCGGCTGCGATCTTGGTGAAGGCCAGAAAATTTTAAGCGCGGGCGAGCGGATCACCGTCGCGACAGCGGCACTAATGGCGTCGCAAGGATTTAGCGAGATTTCAGTCGGCGGTGAAGTTCGTGCTGCAATTATTTCGACGGGAGACGAGTTGGCCAAGCCTGGGGCGAAGTTGGAGCCCGGTCAAATTTACGACAGCAATTCGATCTTGCTCCAAGCTTTACTCGCGCGCGCGGGGGCAAAAGTCTCGGCGAGCGAAAAATGCAATGACAACGCCGATTCATTGCGAAAAGCGTTTCGGGCCGGCGCCAAGAACGACATCGTCATCGTGACCGGTGGCGTTTCTGTGGGCGAACATGATCTGGTTCAACAAACGCTGCGTGAACTTGGCGCGAAGATCGACATCTGGCGGGTCGCGATCAAACCCGGAAAACCGTTCTTGTTTGGGAAGCTCGACCAAGCGCTGGTCTTCGGCCTGCCCGGAAATCCGGTGTCGGCCTTTGTGACCTTTTTGCAGTTCGTTCGTCCGGCGATTTTGAAAATGACGGGCGCAGCGAACCGCGACCTTCAGAAGGTTCCCGCGCGATTAGGCGGAGAATTGAGCAATGACAGCGAACGAGCGCATTACTTCCGCGGGAAACTTGAGGATGGAACTTTTGGGCCCATTGGCCGCCAGGAATCGCACGCCCTTTTCGGATTGAGCCAATCGAATGCGCTGTTGCGCCTCGATCCCGGCGAAAATCTCAAATCCGGCGACCTTGTTGAAGTGGAAATCTGGTGATGCTTTTCCTGCAACCGGGTTTGACAGGAAAGCGGCGCATTTTAGCTTAGATCGCTTTGAACACGGAAACAGCGTTCGCACCAAGTTCGCCTAATCAAATCCGTGCTGACGCCGAGAGGCTTTCCCACATCGTTATGGAAATGCAGCGTTGTTTTGTTCTGCACCTCTCCAAGGAGCTCGCGCCGGGCAACGTTTCTTTTCCGCAGTTTTTCCTCCTGGCTTATCTCGACCAAAAGGAAGTGCTGACCATGACGGCGATCGCGCAGAGAATGGGCCATACCACCGCGGCGGCCAGCGGACTAGTGGCGCGGTTGGAGAATCTGGGAATGGTGGTCCGATCGATCGCGCGCGACGACCGGCGCAAAGTAATGGTTTGCATCACCCCCAAAGGGTCGGCTTTGGTCCGACGCATTCGTCAGGAAATGGTCGGTAACCTGATGAAGATCATGGAATATCTTTCGCCTGAAGAACAGAGAGCGTGGTTGCAACTCTACAGTAAAATCTATGACTACTGCCAATCGAAGGACTGCCGGTCCTTCAGCAGTGCTAAAAGATGAATTAGCACTGATTGAATCCACGCCTCAACCTTTGCGCATCTAATTTTAGACGCCTTAACCTCTCATGCGAAAAAGCCTTTTTGGGTTCGCCCTA
>DATINV010000054.1:0-8048 GCA_035473775.1 Chthoniobacterales bacterium
TGCTTGAAAAAGAGGTTTCAAATTTCGATTCTGTCGATGAGCTGCCATCAAGGTCTCAACAGAAACCCGTCGCGCGACCGGTGATTCCAGTTGAGGACGCGGTCCGGGTCGAACTCGAAGTGATGGCCTGGCGCGATGGACTCACGAAGAAGTGACAAGTGACATGTGACAAGTGACGAGATTGGAAAGCAGAGAGCAGCCGCCTACGTTGACCTACGGCGTGACAGGCGAGTGACCGCGTAAAACTGCGCTACGCGGCCTTCGGCAGTGACGAGTGACGAGCAAAGGAAAGTAGGAACTAAAAATTAGAATCATGCCGCGGTGCGGCAAACTAAATCCGGGTTCACTATTGATGCACTAGCGGGAGCGTAGATTAGGAAGACTGACATGTTAAAAGAGAGCAAAGCATTCAGCGGTTTCGCCGCGCCTGATATTGAGAAAGCGAAAAGGTTTTATCGCGAAACATTGGGGCTGAAGGTCTCGGAAGATCACGGTCTACTGACCTTGCATTTCGCGAGCGGTAATAACGTTCTCATTTATCCGAAGCCCAACCATGTTCCGGCGACATTCACGGTTCTGAATTTTCCGGTGGAAGATGTCGACCTTGCGGTAGACGAATTGAAAAAGCGCGGCGTGCAGTTCGAACACTACAATCAAGGCGAGTTGAAGACGGACGAAAAAGGGATCATGCGCGGCAACGGCCCGACCATCGCCTGGTTCAAAGATCCGGCTGGAAATATCTTTTCGGTGCTCGAAGCAACAAAGTGACACCCAACGGGCGGTAAACAGGAGAATTAAGAATCAAGAGGGTCTGACCTGTGAGCGAGGATTGCCGTTCCAGTAATCGTCTGATATTGGCGAGCAATGGGTAAGGTCGGCCTTTGTTTTCTCCTGCTCGCCGTTCAAGGTTCGAGTCTGGACTTCTTCGCGGCCGCAACGCAATCGAGCGGCGCACTCCCTTTCATCTTCGATGACAATCGCATCTTCGCCGAATTGGAGTTTGTGCGGCCTGATGGAACGTTGCGAAAGGCAATCGCGTTCGTCGATATAGGCACCCCTCAGCTCGTGCTGGAACAATCCCTGGGAAAGGAATTGCAGATCGATGAAGGCAAGTCCGCGGTAGTTCGAATCGGCGCGCTGGAAATCAACGTGCCAGCGTCGGACGTTCAGACTGATACCGGCTTAGGCACGATTGGGCCTGACGGCAAACGCACCTTGAAAGTGGAAGCGGTTTTACCTGGCAGCGTGATGAAGGATTATCAGGTAGTCATCGACTATGCCAATCACAGCCTAACGATGGCGAAGCCGGCTACGCTCAAGCCGAGAGGCGATGACGTGTCCTGCAGGATGAATTCAAAGACCGGTCTTGTATCCGTGACGGCGGAAATCGAGGGACACGACTACGCATTAGCGATCGATTGTGGGTCGGCTTATACCTGGATTCGCCATGACGTGGCGGTGCGCTGGATAGAAGAACATCCTGATTGGAAACGAGGCGTAGGCGCTGTCGGGGAGGCGAACATGCAAATGCGACCGGATAAGGCGGAAGCGCATGCCGTTATCTTGCGCTTACCGCAAATGCGACTTGGATCTTTGTTGCTCAAACAAGTCGGGGTGGTTGGCATTGAACGGGCAGCTCCGCCATTTCCGCCAGCGCCCGGCGAAGAGATTGTTTCGGGTAACTTCTTTGATTGGTACTCGAAGAAAACGCCACAGCCTGTCATTGGCTGGATCGGCGGCAATGTGCTGAAGAATTTTCGCGTAACGTTCGATTTTCCGGTGAAGGAAATTTATTTCGAGCGCGCGAACGAGATCGATGACAAAGATCTGAACCAAGTTGGAATAACTCTCGAGACGCACGACGGACAGAAAGGATATTTTGTTTCTGGGGTAGCATTGAAAGAGGAACACCCGACCGTGAACGGAGTCGCAGTCGGAGACACGCTGCTCAAAATTGATCATCTTGATGTAAGCAACGCCACCCGCGGCGCGGTGCTTAAGGCTCTGCACGGTAATCCCGGCGACACACACCTGCTGACGTTGGAGCGAAACGGCAAGCAACTGAACGTGACAGCGAAAGTAAGCGCCTTCTGATTAAGTAAGGATTAAGAATTAGGAAAAGGCAACTGGGGCCCTCACTTTGATATCGCATTAATAGTAGTTCTTATGCTATGCGATTGTTCTTTAAAGCTGACTCAGATCAGGAGGTAACATGTTTCATCTTATTTGGTACATTATCGTTGGGTTAATCGCCGGATTCGTTGCGAAATCGGTCATGCACATGCACATGGAGTTGCTCTGGACGACCGTCCTCGGGTTGGTTGGGTCGATCGTCGGCGGTTTGGTGACGCATCTGTTTACGCGACCAAGTCCAGGGGCAAGGTTTCATCCGGCCGGCATCATTGTTTCGATCCTCGGCGCCCTGCTGGTGCTCTATGTATGGCATAAGTTTAAGCTGCACGTTCCGAGAGGCTAGGAAGCGCGAAGCGGCAATCGCCAAGCGCTGAAACGCAGGAGCTGAAACAGGATTAATTGGCGACGAGCGGGTTCTCGCTAAGATAGAAGTATGGCGCTGCCTTATCCTGTGCCGGCAAACGAAGCCGAAAGACTGCGCGTTTTGCGCGCTTATAAGATTCTCGATACCAAGCCGGAGGAGCGTTTCGACGAGTTAACCAGATTGGCGGCGCTAATCTGCGGTGTGCCGATTTCGTTAATCAGTTTGATTGACGCCGATCGGCAATGGTTTAAATCGCGTTTTGGGCTCGATGTTCAAGAAACGCCGCGGGCCCAGGCTTTTTGCACTCATGCGATCATGCAGCCGGAAATGTTTGTGGTCCCGGACGCGAGCAAGGATGAACGCTTTGCCCGGAATCCGCTCGTGACCGGGGATCTGCATATTCGATTTTATGCCGGCGCGCCGCTCGCAGCGCGGGACGGGCATTTGCTCGGGACGTTATGCGTGATCGATCGTGAGCCTCACACCCTGACCGAGGCGCAGCAGGAGGCGCTGAAAATTGTGGGCCGGCTGGTGATCGCAAATATCGAATTGAGAAGTGATCTTCAGGAACTGAGAGATACGCTGACACGCGAAGCCACTGAGCGTTCGGTCGGTACATCAACCTCCAATTTGGAAGAGATTATTTCACGGCTGCAGGGAATGGCGTCCGAATTGCAAGCAGTGCGCGAAGGAAGAACTTCGCCACCTCGGGCTTGAATAGCTGAGTCGTTGAGAGATAAACCCGGCTGATTGACAGGCCTTTCGCCGGCGATACGATCCGCTTCATGCCTGAGGAGCGTGGGGCGAGTCGATACGATGCAGTTATCGCAACGCTGGTTGGATTTCTGGCGCTGTGCGTTTCCGGTTACACCGCTTACATGAAAGTTGAGGCGTTGAGTGGTTGAGTTGTTTGCGCCAAGATCCACATTCAAATCGATTGGAGGCTGAATCTATGAAAACCGTTAGTCTTCCTGCTTTGGGTGTTGCGTTGCTTGTTCTCGGCGGTGAGCTATCGCAAGCTCAAACCGACGCGTCTTCTACTGCGACGCCTGAGTTTACCAAGTTGAAAGTTGGAGATGCCAACGTAACAGGCTCGCATCTAAAACCGTACACAAACCGGTGGACGTTTACGCAGCAAAAGCCCGGTGGCGCGGCTGAGCCCGCGGGAACTTGGAGTGATTCAATGGAGGCGATTGATTTCCAGGGACGGCGCGCGTTGAAACGAACGCAGATCGCCAAGTACGATAAGAAACGAATTCAGCTGACGTTTGTCAGTATCTTCGATCCTGCGACGATGGAACCGTTTTCCTTCGATTATTCGCGCTGCGACAACGGGAATATACGTCATGTCGAATTCAAGCATTCGATCGCGACCTATCAACACACCGATTCGACTGGCGCGACTCCTGAGGAGTCCACCGTGAAACTCGGGCAACCGGTGTTCGATTTTTACGGCGGGATGTATGGAATTCTAGTGTCGGCGCTGCCGTTAAAGGATGGTTACACCGCCGAGATTCCAAGTTTTGATACCAATAAGATGGCGATCGACTGGGTTCCGGTCCGAGTGAAAGGTCGTGAGACCGTTGACGCCGGTCCGGGAAAGAAAGTGGAGACATGGGTAGTTGAGACGCCCACCAAATTTTATGGAAAATCGACGTGGTGGGTGACAAAGGAAGCGCCCTACGTGATCAAGGCTCAGTTGGAGGTCCTCGATAAGGAGGATGGCACAGGAAAAGTCGCTGCGATTATCACCTATACCATGGTTTAGTTGATGGTTGAGGGCCGAAAAGGCCTTTGGAAACAACTGGTTGTGTTTGGGTGGATCCGTGCGAAAGTGCCCACTTATTGGATTACTCTGTTTACTTCACTGCACGGAAGATCGTCAGGTGAGCGTCGCTCATTGGTGGTTTGAAACCCGATTCCCGGGAACGGCTCTGTAGCTCCTTAGTTTTTCCAAATTCAAAACACAATGAAACTGTACGTAGGTAATCTCTCTTTTGAGACCACGGAGAACGATCTTCAGGATCTGTTCGAACAACACGGCGCCGTCAACGAAGTCCATCTTATGATGGATCGGATGACGGGCAAATCGCGCGGCTTCGCGTTCGTCACCATGAATGATGACGAGCAAGCCAAAGCCGCGATGAGCGCAATTAACGGCAAAGAGCTTAACAATCGCGCCTTGAATGTGAACGAAGCGCGTCCGCGCGAAGAGCGTGGCGGCGGCAATGGCCGCGGTCCGAAGCGTTCATTCTCTGGTTTTCGTCGATAGAAGAAACTAGGCAGGACTATCCCGATTTCTACGAGACCCAAAGAGAGGGCTTTTGAAATCGAGATATAATCCTGTTAATCCTGTCTCCTAAATGGACACAGAAAAAGCGATCGAGATCGAAGGAATAATCACGTCAGTGCTACCTGGGACAATGTTCCGGGTGGCGCTGGCGAACGATCACTCCGTTCTCGCGCACATCTCGGGCAAAATGCGGAAGCGTTTTATTCGTCTAACAATTGGCGACCGGGTGAAAATGCAAATGTCCCCCTACGATACCGACAAGGCGCGGATCGTTTACCGACTCTAAATACAATGGCAGAGCGATATCTATTCCAACCACCGAGGCCTCGGCCCAAAAAAGCCGCGCCCAACATCAAGAGTTTGCTTGTCCGGTGTCCTTCGACCTCGAAGCTTACCGACACCGGTCGAACGATTGACGAAAAACTTTGGGCGAAAGCGAAGGTGAAACCGCAGAAATTTACCTGCGTCCATTGCGGCAAAGTCCACACCTGGACGAAAGAGGATGTCATACTTGGTCGTCCGACGACTTGAAGTGACATGTGACGAGTGACGGGTGACCGGCACAAAAGTCAGTAGATAATTAATAACGTGTTGCGGCTTCGAATCCCAATCGATCGGGTTAATTGGACGACGAGCACGTTCCTGATCGGCACATTTATTCTCACTCTCACCGCGGTGCCCTGGTACCTTTGGCATTTCGGAATCGACTGGTTTCACTTTGCCGTCGCCGGCGTTTTACTGATCGCAACCGGGTTCAGTATCACGCTTGGTTATCATCGACTGTTTTCGCACGCGACTTTTCGGGCAAAGCTGCCGGTGCGTTTGTTCACACTCATTTTCGGCGCGGGCGCGTTTGAAAATTCAGTTCTGATGTGGGCGAGCGAACACCGCCGCCACCATAAACATGTCGACCATGACGATGATCCCTACGACATCACGAAGGGTTTTTTCCACGCGCATATCGGTTGGCTTCTGTTCAAACTCTGGCCGCAACCGCCGTTCGATAATGTAGCCGATCTTAAGAAAGATCCGCTGGTGATGTGGCAACATCGCCATGTTCATCTACTTGCGGTGCTGATGAGCTTTGCTCTGCCAGCGCTGCTCGGCGGGTTGTGGGACGGTTGGATCGGCGCGCTTGGTGGTTTTCTCATCGGCGGCGTCGCAAAAGTAGTCGTGCTCCAACACGGCACATTCCTGATCAACTCCGCCTGCCACACCATGGGGCGCCGGCCGTATTCGACCCGATGCAGCGCGCGCGATTCGTTCTTGTTAGCTTTGTTTACTGGTGGAGAAGGGTATCACAATTATCATCACGAGTTTCACTATGATTATCGCAACGGAGTGAAACCCTGGCAGTGGGACCCGACCAAGTGGTTGATCTGGAGTTTGTCAAAACTTGGCCTAACCAGTGGTCTGCGGCGCGCTCCGGCGGAACTGATTTCATCGAGCGAAGCGAAGGTGAGAAAAGCTAGCGACGAGTGTTCTGTGACAAGTGACGTGAAGTCATCCGCCTTCGTCCCGCGGCCGCGGGACTACGGCGCGATTCGTCCGACTAACGTCGGCGAAGAGGTAAGAGGTTAGCGAAGATTAGCTCGTAAACTGCGAGCCGCTTGACATGACCCGAAGGGTTGAGCGAGCCAAAACCAAATTTTCCTGTTAGAAAGTCGTGAATTCGGATATGAAGATCCGATCGGCTTTTGATCTCGTCACCCGTCCCGTGTCGCTCGTCACTCCATGAAATCTCGTGTTTTCTCCGCAGCGCCGGAGGGAACGGCCGCGCTGTTCTTTATCCAGATCTTCGCTACGCTCGGATTCGCCGTTCTCTATTCAACCCTGGTTCTCTACGCGACAAAGCATTTGCAGCTTGGGGTGAAAGAGGCCACTGCGTTGATGGGTGTTTTCGGCGCGTTCAACTACGGTCTACACCTGTTTGGCGGTTATCTGGGTGGCCGGTTTCTGTCGAATCGCAATCTGTTCGTCGGCGGCATGGCGCTGCAAGTGATCGGCTGCGCCTGTATCGCGACCGGCACGCTCGCGTTGTTCTACGTCGGCCTCGCCCTTTTCCTCACCGGAAGCGGACTCAACGTCACCTGTATTAATATGATGCTGACGCAGCGGTTCACCCCGGAGGATCCGCGCCGCGAAGGGGCATTTCTTTGGAACTACGCCGGCATGAACGTCGGTTTCTTCGTCGGGTTCAGCGTTGCCGGGCATTTCCAAGGGACCGAGAGTTACGCGAGCCTTTTTATCTTTGCGACGCTCGGCAATTTCGTTGCGATCGTTCTTGCTTTCTTCAACTGGAAGACGCTGAGCGATCGCAACACGCCGTTGCTGGACAAAACACCGAAGCAATTCCGGCTTCGCAATCTCGCGGGCATCGCAATTCTTATCGGACTCGTTCCCGTTGTGTGGTTCATGCTGCAGCGGCCGGGTGGAACCGAGCTAATCATCAAAGCAATCTGCGGCGCAGTCGCGTTAATGTTGATCTATCTCACGGTCCGCCACTCGGATCGCCGCGAGCAGCGGAACATGACGGCTTACGTAATTCTCTCTGTTGGCTCGCTGATGTTCTGGTCGCTTTACCAAATGGCGCCGAGCGGCCTGATGTTGTTCGCAGTCAATAATGTTGATCTGCTGATCAAGGACGTTGGAATTCTGCCGCAATCACTTCAGAGCATCATCGAAAGAGTGACTGGCACGAACCAAATTCAGCCGCAATGGATCCAGAACATCAACACGGTTTGCATCGTGATCGGCGGGCCGGTGCTCGCTGCGCTGTTCACGCGCATGCGCGCGCGGGGTTGGAGCATCGACATCCCGAAACAGTTCGCGGCATCGCTGCTGTTAATGGCGGTCGCGTTTCTTATTCTTCCGCTCGGCGTCAAGTTGGCCGGCGACGGCAAGAGCGCGTTCGCTTGGTTATTCTGGAGTTACGTACTGCAAAGCATCGGCGAGCTGCTTATCTCTCCGATCGGGTACGCGATGATCGGCAAACTCGCGCCGAGACAGTATCAAGGCATCATGATGGGGAGCTGGATGCTTTGGACAGGTCTCGCGTCGCTGTTTGCCGGCGACTTTTCGGGAATGATTCCCAATCCGATCGGGACCACACCGGCCGCAACGAATGCAGGTTACGCGAAACTTTTCACCGAGCTTGGAATCGGGACGCTCGCGGTCGGCATTGCGCTCGTCGCGCTGATTCCGTTTCTGCGCAAGCTGATCACCGACAAGGCCGAGGACGTCCCTGCGGAAGTGCCG
>DATINV010000055.1:0-31495 GCA_035473775.1 Chthoniobacterales bacterium
TATTTCGATTCGTTGCCGAGCTCAGGCCCAAACTCAGAATAACCCGCATGAATCCAAGCCACGTCGTTAGGCAGAACCGGCCGGTAACTGTGCTGCCAGATTGGAAACGGAAACGTGAGAATCTCAAAGAGACCGGTGGCGTGCCGTGCTGTCGAACGTCCTAGACCGCGCACTACTCCATAACTGGCGGCTGCTACGTTGCCTTCCGTCTTGCCCACTTTACAAACCGAGTCCGGCAGTTCCGACGACGCGAATAACAAGTTCGACAAACCGCGCCCAAGTTTGCGCGTCGGTCCATAATCGTTACCAGGTGGATCTTGGATATCGGCGACCGCGTTCGCAACAAAGCCAATCCCGATTAGCGCAACCAACAGATATTTTTTCATAGGGGGGTCGCTTCATCTAAACAACTTCTTAGCAGCGAAAGCAACTTTGATTTTTCAGCCGTGCGGCGGTCCCGTGAAATAGAAAAGAATCGTGCGACTGGCGTCAAAAAGACCGTGGGCGATGATTGCCGCCCAAAGATTTCGTCCGGTAAAGATCACCAGGAGGCCGAGCAAAAATCCAAGTGTGCCGGTAATCAACATCCCAAGAGGATTCTGATAGGCGTGCGCAGCTCCGAACAAAAGCGCTTGAATCACTAACGCCAACCACAATGCGGCGCGGCGTCCTCCAAAGAACATCGCCAGACTTTGCATGAGAAATCCCCGAAACATGAATTCCTCGTAGAACCCTGCGCCTAGCAGGACATAAAACGCGGCGACTAAGGTCAGGCGCAGATTTCCCTGCAAACCGGCGAAGCGACTAAGTTCGCGATGAAATCCGGCTCTTTCCGACAAATAGATCGCCGCGAAAGAAATTGCTGCAAACGCAACTCCGATCCCGATTGTGCGCGGCCAGCTTTGCGGTCGCTTCAATCCGATGTCAGCCAGCCGTTCCCCGCGAAACCAAATCAGTGCACACGCGACACCGACTTCGATGACTTGGATGATCAGCGCGAACACATAACCGGCCTCCTCCGTTTTCGGCAGATAAATGACCCTCGCCGCCGCTTCGATTCCGAACAACGTGGCAATCAAGATGACGATATCTAGGAAATATCGATATCGCCGGGCCGTGCTGGTTTGCACCGCTGCCAGGTTGGATTCGTTGGGCGCCATCAGCTCAACGTTAGTCGCTGAGCATGTGAAGTGGACAGACTATTTCTGATTACTTGATCTGTAACCGCTGACTTGTGACCGCTGATCAATGGAGTCCGCGCGTCCAACCCGTAAGCTGAAATACGACCAACAGATCGCGGTGGTTGATACCGGGATGAAATTTCCAATTGAACAAGGTCATGATCGAACTGGCGTCCAATTCGCGATGGCCCGTCGTCTTCATCACCTTCACTTCATCAACAACTCCTGTCTTATCGTTGATCATGAGTCGATAGATGCCCTGACCCTGGTAACCGAGATGTTGCGCCTTCATGGGATATTCAGGATCGGGAGCAGCAATCGTATCCTTTTTGTACTGCGGCGGAATCCTAACGATGTCGGTAGCGTGCACTGAACCGATCAAGGTAAGGACTGCGAATAACAGCAGAAGTCTGAGGGATGTTTTCATATCTTACAAAGATTCGAAGAATCTTACGTAATCGGACGTGATACCGCCAAGAAAATCTGGTTTCTGGATTTTCATCCTCCATCTTCTACCTTCAGACTTGCGAAGAAGTTCCCGTAGTTCAACGGATAGAACAAGGGTTTCCTAAACCTTAAATGTGGGTTCGATTCCCGCCGGGAACGCGGGTTAGCACACCCCGAAACCTTACTTCGTAACCTTCACGCCGAGCTCCTTGACCAGAAAAGCCCAGCGGTCGGCGGTTTCTTCGATGATTTTCGTTGTCGGTTTGCCCGCGCCGTGACCGGCTTTGGTTTCGATTCGGATCAGGGTTGGCTTGTCGCAACCTTGCGCAGCTTGAAGAGTCGCGGCGAATTTGAAACTGTGCGCCGGCACCACGCGATCGTCGTGATCAGCGGTGGTAATCAACGTCGGCGGATAACAGCAATCCTTCGCGATGTGGTGCAGCGGTGAGTAGGCGTAGAGGAATGGAAAATCGTCCGCCTTCTGCGCGCTGCCGTAATCGGAAGTCCAGGCCCAGCCGATGGTGAATTTCTCGAACCGCAACATGTCCATCACGCCGACAGCCGGCAACGTCGCGCCATAAAGATCAGGCCGCTGCGTTAAGCATGCGCCAACCAGCAATCCGCCGTTGCTGCCGCCACCGATCGCGAGTTTCGGCGTCGATGTGTACTTGTTGTCGATCAGGTACTGAGCCGCGGCGATGAAATCGTCGAACACGTTCTGTTTCACGTGCAGTTCTCCGGCTTCGTGCCATTTCTCGCCGTACTCGCCACCGCCCCGCAGATTCGCGACTGCATAAAT
This sequence comes from Chthoniobacterales bacterium, assembly GCA_035473775.1. Lineage (GTDB taxonomy): Bacteria > Verrucomicrobiota > Verrucomicrobiia > Chthoniobacterales > UBA10450 > AV40. Next base: position 2,428 of record DATINV010000055.1, read on the forward strand.
GCCGCCCATTTCCATCCAAACAAGATTTTCAGGCTTAAAAGTTGGCGTTTGGGAAATGTCGAATCCGCCGTAGGCATAAAGGTAGGTCGGGTTCTGGCCGTAGCGTTTCATTCCTTTTTTGTAGGAGATGAACATCGGCACCCGCGTGCCGTCCGCGCTTTTATAAAAAACTTGGTCGGTCGTGTAATCGTCCGGATTAAATTTCACTTTCGGTTTGAAGAGCGGTTCACTCGCGCGTTTGTCGAAATCGTAACGAAAGATTTCCGTCGGCGTGGTGTAACTGGTGAACGAGTAAAACGTCTCCCGATCTTTTTTCTTTCCGGTGAATCCTCCCACCGTTCCCAAGCCCGGGAGTTGAATGTCGCCGTCTGACGAACCGTCACGCTTGAACAATTTCACCGAGCTGTGCGCGTCCTTCAGATACAGCGCGAGAAACCGGTCGCCCACGCTACTGACCGCTTCCAGTTTGTCTTTCGATTCCGGAACGAGCTCATCAACCTTTGCCGGCAGCGGTTTGCAGGTATTGACCGAAATGATGCGGCCAAGCGGCGCGTTTAGGTCAGTCTTGAATTCGAAGACTGGTCCGTCGTTGTCGATGAATGCGTATTCGGCATCGGCCTGGTCGAGTAATTCGACTACATTGGATTTAGGGTCGACCAGGTTCTTGTAGAAAATCCGGTTCTTCGGGTCGGTCCCGCGCTGAACCGTGATGATGAGGTATCGTCCGTCGTCGGTGACTTCCGCATTTAAGAGCCACTCTTTTTGGTCCGGTCGCTCGTAGATTAATTTGTCTTCGGACTGGGGCGTGCCGACCTGATGGAAGAAAAGTTTATGATTGTAAACTTGAGATCGAAGTTTGTTTTTCTCGTCCGGTTTGTCGTAACGGCTGTAAAAAAAGCCGCTGCCATCTTTTTTCCAGGACACGTTGGAGAACTTGACCCAATCGATCAGATCCGGCCGATCTTTGCCGGTGGCGACGTCGCGGACTTTCCATTGCTGCCAATCGGAACCGGAAGTGGCGAGGCCGTAAGCCATCAGTTTCGCATCCTCGGTCACGTCCATTCCGCCGAGTGCGATAGTGCCATCTTTCGCGAGCACATTCGGATCCAGAAGCTCGTGCGGTTTCTCGGAAAAATTCTTTGCGGAAAAAAGGACATTCTGATTTTGGAGACCGCTATTCTTCGAAAAGAAATAGTGGCCTGACTCCTTGAACGGCACGCCGAACCTCTCGAAGTCCCAAACCTCGGTCAGCCGTTTCTTGATTCCGTCCCGTTCCGGGATCGTGTTGAGAAAATCGAACGTGATTTTGTTTTCGGCCTCAATCCACTGTCGCGATTCAGGTGAGTCGGGATTTTCCAGCGGACGGTAAGGATCGGCTACTTTGACGCCGGGATAATCGTCAACCTGATCGCTCTTTGGCGCGGTGGGGTATTTGGATTGCGCCGGCGGATCTTCCGCCAGGGCGACCGCGAGGGGCGCAAGAACCCAAAGCGCCAGGATTTTTCGAACCATAAAACGATAGCGAATATGGCGAGGCCTGAGGGCCGGGCAATTATTATTGCCGTGGCGGAAAAAAGCATTCGTTTAATCGGCACGGTCTGTTAGAACGCGGATCCCACGCGATTAACCGTGAAATCATTTCTAGCCCGAATCCAAAATCGCGCCTTCGCACCGATCGACATCGCATCGCTAGTCTTTTTTCGAGTTGCGTTCGGTCTGCTGATGGTTTGGGAAGTCTGTCGTTATTTCAGGAACGAATCGGTCTACCATTTCTGGCTCGAGCCAAGGTTTCTTTTCAAATACTACGGATTTTCGTGGATCCATCCCTGGCCCGGCAATTGGCTCTACATTCATTGGGCGCTGCTCGGAGTTCTAGCCTTGTTCGTAGCTTTCGGTTTTTTGTACCGGATCAGCGCGACGTTGATGTTTCTCAGCTACGCCTATTTTTTCCTGCTCGATGAAGCTCGCTACGTCAATCACACCTACCTGATTTGCCTCTATTGTTTGTTGCTCGCGATTGTTCCGGCCCATCGCACTTTTTCGATCGATGCCCGGATGCGACCGAAGTTGCGCTCCAATTTCGCACCGGCCTGGTCGCTCTGGTTGCTCTGTTTTCAAATCGCCGTCGTCTACATTTTCGCCGGGTTGGTAAAACTTTCGCCGGACTGGCTGCGAGGCGAGCCGATGCGCTATCAACTGTCGCACGCGACAAGTGCGCCGGTCGTCGGGCAATTCTTTGGCGATGAATGGGCGGTCTACCTAATCAGTTACGGCGGACTGATTTTCGATTTGTTTATCATCCCAATGCTCTTGTGGCGGCGAACCCGTGCGGTCGCGTTTTGCGCGGTGGTGATTTTTCACCTAACCAACGCGCTTTGGGCCGTCATCGGGATGTTCCCCTGGCTTGCTATCGCGGCGAGCGCGTTATTTTTCCCCCCGGATTGGCCGCGCCGCCTCCTTGCGAAACTTGAGCTTGCTCGTCCAGCGAAGTCAGTCCGGGATTGGAAATTGCCGACCCCGCGGCGGCGCGGACTTATCCTCAGCGGGCTCGCGATTTATGCGGCGATCCAGATTTTCCTTCCGCTGCGGCATCTGCTTTATCGAGGCGGGGTGGAGTGGACGTGGGCGGAGCATCGGTTCAGCTGGCGAATGTTTGTCTGGACTTACGCGTCGATCGCCAATTTTTACGTGACCGATCCCAACACAGGAGAAAGCACTCATATTGATCTTCAGGATTTTTTGAGTCCACGCCAGGTGCCGCAAATGGGTTACTTGCCAGACTTGCCGCTGCAGTTTGCCCATCACCTGGCGAGTGTGATTCCACATTCGGGGCCGACACCGCTCCAAGTCCAGGCGCGGATCTTCGTCGCGATCAACGGACGGAAGCCTGTTCTATATATAGATCCAGTTGTGGATTTAGCGGCCGAACCGCGAACACTAGGTCGGCCTAAGTGGTTGCTACGGAACGACGAACCATTGCCGTCGAAAGACCAGCGGTATCGGATGGATCTCTATTAGGTTTTCGGCCGGAATCGTCTTTTTCATAAACTAAGACGGTGGCATCACGGCTGCTTTAGGGAGCGCTGCAAGCTTGGAGCTCAAACAACTGAAATTGAATTAACTCCTCAAGCTTCAGCAGCGCGGCCGTTCAATCGGCCGCGCTTTTTTTTGCAACCTGACGTGTATCCACTTTTTAATCTTCGGTGATTAAGCCGAACAAGCCATGTTCTTCGTCGCTGATTCCGGCGGTGAAATAAACACCTGCGCCGAGTGGCAGCATGTCCCACAGACCATCGAACTGAAGTGGAGTTCTGTCGGCACGGTTGATCGTTCCAAGAGATGCACCGGTTGTTGGGTCGTAATTGTTGGTCTTGCCGTCGGCGAAATTGCCGACCCAGAGTTCATCCCCGGTCCGGCGATTAGCTCTGCTTCCAACCGTTACCGTTGCCCTCGCGGGCGAGTGCCGGCTCAAGCTCCGGCGCAACATCAACCTCTTCGCTGCCTTCGAGATCGGGATCCATCAGCGACTTCTCGTGATGCTCCTTAGCGATGAGCATGTAAAGCGATGGAACGATAAACAACGTGAAGATGGTTCCGATCGTCATTCCTCCCACCAGCACGAGACCGATTGAATTTCTCGCCGCCGCGCCCGCACCGGTAACGAGGGTGAGGGGAAAGTGGCCGGCGACGGTTGCAACGCTGGTCATCATGATCGGGCGCAAACGGATCCGCGCCGCGTGTGCGACGGCTGCCAGTTTGGCCATGCCTTGACGTTGCGATTCGTTGGCAAATTGCACGATCAAGATTCCATTTTTGGAAACGAGGCCGACGAGCGTCACCAGACCGACCTGCGAGTAGATGTTGAACGACGTGGTCCAACCATCGGTAAAGAATTTTCCGAATGGCATTTTCAAGAACATGAACACTGCAGCGCCAAACAGAGCGAGCGGCACCGAACCCAGCAGAATGATCAGTGGATCGCGGAAGCTGTTAAACTGGGCGGCCAGAACTAGGAAAATAAGAACCACCGCAAGGATGAAAACTCCAAGGAAACTGTTTCCTTCCAGTCGCAGTTGGCGTGAGCCACCGGTGTAGTCGATGACATAACCGGCGGGCAAAACTTTGTGAGCTTCGTTTTCAAGGAATTTGAGGGTCGCATCCACTGAGCCGGTTGGAACTCCACTGATGGTGACCGCATTGAGTTGCTGCATTCGGTTCAGCGATCGCGCGACAGTTTTGTGATCAATGCGGGCAATTGTACTTAGCGGAATCAATTGATTGTTAGGCCCAGTCACATAAATTTCATTTAACTGCTCCGGATTCAATCGATCGACTCGTTTGATCTGGGGAATGACCTTGTAGCTGAGTCCTTCCATGTTGAACCAGTTGACGTAATTGCCGCCGATACTGGCCGAAAGGTCCGCTCCGATCTGCTGCATGTTGAGCCCCATGGAGGAGATCTTGTCATGGTCGAGAACGATCTGCGCCTGGGGTTGGTCGATCTTGGTGTCGATGTCGCCAAATTGGAACATGTGCGCCTGCATCGCCTTTCCGAAAATGTCTTTGGCCAATTCAAGAATCCGTTCCTGGTCGGCAGTCGAAGCGATGATGAAACTGACCGGGAAATTGTCCGATCCGGGCAGCGCTTCGGGCATGATCGGAAACATTTGAATTGCCGGAATCGCCGCCAGCTTTTGCTGCACGATGGGCAGATAGTTTTTAGTGGGCGTTTTCCGCGTTCCCCACGGTTTCAAAACCATTCCTCCGAATCCGCTGCTCGGGGACGTAATCTGAAATGTAAAACGCGTGTCGGGAATATCTTTAAATACTTTTCCGGCCGCATCGGCATAACGGATGGTATCGTCAATGGTGGCATTCGCTGGCGCGGTGATGATCCCGAAGATCACACCCTGATCTTCTTTGGGAGCCAGCTCCTTGGTCGCGACTTTAGGAATGGCCAGGAACATCAAAAGGGCGAGCGCGGAAATCCCGGCCCAAACAATGTAAACCGCGGGACGGGCGTTAAGAGTTCGGTCCAAATGTTGGCCGTACCATTCGCGAACGCGATCGAAGGTGCGATCGACCCAACCCTTGAAGCCAGTTTCAACGTGATGCGGAGGCAACAAATACGAAGACATCATTGGCGAAAGCACCAATGCGACGATACCGGAGATGAAAACCGCCCCGGCCAGAGTCATTGCGAATTCGCGGAAAAGTGCGCCGGTCAAACCGCCTTGCAAAGCGATCGGCGTGTAAACCGCCGCCAAAGTGATGGTCATTGCGATGATTGGGGCAATCAGTTCGCGGGCGCCGACCAGCGCGGCATTCATTCGCGACATGCCATCGGCAATGTGCCGTTCGACGTTTTCAACGACAACGATCGCGTCGTCGACCACCAATCCGACGGAAAGCACAATCGCGAGGAGGGTAAGTAGATTTATCGTGAAACCAAAAACCTGCATTAGGAACAAAGCGCCGATCAGGGAAATCGGGATCGCGACTACAGGCACGATGACCGAGCGGAATGAGCCGAGGAACAAAAAGATCACGACCATCACGATGATCAACGTATCGATGAGGGTCTTAACCACTTCGTGGATCGCATCATTGATGTAAGCCGTCGCGTCATAAGCCATTTCTGCGTGTATGCCGGTCGGGAGTTCCTTTTTAATCTGTTCGAGTTCGACCCGCACTCGTCTAATCACGTCGACTGAGTTCGCATTCGGCAGCACGAAAATGCCCATGAACACCGCTTTTTGTCCGGAAAACCGCACTTCAGTGTTGTAATCCTCCGCGCCGAGAACGACATCGGCGATATCGCCGAGCCTAACGAGGGTATTCTTGTCCTGTCGAACAACGAGTTGTTTGAATTGGTCCGCCGTGTGCAGGTCGGTGTTCGCGGTCAGGTTCACTTGAAGCAGTGAGCCTTTGGTGTTTCCAACCGCGGCCAGAAAATTGTTTTTGCTTAAGGCATCGCGGACCTGCGATGGGCTGATGTTCAACGCAGCCATGCGATCCGGCTTCATCCAGATCCTCATCGCGAAAGTGCGTCCGCCGAGGATGTCGGCTTTTTGCACGCCACCCAGCGCCGTTAAACGCGGCTGAACCAGGCGGACGAGATAATCGGTGACTTCATTTGGCTGGAGAATGCTGGACGTGAAACTGAGATATGCCGAAGCGAATTGGGAATCTGCGGCCTGAATCGCAATAACGGGAATTTGTGATTCCGGCGGCAGATTGTTTCGGATGGCGTCGACTCTCGAGCTGATGTCGGATAATGCTTTGTTGGCATCGTAATTCAGCTTCAGCCGCGCGGTAATTGTGGAGACGCTCTGCTGGCTTTGCGACTGGATGTAATCAATGCCGTCCGCCGCAGCGATCGCTCGTTCGACTGGCGTCGTGATGAAACCGCGAACCAGTTCGGCGTCGGCGCCGACGTAAACCGTCGTGACGGTGATGGCAGCGACGTCGCTCCGCGGATATTGCCGTATGTTGAGCGACTTCATCGCCTGCAAACCGGCGATGAGAATGACAAAGCTGACGACCATGGCCAGCACCGGCCGCTTGATGAAAAGGTCTGTGAAACTTTTCATATTTGAAATGCCATCACGAGTCGGCGGGAGTTGGATTCAATTGTGGTTTCGGAGCCAGATCGTTGTTAATCGTCACCGGCATACCGTTGCGCAGCTTGAACACACCAGTGCTTACGACGACGTCGCCCGCTTTCAGCCCGTCTGTGATGGAAACAAAATCGCCGCGCGATTCGCCGATTCGGACAAAGGCCTGTCGCAGTGTTTCCGATTCCTTGGCCGTCTTCGGGTCTTTCTTCTTTTCAATTACGTAAACCGAATTGCCGTAGGGCGCGTAGGAGACCGCACTACCAGGAATTACCAGCGTCTTTTTCTTCTGGGGCAGCATGACGTCGACCTTCACAAACATTCCTGGTTTTAGAGCGTGGTCGGGATTCTCCAGGGTTGCTTGCACGCTGACATTGCGGGTCACTGTGTCGACCATGGAATTGACGGCGGTCAACTTTCCGTTGAATTCACGACCTGGCAGGGCGTCCGTGCGCACTCGGGTTTCGAATCCAGTCGCGAGCTGCGGCACGTTTTGTTGCGGCAGCGCAAAATCAACGTAAACCGGGTCCAGCGCAGTCAATTGCACCACCTCTTGGCCTTCTTTGATCATCTGTCCAACGTTGACCTGTCGAATTCCGAGCTGGCCGTCGAACGGCGCGCGAACTTCTTTATGCTGGACGACGCCTTCTTTTTGCTTGAAAGCCGATTCAGCAGCGTCGAGCTCCTGTTTAGAAACGACTCTTCGTGCGGCCAAATCACGCGTCCGCTGAAGATTAGCGCGCGCCAATTCCAAATCAGCTTCCTCCTGAGAGGCAACAAGTTTGAGAAGAACGTCGCCTTTCTTTGCTTCACCCCCGTTTTGAAAAGTCACTTGTGCCACTGTGCCCGCGAGATCGGTCGAGAGAGTGGCGCCCTGAACTGGCGAAATCGATCCCACCGAAGATAAGACTGGCGCCCAATCTTCTTCCTTCACCACTGCGCTTGAAACTGTCGTCGGCGGCATCACCCTCGGCATGCTCATCATTGTGCTGATCTGCATGACTTTGATGCCGACAAGCAGAACCACCAATAGGACGAGACCGCCAATCGCCATCGCGACCGGACCGCGCAATTTTCTTTTTGATGTCACAGAAACGGGTTTTGCCACGTCATGCATAAGTTGGTTCGCCTTCTGGCTTGAACAACAAGCGCCACAGTCTCCGGGTTACACTGAGTTGATGGGCCCGGCGCTCAGCGGCCGTCATCTCCTGTGGCTGTAAGATATCGAGCATCAACATTCCGCGGGCGACCGCAAAAATTAGTTCAGCCAGCTCGCGCGGTGTTTGCCCGCGCAGAGCGTTTTGTCCTTCCGGCGAGCGCGCAATTAATTTTGTGACGCCGTCCATCGCTGTGGTCAAAACATCACGCACCAAATCGGCTACCACCGGATTGCGCGAGGCCTCCGCATAAAGATCAACCACGAAAGCGGAGAGCACTTTTGGCGAGTCTTCGCAGCAATGCGCGGTGAAAAGGATCTCAAGCGCTTCCAGCAAACTGGGCGCTTGGCCAGCCCGCTCCAGCAAATTGGAAATCTCGCTATTGTGCCGGTCGGCCATGGCCGCGATCACGGCTTCCTTGTTTTGAAAATAGCGGTAGATCAGACCGACACTGATACCAGCTTCGCCGCTGATGTCATGCATGCTGGCCTGATGAAATCCGCGTTTGGCGAAGCAGACGACGGCAGCCTCCAGGATTTGGGCTCGGCGATCGAGAGTTGGCGGTTCGGCGAGAACTTGAGACATCGAGCTAGGACAATGAATGAACGTTCATTCATTGTCAAATGGACTCGAAATCACGAGGCAATTCGTGCTTCCGCGGGCTGCCGGACTGTCTTGACCGCTGTCTGCATTGGCTGCTCGGCAAACTGCCAGATCGAGACGATCACGCTGAGCGAGACCAGCGCGTAAATGGCCATTTCCAGGATGTTTCGAGTCTTGTCTTCCGACTGAACCAGTAAACGGTAGGTTGTTCTCCTTTTCATATTTCCCTTTCTCCCTATCGACGACGCCGGGGCTTGCTTTTGTCTGAGCTGTCTCGGCGTTATCATTGGTCTTTGAACATTGGATGCGAGGTCGCGTTGAAACAGATTCAAAATAAAAATTTCCAGCGCCGGTTTTCACCTGACCGGCCATATCTCATCGCGGTGTCGGGCGGTCGTGATTCGGTCGTGCTTCTGCACTGGTTGATCAAATGCGGCTATAAGAAACTAATTGTCTGCCATCTCAATCATCAGCTTCGCGGTCGCGCCGGCGATGCTGATGCGCGCTTTGTCGAAAAACTTGCCGCCGATTGCGACCTCGAATTCGCGGTCAGATCGGTGAACGTCCGTGCCCTCGCAACAAAAAAGAAACTGTCGATTGAGGCTGCGGCGCGTGAAGCGCGTTACCAATTTTTTGCCTGCGTGGCCAAGCAAAAGAAATGCTGCACGATTTTCATTGGCCATCACGCCGACGATTTAGTCGAGACGTTTTTGATCAATCTTTTTCGAGGTTCGGGAACAAGCGGCTTGGGTGCGATTCGCGAAAGTTCGAAACGTCGAATTGGCGGGGTCGATCTTACGATCGTTAGGCCATTCCTCGGAATGTGGCGCAACGAAATCGACCGCTATATCCGCGCCCATCGCCTTAAGTTTCGCGAAGACGCGTCGAACAATGATCTCACGCCGCTCCGGAATCGAATTCGGCATCGCGTCATTCCTTATTTAGAAAAAGCGCTTGGCCGAAACATTCGGCAGAGCATCTGGCGGACGGCGATGATTGCGGCGGAAGAAGAGACCTGGATCGAGAGTCAGCTGCCTGATTCAACTAATGACGCGCTGCCGGTGCTCGAAATGCGCGACTTGCCAATCGCGCTTCAGCGCCGGCAAATTATGAAGTGGTTGCGCGCCCAAAACATCGCCGACGTTGGTTTCGACGTGGTCGAAAGTGTGCGCGCCTTATTGAATCATGATTTGCGCGTGGCCAAGGTCAATCTTCCGCGGGACCAGCATGTCCGGCGGCGCGCCCGAAAGATTTTTATCACAGACTAAATTGCGCTGCGCGTGCGAATTATCTGTAAATGGATACGACTCCATACTGGATCGATTCCGCCCCCATAAAATCATTCCCGCCGTTAGGCGCGGATCTGAAAGTAGACGTGCTCGTTGTCGGCGCCGGCATCACGGGAATTACGGCCGCTTATCTTTTGAAAAAGGCGGGTGTCAGCATTGCCCTGATCGAACGTGAGCGGGTGGCGTCGATTGATACTGGTCACACCACTGCTCATCTCACTTACGTAACCGACGATTCACTCGAAACTTTGACCAGGCTCGGACGAGATCACGCCCAGGCGACTTGGGACGCAGGAGCCTGCGCGATCGACGAGATCGATCGGATTGTGCGCGAAGAGAAAATTGACTGCGAGTACTCGCGCGTTCCCGGTTTTTTGCACGCGTCGCTTTTCGGTGAGGGTGGTAAAGACGAGCGTGCCGACCTAAAGAAGGAAGCCGATCTCGCACAACAGTTGGGCTTTGATGCTGCATTTGTGGAAGCTGTGCCCCATTTCGGGGTGCCGGGCGTGCGCTTTGCGAACCAGGCAAAATTTCATCCCCGGAAATACCTGAGACGTCTGGTTGAGATTATTGCGGACGGCGGCGCACATATCTTCGAAGAAAGCGCGGCCGAGGAATTCGATGCCGAAAAACGCCGCGCGAAAGTAAACGGCCACTGGATTTCGTTCGATCGTGTGGTCATCGCGACCAATAACCCGCTCATGGGACTGGCGACAGTGACGAGCGCGTCACTGTTGCAAACAAAGCTGTCGCTCTACAGCAGCTATGTTTTGGGAGCGCGAATCCCGCGCGGCTCGCTCCCAATCGCCCTATTTTGGGACACGGTCGATCCTTACCATTACTTACGGATCGATCGGCACGCCGATTTCGATTACGCGGTTTTTGGTGGCGATGATCACAAGACGGGGCAGGTGACCGACACCGAAAAATGTTACGCGCAGCTGGTCCCGAAATTAAAAAAAATTGCACCCGACGCGGAAATCGATCATCGCTGGTCGGGGCAGGTGATCATGACAAATGACGACCTGCCTTACATTGGCCAAAACGCGGACGGCCAGTTTATCGCGACCGGATATTGCGGGAATGGCATTACATTCGGGACAGTCGCATCAATGATGGCGCGCGATTGGGCGATTGGAGCGAAAAATCCTTGGACCGATTTGTTTGATGTTAATCGAAAACTGCTCAAGCTCGGGGCGTGGGATTATTTGATCGAGAACAAAGATTATCCCTACTACATGATCAAAGATCGGCTAGCCCGTGCCGAAGCCGATTCGGTTCGCGAACTAAAACCCGGTCATGGAGCGATCGTGAAATCGGGCGGCAAAAAAGTGGCGGCATATCGCGACAAAAAGGGTGAGGTGCGCAAGGTGTCGGCAATTTGCACACACATGGGCTGTTTGGTGCATTGGAATTCGGCTGAAGAAACCTGGGATTGTCCGTGTCACGGATCGCGATTCAAATCGACCGGTGAAGTGATCGCCGGCCCCGCCGAAGACCCACTCGCGCCGGCTTAACCCTGTAGCGGCGGGCTGTAACCGTCGCAAAATTAGTGCGGCGCTCGCGAAGCGCCGCTACAGTATTCGAACATGAGTTCCGAAGTTCGCGTCCGCTTTGCGCCGTCGCCTACCGGTTATTTGCACATCGGCGGTGCGCGGACTGCGCTTTTTAACTGGCTCTTCGTCCATCACCACGGTGGCAAACTCGTCCTTCGAATCGAGGATACTGATTCAAAGCGTAACACGGAGGAGGCTGCCGCCGCTATTTACGAGGGCCTGGAATGGTTGGGAATTAATTGGGATGAAGGTCCGCACGTCGGCGGAAATCTCGGCCCATATTTTCAAAGCCAGCGCACCGAAATTTACGAGCGCTACCTAAAAAAACTTCAGGACGCCGGCCACATTTTCGAAGATCAGGGCGCTCTGCGGTTTCGTTCCCCGCGCGAGCATGTGATCGTGGACGACTTGGTTTGCGGTAAAATCGATTTCGATCTCACCAATCCCGGCACTCACCCGGACATGACGGTGCGGCGTCCCGATGGCTCGTGGATCTTTCATTTCGTCAATGTGATCGATGACATCGAGATGAAAATTTCGCACGTGATTCGCGGTGAAGATCATCTTTCGAATACGCCGAAACACATCGAGCTCTACAAAGCGCTCGGCGCCACGCCACCAAACTTTGCTCATATTCCGCTGATCCTGAATCGTGACGGCTCGAAGATGAGCAAGCGCGACGAAGGAGCCTCGATCGCGACTTACATTGAGCAGGGTTATGTGCCCGAAGCCGTGCGCAATTATCTTTGTCTGCTCGGCTGGTCGCCCAAAGATAATCGCGAGAAAATCGACATCGACGAAGTCGTAAAACTCTTCGAGCTCGAGAAAATCAACCGCCGCAATGCCGCGTTCGATCTCGACAAATGTTTTTGGCTCAACGGTCAATACATTGCCCAAATGTCGCTCGACCGGTTTGTCGATTTGGCGCGTCCATTTCTGGAAAAAACGAAGATCGACACTTCGAATCAGAATTACATCCGCGAAGTGTTAGCGATCGTAAAAGAGAAGATCAAGCTCCTCAAAGAATTACCGGAGTGGACGAGCTATTTTTTCACTGAGGATTACGAATTTGATCAAGCGGCGGTGGAAAAGGTTTTCGGCAAACCAGACGCGGCGAATCGTTTAACTGCATTGCGTGATGAATTCGCCAAGGTCGGGAAATGGGATTGGCAGACATTGGAAGCGACGTTGAAATCGCTCTCCCAAAAGCTTGACTGCAAAACCGGCGAGCTGGTTCACCCGGCGCGGGTCGCGGTCAGCGGCCGGAGCGTCGGCCCAAGTTTGTATCACATGCTCGAAGTGATGGGGAAAGAACGCGTGCTGAAACGGTTCGACCGCGCGATTGCGCGGTTTGGTGCGAAATGAAAAAGAAGCGCGCAAGCGCGAAGGCAGTCTACACGCTAGCTGATTTGCAGAGTTGGAAGGACGCGGATCCCCCGATTCAGCTTGGGGTCTTTGGCGATCCGGTGGGGCATTCGCTTTCGCCGCAAATGCAGAACGCCGCGCTCAAGCACGACAAAATCGACGCGCAGTACGTGCGATTTCATATTTCGCCTAACGAATTGGCCGAGGCTCTGAATCGCGTCCGGGATTTGCAATTCATTGGCGTGAATCTCACGCTGCCGCACAAAGTTACCGCGCCGGGATTGATTGACTGGCTCGACGACGACGCGAAACAGATCGGCGCGATCAACGTAATCAAAGTTGAGAATGGCAAAGCACGCGGATTCAATACGGATGGCCGAGGATTTACTCGCGCAATTCGCGAAGAATTTGCCGTCGATCTGCGCGATTTACGGGTACTGATTCTCGGGGCGGGTGGCGCGGCTCGCGCGATCGCGTTGGAATGCGCCAAGTCACGTTGCGAGCGGCTCGTCATCGCGAATGGAACTGTCGAGAAGGGTGAACAACTCGCCGGGAAGCTTCGCAGCTTTTTCGAAGGTCCTAAGGTTTTCGGTCCGGTTCCGCGACTGCAAGCCATTCCCTGGGACGAAAAAGCGTTTCGATTTCAGATCGCGAATGTCGACCTGGTCATTAACGCGACACCGGTTGGGTTGAAACCGGGCGATCCATCGCCGCTTTCGTCGCGTTTGCTTGCGCCTCACTTGATGATTTACGACACAATCTATTCTAGAAAGCCAACACCATTGGTCTCAGCCGCGATTGAAGCCGGTGCCCGCGCCGCCAATGGCTTGTCGATGTTGTTGCATCAAGGGGCATTTGCGTTCGAGATTTGGTTCGAGCGCGCGGCGCCGGTTGAAGTGATGCGAAAAGCATTGCTTTAGAAATCCGAATTTAGGATTTCGTTTCGTCGGCCATTTCCTGGCCACGCTTGGTCGCGGCTTCAACGGCGGCGATCAAACTTTTATTCGTTTTCATTTTTTCCATCACGGCAAGGCCGGCTGCGGTTGTTCCGCCGGGTGTAACAACCATCCTGACCAAGTCTTCCGCCGACATTTTGCTCTCGCGCATCAACTCAGCCGCTCCAAGAACAGTTTGAATCGCAAGTTCGTGAGAAATCTTTTCGGACAATCCGAGGTTCACACCACTCTTCGCGAAGGCATCAATGATTGTGTAGACAAAGGCGGGCCCGCTCCCACTCAGCGCGGTGATAATATCTATTTGCGATTCATCGACTTCAACGACGACGCCGATCGCGCTAAAGATGCTTTTCGCCATTTCGACGTCTTCGTTGTTGCTTCGACTTCCACGCGTGATTCCGGTGGCCGCGCGGCAAATCGCTGACGGAGTATTGGTCAGCGCGCGCATGAATCGGGCGTTGGCGGTTTTCTCCATGCTGCTAATTCGAACGCCACCGGCGAGCGAGATCACCAGTTTGTTCTCAAGTTTTTGAGCGAGTTCACGTAGGACGGACGCAACCATTCCCGGTTTCACGCCAACAAAAATCACATCCGCTTTCTCTGCGACCTCTGCGTTCTCTGCGGTTGTTTTGATGCCAGTTTCCTTTTGTAAAGCCGTGCGTGTCTGTTCGTTTGGTTCGCTGGCAATGATTTCGTTGGGCGCGCAAAATTTAGCGCGCATTAAGCCGCGAATGACGGATCCGGCGAGTTTGCCTGCGCCGACAAAGCCAAGTTGGTAGATTTGAGAAGCATTCATTTTCCGCGATACTAATTCATGGTAGCCCTGACTGCGCAACGTGACGTTGCATCCAGTTTAAATACAGCTCGCGCCCCGCGGGGATCGAGTGCAGATCTGGCCAAAGAGCTCCGGGCACTGGCGACCGAGCGCAACGCGATAATTCTGGCTCATAACTATCAGGTCCCGGAGTTGCAGGATGTCGCAGATTTTGTCGGTGACTCCTTAGGTTTGAGCTACCAGGCGGCGAAAACGGATGCGGAAGTAATTTTGTTTTGCGGCGTCCATTTCATGGCCGAGACCGCGAAGATCATTAATCCGACCAAGCGCGTCATTCTCCCCGACTTGGAGGCTGGTTGTTCGCTTTCAGATTCCTGTCCGCCGGAAAAGCTGGCCGAGTTTCTGAAAAAGCACGCCGACAAAAATTATTACGTAATCGCTTACATCAATTGCAGCGCCGGGGTGAAAGCGCAGTCGGACATCATTTGCACGAGTGGTAACGCGGACAAGATCGTTATGTCCGCGCCACCAGACCGAAATATCCTCTTTGTCCCGGATCAAAACTTGGGCGCATGGGTGATGGAACGGACCGGCCGCAAGATGGATTTGTGGCAGGGAAACTGTTACGTGCACGTCGAATTCACAGCCCGAAGCATCAGTCGCATTCGCGAAGAATTTCCAAACGCACCGGTAGTGGCCCACCCTGAGTGTACTTACGCAGTGCGAATGCTGGCCGACGAAGTTTGTTCGACCGAAAAAATGGTCGCGTTCTGTCAGAAATCGCCGGCCAGAGAAATTATTGTTGTGACGGAAGCGGGAATGCTGCACCGGCTGAAAAAAGAAATTCCCAATAAGACATTCATTCCGGGCCCGACGGAGAATTGTTTCTGCGGCGAATGCCGTTACATGAAAAAGAACACTCTCGAAAAGGCCTACGACGCGCTTTTAAACATGGAGCCGGAAATCATTTTACCCGAAGGGGTTCGAAAGCGTGCGGAACGTCCAATCCTCAGGATGTTAGACCTCAGCAAGTAGCGACGTCACGCGTCAGTTATTTAGCCTTGTCACTGGTCACTTGTCACTTTTCACTTCTGCCCGATGGAACGGCCGTCCATTTTCGTGATCATCGCAGTTTTGCTGCTCGGCGTGTTGTTTCTCTTCGAGCCGCGGTTTCAACGTTCTGAGGAAATTTTTCTGCGCTGGCTACTGCGGCATTCGCAACCCGCGATCAAATCGATGCCGTTGACGATTGTCGAAGTTGGAAAGGAAAACCCACCGCCGCCGCTCGAAACCGCGTTGCTGCTGCAGGGACTTCTCCAATTCAAGCCGACCGTAGTCGGTGTCGAACCGATCTTGCAATGGGGCGAAGGCAACAAGGACCAGGAACAGATCTTCATCGATCAAGCGATGCGTGTTCCTAAACTTATGCTCGGCGCCGAGTTAACACCCTCTTCGGATCCGGATGCGCCTCCTGCGGAAATTACGGGTTTCACGCATGTCACCGGCCGCCGCGGCGATCTTCCGGAGTTTTCTGGAATCGAACATCAACCAAGCGAAGATGTGCGCGTTCTTTCGACGTTGGGGTTCATAAATCTCCCAGGAGAAGCTGTCCACGATTTCCGTGTCCCGCTGCTTTTTCAGTACCGAGGTGAAGTGATTCCTGCTTTTGCGCTCCAGGCGGTGATGCTTTGGCTGCGCGTCACGCCAGACGAGGTGAAGATCAACATGGCCGAGCGGGAAGGCGGCGTGGTAGGTGCCCTGAGCGAACGTTCTTCAATTGAGCTACCCACTGGTATAAAGATTCCTATCCGCTCGGACGGCACCCTCCTGGTCAGTCCTCGCATGACTCAGCGCGCGCGCCGGATCACGGTCGATGAATTGCTGCTGGCCGCGCAACAACATGAAAGTGGCGCCATTAGCGGAATCAAGTTGGAAGATGTGGGCACGCAGCTCGTTCTCGCGCGCACGACCACGAATACACCTGATCTTGTTGCTGCGGCCGTAGCATCGATTCAGGCCAAAACTTTTGTTCGCCGAGTGAACTGGATTTTCGATTGTATGATTGTCGTCGCGATCGCCGCCTTGAGTGGATGGCTTCGCCGGTTCTCACGCATTGATCTGCTCATCGGCGCGGTCGCATTCTCAGCAGCTTATTGCCTGATCGCCCTCGGAATCATTTCGGCATGGTCAATCTGGCTTCCGGCTTTTCTGCCGCTCGGCGCCGCGTGGATCTCAATCTTGTTCGCGATGATCTTTCCAAAACCAAGACATTCTGTGCAAGTCGTGACCCTGGCCGCGCCGCCGCCGGCACCGTAATGACGTCAAAGGATTCAGTTGAAATCAGAGTCAGCCGACTGCACGAAGGCGGCCTCGTCGACATGCATTTCGATTTACCGCTGGATCTTTACGAGAAACGAAATCATCCCGGCGCTCTTGTCTTGCACTATCTGCCAGAGTTCGAAGCGGGGAACATCGGTGTCATGGGCGTGGCGCTCTACGTTGAAGACCGTTACCTGCCCGAGATGGGTTTGCGCGTGGCGCTCGACGAAGTTGCGCGTCTGTATGCGGAGGTCGACGACACAAATCGATTCGCCATTTGCAAAACGAACGCGGAGATCGATCGCGCGCGCAAAGAAAACAAAATCGCGCTGATCATTACCATGGAAGGAGTCGAGCCGCTCGGGGACGATTTGAATCTCCTTCGCGTGTTCTATCAACTTGGATTGCGAATGGTGGGACTAACCCACGCGCGTCGCAACGCGGCCGGCGCGGGCGGGATTTTCGCTGCGACCGGTTCACCGCGCGACGGATTGACCGCCTTTGGGCGCGATGTCGTTCAAGAATGCGAACGACTCGGCATCATCATCGATTTAGCGCACATCAATCCGAAGGGATTTGAGGAAGTTGCTGAGCTAACAAAGAAATCGCTGATTGTCTCTCACACCAACGCGCGAAAATTTTACGACGTGGAACGAAACATCAGCGACGAACAAATTAAGATTATTGGTGCGCGCGGAGGAGTGATTGGTATCAACGCAATCCTGGTCAGTCCAAATTCGAGCGAGAGCACGATCGATCGCTACATCGATCACATTGAGCACGTGATTGGCTTGATCGGCATCGACGGGGTCGGGATTGGGTTCGATTTTTGCGAATACCTGTTTGAGCAACTCCCGGAAAGCGTTCGAAAAGAACTCGAGGCGAAATTAACGACCCCGCATTTTATTCCTAATCTGACTAATCATTCGCAGGCACGAAATCTTACCCGCAAATTGATCGAGCGCGGTTTTAGCGACGTTGATATCGAGAAAATCCTGCGCGGAAACTGGATCCGGATTTTCGACGAGATGTTGTAGGGGTCTGTGAAACGCCGGGCGTCTGATACAGGCGCCCCACAATCAGACGATTCCCAACACCGGGAATTTTCGGCCGAGTACAGTCTGGCTCGGTGCTTTCAACCATCGATCGAGCAGCGTTCCGTAAACGCTGCGAAAATCGGTATTGAATTTCAGATCGCCGCGGTCGAGGTCGGTCAGGCTTGGATATTGTCCAAACAAACCGGCTTTGGCCGCGCCGCCGAGCAGGAACATCGGTGCGGCGGCACCATGATCGGTCCCGCCGTTGGCATTTTCCTGAACGCGTCGCCCGAATTCGCTGAAAGTCATCAACAACACGCGGTCGAAATTTCCCTGCTGTTTCAAGTCAGCAACAAAAGCGCTGACCGCGTCATTGAATTCGCCCATCAACCGCTCGTGAGTGTTGATTTGTCCGGCATGGGTATCGAATCCACCCTGGCTCGCATAATAAACGCGGGTCGGCAGCCCGCCCGCGATCATGCGCGAGATGATGTTCAAACTCGCAGCCAGCTGGCCCTGTGGATACGGCACGGTGGATTTGTACTTGCGCGCGATCGCTAGAATTTTGTCGGAACTCAATTGAGCGTCGAGCGCGGTACGCTGTAAAAAGTCGAGGGTGCTCAAATCGTTTTTGGTTTTTCCGGGAATCTCGCCAATCGATCCGCCGGCATTCGTTGCTGCACTACCGGCTTCATCAATGCCAGCTCCTTCGTTCAATTGCCGGAAAAGGATCTCTTCGGCACTCATCTGGCCATTGTTGTTCGCTTCGGATGGGCGAAAGCGAAATTGTTCCGGTCGCGAGAACGTGACTCCGGTCGGATTTTTTGCCGCAAAAGCCTGCGGCGTCTCTTCTCCGATTGCGACGCCTACGGTCGGGTCCGAGCCGGAGCAACAATTATCGAAATACCGTCCGAGCCATCCTTCGCTCAGGGTACGATCGGCATCCGAGGCGGTCTGCCAGATCTCGGTTGAACGGAAATGCGAACGGTTTGGATTCGGATAACCAACGCCTTGAACGACCGCGGCATGTCCTTCGTCGTAAAGCGACTTTATTCCGCTAAGTTTTGGATTGAGCCCGATTTGATTATTGATCTTGAGAACTTGATCGGGCGTCAGACGCAGTCGCGGCCGCGCTGCGTGGTAAGCGTCGTCGGCGAAGGGGACAACCATGTTGAGTCCGTCATTGCCGCCTGCCATTTGCAGTACCACAAGAATGGTTCCGTCTTTTCCGGTGACGGTTTGGGTGACGGCATCAGCCGCCAGGGCATCGAGGGCGAAGAAGGTTTTCTCCAGAAAAATTGGCAAGGTCCAGCTCGCGGCTGCCCCAAGCATTGAAGTGCGAAGAAATTTCCGCCGGGTTTGCAGTGTGATTTCCGTTTTCATGTTCAGACGAGTTGAAATTGAGGTGTGCTCATCATCAGATGGATTAAGTCTCGCAAATTTGCGTCCGTGATATCCGAACCGCGCGATTGCAGGAAATTCGCAAACGCGTCGATTTCTTTTTGGGCGGGACGAGTTTGAAAGAATCTGTTTGCGAGAAGATCGACCACGTCACCAGGTTTCGAGCGCGCATCAGCCGGCACAAGTTTGCCGATGTCGATTGGGTCGCGCTTGACTTGGTCGGCATATTGGGCCGCCCGGCCGAAGCCAACGTCAGCGCCTTGCCGGGGCTGCCTCGCGTTCGCCGGCAGAATTGCGTCGCCGTTGATCAAGTAGTTCGCGAAGTTGTAGCGAAATAACAACGTCGACGTGCTGATCCATTGCTTGCCGCCGTCCCAGCCTTTCACATTCGGCGGCGCGAAAAGGATCTGTCCCATTTGGCGCATCGCGTTCTGGATCGCAAGCGGCGGGGGCGCGGGCGCGTTCAGCAGTTTTGACGTTTGGACAATGTATTGCACCGGGCTCTTGATCTGACTTCCTATCACGCGATCGGAATAGAATTCGGCGGAGCTGAAGATCTCCCGCAGGATCGGCCGCATCTCGAAATTGTGTTTGCGAATCGTGCCCGCAACCGAATCGACCATCTCCGGCGAAGGATCGTCCTCTGCGAAAAATCGCCAAAGCTTACGACCGATGAATTGCCCGCAGGACGTTTTGGAAACCAGCAGGTCGATGACGTCGTCGCCAGTGAGGTTTCCGTTGCGTCCCATGAATGTCTTCGGCCGATGGTCCTGTTGAAACTGCG
Source organism: Chthoniobacterales bacterium (assembly GCA_035473775.1). GTDB lineage: Bacteria > Verrucomicrobiota > Verrucomicrobiia > Chthoniobacterales > UBA10450 > AV40. The sequence continues at coordinate 22,287 of DATINV010000055.1, forward strand.
CGAGGTGAAATTGCTGTGTGGTGAAATCGATCCGGTAACCGGTGAAGGCGCGGGCCGACTCCCGAATGTCCTGCTCGGAGTAATTTCCAATCCCGACCGTGAACAATTCCATTAACTCGCGGGCCCAGTTTTCGTTCGGATGTTCCTGCCGGCTTTGCTGTAGATCGAGGTAGATCATCATCGCCGGGTCGCGAGAAACCTTTTTCACAAGATCGCCGAAGTTTCCGAGCGCGTTACGGCGAAGCAGGTCGTTCTGGAGCCACATCCAATACGCGTCGCGCACTTTTTGGATGCTGGTCGCGAAATGGCCGTGCCAAAACAGTGTCATTTTCTCGAGCAGCGGCGCGGGTCCGTTGAGCATGCGATCAAGCCACCAACGGCGGAGATCGATCATCTCGTCGCCTTCCATCATCCGGACTTCGCGGACTTTGGTCTTAAAATCTCCGCCACTGTTTTTGGCGGCTTTAATTTCCATCCGTTGGGCGCGAATGTTGCGTGGATGCGCCCAGGCCGGAGGCGGCACATTGGCCGCGTCGGCTTTTACATCGACCAGGTCTCGAACGGCTGCGGTAAGTCCTTTTCGCCGGGTTCCTTCGATTTCATCTGGTGTGGCCCCAAATCCAGCGCGGTTCAAGAGATGTGCGGCGGTGGCTTCGTTCCACTTCGAACTCGGCAACGGTGTCAATGCGTTCATTCAGCCTCTTGATAAGACCGCAGTGGCGTCACGACGGTTACAAATCCCCAGTCTTCCACTTCCGCTTCCTCTTTGTCTTAATCTAAGAGCAAGATTCATAGTAAGAGGGGCCGGAAAAGGAAGAGCTGGATGAAATTCACGAATCTGACGCGCCGGACGGAAATCGGCGCGAACTCCTACTATTTAGAGGTTGCCGGGCATCGTCTCGCATTGGATTCCGGGATGCATCCCAAATGTCAGGGCGAGGAGGCGCTCCCGAATATGAACGCGCTCGGCGGACAAAAGCTCGATGCCATCATTATTTCGCATTCTCACCAGGATCATATCGGGACACTGCCGGTATTGATGCGACGCCAGCCGCAGGCGCGCGTTTTCATGACCGAACCCACGGCCGAAATCGGGAGCATCCTCCTCCACAATTCCGTCAATGTGATGACGCGACAGCGTGAAGAGCTGGGAACGACGCTTTATCCGTTGTTCACGCATCGTGAGATTGATCGCAGGAGCGAGGGTTGGCAATCATGCGCGCTTCGCCAACCCTATACGCTTGCCGGCGAACGTGCGCCCCCGGATTCCACCGAAACCACGTTCGAGTTCTTTGAAGCCGGACACGTTCTCGGTTCGACTGGGGTTTTGCTGCGAACTGAGGGCCGGAAGGTATTTTATACCGGCGACGTCAATTTTGACGATCAAACGATTGCGCAAGCTGCCATTTTTCCAGAGGAGAAGATCGACGTCTTGATCATGGAATGCACCCGCGGTGACACGCCGGTCCCGCCGACTTGGTCGCGTGCCGCCGAGGAAAAACGATTGATGCAAGCGATCGAGAATGCATTCACGCGCGGTGGTTGCGTGCTAATTCCGGTATTCGCGCTTGGCAAAACGCAGGAAGTTCTCGCAATGCTTTACAAACTGCGTCGCGAAAAAATCCTCGATTTCCCAATTTACATCGGCGGCCTCAGTTCAAAGATCAGCGAGATTTATGATCGCCGCGCGCAACTGGGACGCCGCCAGTTGCCGCGACTGCAATTGCTCGACGAGTTGCGGCCTTTCGTGTTGAACGCCGAAAACATTCACGACGCCGGAGCCAGACCCGGGCGAGTTTACGCATTGTCCAGCGGAATGATGACGCCGAAAACGCTCTCAAACATTTTCGCCCAGCGAATTGTGGATCAACCTCGACATTCCATTTTCTTTGTCGGTTACGCTGATCCGGAATCGCCGGCCGGAATTCTGCGAAATGCGCGACCCAACGCACAAGTGACTATCGACCCGGACCGCGCACCGCAAACCGTGCGTTGTCACATGGAGCAGTTTCAATTCAGTGCCCACGCGTCGCGCGAGTCACTCGTGGCGTTCGCCGAGCGTCTCGCGCCGAAAAAAATTGTGCTCGTTCACGGCGATCCCCTGGCTGTTGAATGGATCCGGACGCGGTTGAGCGTCAATCTGCCGAATTCAGAGATCATTGTCCCGACTCCGGGAATAGAATTAGAATTGTGAACGCTGGTCACAAGTCACTGATCACTGGTCACATTTTCAATGAGAATCGTTTCCTGGAACATCAATTCGTTGCGGAAGCGACAGGATCGATTGTTCGAATGGCTCGAAACGTCGACACCGGACATCATTTGCTTGCAGGAAACGAAATGCCCGGACGAACAATTCCCCGCCCTTGCCCTCCAGTCTGCCGGTTACGACTCCGCGTATCACGGCGAGAAATCGTACAACGGGGTCGCGATCTTTTCGAAAACGAAACTGACGAATGTTCGCGCGGCGCTCTGTGATGAAGTGAACGATCCGCAAGCGCGAGTAATTGCGGCGACGGCCGGCAATTTGCGCGTCTACTCCGTCTACGCCCCGAATGGACAGGCGGTTGGTTCACCGGCTTACAAATATAAACTCGAATGGTACACGCGGCTTCGAGATTGCCTCAAAAAAGAACGCGATGGCGATCTTGTCGTCTGCGGTGACTTCAACGTCGCGCCTGAAGACGCAGATATCCACGACCCCGCCCTTTGGCGGGGGGCCATCATGTGTTCAGACAACGAACGGGCTGCGTTTCAAGACCTTTGCCAAATCGGTTTGCGGGACACGCTCCGATTGCATCCCCAACCGCCAGGGGTTTTCACGTGGTGGGATTATCGAATGCTCGCGTTTCCGAAAAATCGCGGCTTGCGCATTGATGCAGTCCTCGCGAGCGAATCGTTTGCTCAAAAGTGCTCCGCTGCCGGAGTCGATCGGGAGTTGCGCAAAGGGAAAGATCCTTCCGATCATGCGCCGATTTGGGCAGACTTCGATTTATGATCCGCGTTTCCAATCCGCCGCTTCAGCCGCTCGTCATTTGGGACGCTGAATGTCACTTTTGCCGGCGCTGGATTGAGCGTTGGCAGGAAATCACGCGTGACAGCGTCGATTATGTAGCTTCGCAAGATATCGGCGACCGGTTCCCGGAAATCCCGCGCGATCAATTTGAGCGCTCGGTAATTTTCATCGAGCCGAATGGCAACGCATTTTGCGGAGCGGAAGCGGTCTTTCGATCGTTGCGCTGTCGACCATCGCGAAAGTGGCTGTCGTGGAGCTACGAGCACGTTCCTGGATTCGCGACAATTTCACAGGGCGTCTACAACGTCATTGCTTCGAATCGCCGGTTCGCATCTGCGATCACGCGCGCCCTGTGGGGCCATAATGTTCGACCGTCAACTTATTTCGCAGCGCGACGATGGTTTCTCAGCGCGCTTGGCGTGATCTTTCTAATCGCGTTTGTATCGCTCTGGGTCCAAGTCGACGGCCTGATTGGGTCGAATGGGATTACGCCGGTCTCCGAATTTCTTCCGGCAGTTCGCGCGCACCTGGGTGAGGGCGCCCTTTCGATTATGCCGACGTTGTTCTGGTTCAATTCGAGCGACGCGTTTCTTCATTTTCTCTGCGGCGCCGGCGTGGTGCTGTCGTTACTGCTGATTTTCAGGATCGCGCCCGCGATTTCGCTGGTCGGCCTGGTTATCTCCTATCTTTCGTTCGCAGCAATCAGCGATGGGTTTGTGAACCCTTATTTTGGTTATCAATGGGACCTTCTTCTGATTGAGACCGGATTTTTCGCAATCTTCGTGGCACCGTGGCAACTCTGGCCGACGCGCGGGACTGAATCAGCACCGTCACCGGCCGCGATCTTTCTCCTGAAACTTCTTCTCTTCAAACTGATGTTCATGTCCGGCGTAGTGAAACTGACCTGCGGTGAGGATTCGTGGTGGAATCTGACCGCGCTCGATTATCATTATTGGTCACAACCGCTGCCGACGGTGCTCGGTTGGTGGGCCGATCAAAGTCCCGAATGGTTGAAGAAATTCTCAGTCGCATTCTGTCTAGCCGTCGAAATCATCGTTCCTTTTTTTATTTGGGCGCCGCGCCGATTGCGTTTTCTCGCCTGCGCGCTAATGATTCTTCTCCAAGTAATCATTGGAGCGACGGGCAACTACAACTTCTTCAATCTTCTCACGATCGCGTTGTGTTTGCTCCTGATCGACGACGCGGTATGGCGCCGACGGAGCGGCGCCCTCCAGGAAAATGGAGGGACGCGTTCCATCGCATCCCATTATTTCGCGGATCGATTATCGATCTACGCCACGATCATCGTGCTTATTCTCACGCTGCCGTTAAACGCCTGGCACATTTACAGTTCGTTCGAGCGTCAGCCCGAACCGCCGCATTTCGTTCAACGTCTAGAACCGCTTCGAATCGTTAACGGCTACGGACTGTTTCGCGTCATGACGAAAGATCGAAAAGAAATCGTGGTCGAGGGAAGCGCGGACGGAATGGATTGGAAGCCCTACGAATTCAAATGGAAACCGGGCGACGTGATGCGGGCCCCGGGCTGGTGTCAGCCGCATCAGCCGCGGCTGGATTGGCAGATGTGGTTCGCCGCGCTCGGATCAGCGCAGCAAAATCCCTGGTTTGTGCAGACCGTGATCGCGTTGCTGCGTGGCAAGCCGCAAGTGGCCGCACTTTTTGATAAAAATCCGTTTCCGCAAGCTCCGCCACGTTTCATTCGCGCGACATTTTATCGCTACCGATTCACAAACGCCGAAGAGCATCGTCAAACGGGTGCCTGGTGGAAACGTCAGGAGCTCGGCGAGTATTTGCCCACTATTTCGCTCGAAGATGTGCAATAGTTTCGGGTCCGACGCGCTGTTGGGGGACTATTGAGGGCATGGGTCTCGTCAGATATATTTCGGCGCGATGACGAAGGAAGAACAGATCGTGATGGAGGGAACGGTCACGCAGGTGCTTCCGGGCACGATGTTTCGGGTCGATTTGGCCGGGCAGCGTAACGTGCTGGCGCATATTTCCGGCAACAATGCGGAAGCATTTTATTCGCATCGTCCCGGGGGATAAAGTTTCAGTCGAGCTTTCGCCCTACGACCTGACGAAGGCGCGGATCATTTTTAGGGAACAGTGACCGCCTTACTGGCCATTGAAGCGTTAAAACGTTAAAACGTTGAATCGTTGAAGCGCTGCGCACGTCCAAGGAGTTGGGCTGGCTTCCCCGCGCCCGATTTGCTCAAAGTTACAAGCGCGCGGATAGTTCCAGGAGCGAAATCAATCGGAGAACATCATGGCTGAAGAAAATAAATCACAACGATCCTCGAGCGCGTCGGATGCGCAGGACAAATTCGAGAGCAGCAAACTACACGCACGCAAAGCCGCCGAGGACTTGCGTGGCGCGGCCGAAGCAGTTGCGGGGGAGTATCGCGGCAAGGCCGAACAAGTTTGGAATGATACCCGTGGCAAAGCGGAGAAAGCGTGGACCGATGCACGCGGCCGCGCCGAAGATGCATGGGACGATGCCCGCACTCGCGCCCGGACATTCCAGGATGATGCGGAACAATACGTTCGCGAAAATCCGACCAAGGCGATCTTTACCGCGCTTGGCGTGGGATTCGTCCTTGGACTGATCTTCCGGCGCTGACCGCAATACTCTGAATGGCTGACGCACCTGCGCCGTCGCAAAGCCGACCGCGCCCAAGCGGGTTGATCGGTAGTTTCGTCGCGCTCGTGAGCGCGCTAGCTGATTTCTTTGAAAGCCGCGCCGCTTTACTAGCGACGGAATCCAAAGCCGCGCTCGTCCAGTTCCTGGTGGCGGCGGTTTGTTTGGTGGCGGCGGTCTTGTTTTTTGCGTTCGGCTACATTTTTTTACTGGCAACTGCGGTGGTGGCAATTGCGCACATGGCAAATGTGTCGTGGCTATGGGTCGCGCTGGCGGCGGCTGGCCTGCACTTTGTGATTGCGCTTATTCTGCTGCTGGTCGCCGGAACGGGAATTAAGCGTCCTATCTTTCGCGGAACGATGGAGGAATTAAAGAAAGACCGAGAATGGCTAAAAGATCTGGAAACAAATCAGCCGGGGAATTGAAGCAAGAGATCGCGCGCTCGCGTGAGGATGTGGAGCGCAGGCTTGGTCGTGTTCGCGAAGAAGCTGATATTCCGCGAAAGATTCGCCGTTCGGTCCGGCGCGAGCCAGTCCCGTGGATTATTGGAGCGATCGCGGTTGGATTGTTGGTGACGGCAGTGGTGACTCGGAAGAAAAAGGTTTATCTGACTCCGAAGGGCACGACCAAGACGAAAAGTGGTTTGCTGGAAGCGGGTTTTCTTTTGGGCGTCGCGCGGATCCTCGCAACCTTCGCCAAGCCTGTGGTCGTCAGCTTTCTCGAAAAGCAACTGGGCACCTACACACCGCGCGGAAGCTCTGACAAAAAAGGCTTTTAAGTTTACGTCGGGCGGTCATTGGCGTAAAACGGGTGGCGCGTCATGCCCCCCAGAACGCATCCGCTTTGGCACGTTGATGAATATCTCGCAATCGGCCTGCAGGCCGGCGCGTCGGACATTCATCTCGGCGTAAACGCGTCGCCAATCTGGCGACTACATGGAACGCTCCAGCCAATCTGGCCGGACGCGCCACGTTTCACTTCCGAGCAAACCCGCGAATTGGCAGAGAATTTTCTCCCGAGCTTGCACAAAACCCAATTGAACGAGCGCGGCGACGCCGACTTTGCCTACGCCAATGCATTCGGCCGTTATCGTACCAGCGTCGTGCGGCAACGACTCGGGGTTGATCTCGTCTTTCGCATCATCAACACCAAAGTGCGCACGATGGACGAGCTCGGTTTGCCCGAGCACCTGAAATTACTCAGCCGCTATCAAAACGGCTTAATCCTGGTGACTGGCTCGGTCGGCAGCGGCAAATCGACAACGCTCGCGGCATTGGTCGAGCAGGTGAACATCGAGCGGCACGAGCACATCATCACGCTTGAGGATCCGATCGAATGCGTTTTCGAGCCGAAATGCTGTCACATCACCCAACGCGAGGTTCCAACACACACTCGCTCGTTCGCAGCCGCGTTGCGCGGCGCCCTGCGTGAAGATCCGGACGTGATCATGGTTGGGGAAATGCGCGACCTGGAAACGATTTCTCTCGCAATCACCGCGGCGGAGACGGGTCATCTGGTTGTGGGAACTCTGCACACCGGAAATGCCTCGCGCACTCTCGATCGACTGCTCGATGTTTTTCCGCCCGATCAACAAGAACAAATCCGAATCATGGTGAGCGAATCGTTGCGCGGCGTGATCAGCCAGCAATTGGTCCCGGACGCGGACGGCAACGGACGAGTGCTCGCGTTGGAAATTCTCACCAACACGCCCGCTGTGGCCAACGTGATTCGCGAATCACGGACCTATATGTTGCCCGGAATCATTCAGACCGGAAAAAAACAAGGCATGCAGTTGATGGATGATGCGTTAGCGGAGCTGCATAGGCGGGGATTAATCAAACCAGAAGAGGCCGTTGCCAGAGCAGAGCAGAAGCCGGAAATGCGCGAGCAGCTCCGCAAATGACGAAGCACGAATGACGAATGTCGAAACAATAACGAAGCACGAAACCCGAAAGGAATCGTGTTCGCGGTTTCTCTCATTCGAATTTCGGCATTCCTTCGGCTTTCGTGATTCGACATTCGACATTTAGTCATGACTTACTTGGATCAATTCCTGCAAGTGATCGTCGAACAAGGCGGCTCCGACTTGCACCTTGCCGAAGGTCAGCCCCCGAAGATGCGCAAGCATGGGGAGGTCGAGTCGATTCGCGAGAAGCCGCTCGAACGCGATGAGATGATACCGATGTTGCGTGAAGTGTGTTGCGAACGGTATTGGAGGATTTTTAACGAGTGCGGCGACCTCGATTTCGCTTACGAAATGGACGCGTCGTCGCGCTTTCGCTGCAATTACTTGAAGCAAACCCACGGTTACGGCGCGGTCTTCAGGTTGATTCCGACCACAATCTCAACCCTTGAGCAGCTCGGAATTCCGCCGGTCGCGAAACAATTTGCCCACTTGCGCGGCGGATTAGTCCTTGTGACCGGACCGACCGGTTCGGGAAAATCGACCACGCTGGCGTCGCTGATTGATTACATCAACGAGAATTTCTCTCGCCACATCGTAACGATCGAGGAACCGATTGAATTCGTGCACGACAACAAGCGCAGCATCATCACTCAGCGGGAAATTCCCGGCGATTGTGAATCGTTCCCAGTCGCGTTGAAGGCCGCGCTGCGCGAAGACGCCGACATCGTGCTCGTTGGCGAAATGCGCGACTTGGAAACGGTTTCGCTGGCATTGACCGCGGCCGAAACCGGGCTGCTCGTTTTTGGAACGCTGCACACCAACAATGCCCGCAAGACAGTCGACCGAATGGTTGACGTTTTTCCGGCGCCGAAACAACCGCAGGCCCGCACTATGTTGGCCAATTCGTTGCGCGGTGTGCTCGCGCAATTGTTGTTGAAAAAAGCGGACGGCTCGGGCCGCGTGGCCGTAAACGAAATCATGATCGCGAACGCCGCCGTCTCGGCGATCATTCGCGGAGGCGCGACCCAAAAACTTCAGGACGTGATCGTTTCCGGCAAAGGGCAGGGAATGCAATTCATGGACGACGCAATTTTCGCACTGTTGAAGAACGGAACGGTCTCAGCGCACGAAGCGTTCATGAAAGCGATCGACAAGAACCGGTTTCGGCCATTCCTACCGGCCAAAGAGCAAAGGTTGGGGGATTCGGTCGGCGCGGTTCCGGCGCAGCGATAGTCAGGTTCTCCCGAAGCAGGCCTGTCCGGCGTGGCCTATTTTCGATGCGGCCAAGCCTTGGGTTGTGAGGCGCTAGCCTGCGACGACGCGGCTGAGGCCCGCCTCCTGCTAGGGAAATCTCCCTCACCATGCAAATCCTGGTAGCTGAGGACGAAAAAGCAGTCGCACACATGATCGCTATGGTGGTCGGGGGTCCGACTGCTAAAGTGTCGACCGCACGGAACGGTTGGGAGGCGCTGATCAAGATCGGCGCTAGCGCCCTGCCGTTCGACGTTGTTATTACCGACCACCGCATGCCGGGCATGAACGGTCTGGAATTGGTTCGTCAGCTCCGGACGAAGAAATTTGGCGGCAAAATTCTCGTTCTGTCGGCTTATCTCTCAGACGAGGACATT
>DATINV010000056.1:0-6989 GCA_035473775.1 Chthoniobacterales bacterium
ACACGAGGCGAAAGTCGATATCGGACAAATCGACGCGTTTGCCGCGACGAGCGGGCCCGGTTTGGCCAGCTCGCTCATGATTGGTGCATCAATCGCCAAGGGTTTGGCGATCGGCTTCGGCAAACCGTATCTCGCGATTAATCATCTCGAGGGGCACTTGCTCTCGCCGTTTTTTGGCGGGACGAAAATCAAATCAAACGTTTCGCTGGTCGTCAGCGGCGGTCACACCATGACGGTTCTTGTTCGGAGCTTGGGCGATTATCAAATTATCGGACGCACCGTTGATGATGCCGCCGGGGAAGCGTTCGACAAAATCGCCAAGCTGTTAGGCCTCGGCTATCCTGGCGGACCACAGATCGAGAAGCACGCCGTGAACGGCAATCCAGATCGTTTCGATCTGCCACGCAGCATGCCAGGCTCGGAAAACTTCAGCTTTAGTGGGCTCAAAACTGCGGTTCGGTATTTATTACCGACATTACGTGGCGATTATATCGCCGACGTTTGCGCCTCAGTCCAAGCGGCGATCGTCGATGTTCTCGTTCGCAAAACGATCGACGCTGCCAAGAAACAAAAAGTGAATCTTGTCACGATGAGCGGTGGGGTGAGCTGCAACAACGGATTACGTGGCCGAATGACCGAAGCCTGTCAACGTGACGGAGTCGAATTGAAGACGGCGCGGGCATCTCTCTGTACCGATAACGCGGCGATGATCGCGTTCGCGGCGATGTTGAAACTGCAAAACGGTTTCAGCTCGAGGGTGACCGCAGAGATCGATCCGAATCTCGCGCTCGTAAACGCCCTACCAAGTTAATATTCGCGTTCGAGCAAATGATTTGCGAGGGCGTGGAGCGTATCGCCCTTCTTGCCGAAGATCTTCAGCGCGTCGTGAGCTTGTTTAGTGAGACGCTTTGCTTCCATGCGCGATTTCTGCAAACCGATGAGGGCTGGATAAGTGGCTTTTTGCGCGGCGACATCTTTACCCGCGCTCTTACCGAGCTTTTCGCTGGTCTGAGTCACGTCAAGAATGTCGTCGATCACCTGGAAGGCGAGGCCGAGTGCGTGGCCAAACTTGGTGATGGCGGCAAGCTCTTTGGCCGTCGCGTTTGCGCTCATCGCACCGAGGCAAACTGATGCAGTCAAGATCGCGGCGGTCTTGTTTTGATGAATGTAACGGAGGTCGGCAAGGCTGACTCTTCTTCCTTCAGCCTCCAAATCTGCAACTTGTCCGGCGATCAGTTTGCGACTGCCGGCCGCGATAGCTACTTCCCGGAGGAGCGTAAACGGATCGTAGCGATGCGGAGGTTTTGTCCGCGAAACAATCTCGAACGCGATAGTGAGCAGCGCATCGCCTGCGAGAACAGCGATGCCGTCGCCGAAAACTTTGTGACAGGTCGCGCGGCCGCGCCGGAAATCGTCATTATCCATGCTCGGGAGATCGTCATGAACCAGCGAATAGGTGTGAATGCACTCCATGGCGCAGGCGAGGGGCATTGCGTTATCAATCTTTCCGCCACACGCTTCGGCGGCAGCCAGGGTTAAGATCGGTCGCAAGCGTTTTCCACCGGCGAACAAACTGTATCGCATCGCCTTGTGGATGGTCGCCGGGCGCACATTTTCCTTCGGCAGGTACCGATCCAGCGCTCGGTCGATTAATTTTTGTCGGGATTTTAGATACGCTTTCAGGTTCATCGCGCGCCCAGAGCAGTTAAGGGTCAATCATTCGACAGCGCTAGATATTTTCGGCGGTTTCGGTGATGGCGACTGGCTTGGTTTGCATGGCGAGAAAGGCGCCAGCTAGCAGAACGGCCGCACTGATCAGTTGCGCGTGAGTGAGACGTTCGTGGAAGATCAGCGCTGACAAACCGAGGGCGCCGATCGGACAGAGAAGTTGCAAGCTTTGGGCGAGGGCCACGCCGATCTCGTGAATCGCGACGTAATACAAAACGTGCGCCAGGGTGATGCAGGTGACGGCGGAGATCACGAGCACGAAATTCACGTGGGCAGTGACATTAAGCGGCGTCGCGATGTTCCCAAACGCGAACGTTAGCGGGAGCAGAAGAACCGAAGTGATGATACTAACGATGCCGAAACTCCGGATCGGCCCCAGCCTGGCGGACGGACGTTTGATCAAAGAAGCGTAGAGCGCCCAGCAAAGTGAAGCGGTGAAGGCGATGAACAAACCAGGCAATGCGATGTGTCTGTCCTGCCCGTTCGATTGAAACCAAATCACCCCAAAAGCACCGACCAAGCCGAGTAACGTGCCCAGTTGAAACTGCCACTGCTTGATGACCGAGCGTTCTTCCGGAAAAAATACGAGCGCGAGGAGCGCGGTAAAAATAACCGACGAACGAATGAAGATCGCATAGACACCCGGACCCATGTAGAACAGGGCTACCACCTGCGAGATTTGGTGAACGACGTTGGGCAAACACGGGACCAGACAGGCTAAAACGGCCCGCGCGTCGATTTTTGGACTGCGGTTAAATTGAAAAAGGACAAACGGGACGATTGCGAGACAGGCAACCGCATACCGGTAAAAATTTTGCGACCAGGGATCGTAGAACCGATTCAGGTAAAATTGGAAAAGCGACGGAACGGACCAAATCGCAATGGTGGCGAAAACGGCGCTGTATCCTCGCGAAAGCTGGCGCGTCCGTTTCTCCATTGGGTGGATATTGCCATGGCGGAAGGATTTGACAGTTTAATTTGCTGGCTTGTCCGGCATGAATCGCTCAAAAGTTAGGGCGAGGTAGGACAACATGAAGACTCGAACAACATTAACTTTATCGATTTTGGTGACGGCAGCGCTTCTCACAGCGCCGGAACTCTATGCCAAGCGTCGAGGTGGCGGAGGCGAGGCCGACGAGCACCGCCGCAAAGGGATTGAGTTCGCTGAAGCCAAGCAGTTCGACAAAGCGATAGAGGAATTTAACGAAGAAGTGAAAGCGGCTCCCGACAATCCGGAAGCTTATCGAGACCGCGGGACGGCGTATCGTTCCGCCGGCCGGGCAGCAATCGCCGCGAATGACGGCCCTTCCGCGGCGACCCGGTTCAATTCTTCGACCGCCGACTTTTCCAAGATGATCGAGCTGTCTCCTAAGAGCGCGGTCGGGTACATAGAGCGCGCGCAGACTGAACTCGCCCAAATTGAATACGACGCTGCGATCAATGATCTTAATAAAGCGCTGGAACTAAAAGGCGACGAAGCGCTCCTCTACAAGTTTCGTGGATTTGCTTATGTCGGCCTGAAGCAATGGGACAAGGCGGTGGCCGATTTTACGACCGCAATCCAAAAGAACCCGAATGACCAGCAGAACTATGATCAGCGGGCGCTGGCTTACCGCAATTTGAAAAACTTTCCGGCAGCGATCCAGGATTACACGGCTGCGATCGAGAAAAATCCGAGTTACCAGCCGGAGTACGCGCGGCGTGGTCTCACGTATGCAACGATGGAAGAATACGAGAAGGCGATTGCGGACTATCAACAAGCCTTGAAACTCGATCCTAACGACCAGGTGACCCAGAATAATTTGCAATATGCTCAAAACCGGCTGGCGACAAAAAACGCCCCGCCTCCCACTCCGACTCCGACGCCGAGCGGACCCCTTATCACACCGGTGAGGATATTCTTTGCCGTCGTCATTTTGGCAATTATCGCGGCCGTGGTGCGGTTCTTTACCCGCGGGAAACCGGAGCCAACCAGCAGCACCCGAATCCGCTAAGCCAGCCCGATTTAGCAGCGCAAAATTGCTTTGACACTCCACCCGGGGCGACTACCGTTTCGCACGCTTTTTGCGGGAACGAGACGGTCCCATGGTCGTTGCAATTTGACGCGGCTTTGGGACTTTTGGTTCTACACGCGGGAGGCAAACCGGCCCATGTAGCTCAGTTGGTAGAGCACGTCCTTGGTAAGGACGAGGTCACCGGTTCAATCCCGGTCATGGGCTCCAGTTGAGCTCGCGACAGAGACGACAGTTTAAAAAAGACGCAGTTTATTTAAGAACGACAGGAGTATTGATATGGCCAAGGAATCATTTAAACGCGACAAGCCGCACTTGAACGTCGGCACGATCGGACACGTCGACCACGGCAAAACGACACTTACCGCCGCGATCACCAGCGTGCTCTCCAAAAAAGGTATGGCGGAGGCGCGCGCCTATGATTCGATCGACAACGCACCGGAAGAAAAAGAGCGCGGAATCACGATTAACACCGCGCACGTGGAATATTCGAGCGACAAGCGCCATTACGCGCACGTCGATTGCCCTGGTCACGCCGACTACGTGAAGAACATGATCACTGGTGCGGCCCAGATGGACGGTGCGATCCTCGTGGTTAGCGCAGCGGACGGGCCAATGCCCCAGACCCGTGAGCACATTCTGCTCGCGCGTCAGGTCGGCGTGCCGTCGATCGTTGTCTTCCTGAACAAGGTTGACATGGTCGATGATCCCGAGCTTCTCGATCTCGTTGAGATGGAAGTTCGCGATTTGCTGACTCAATACGAATTTCCGGGAGACAAAATCCCGATCGTCAAAGGTAGCGCGTTGAAAGCGCTGAACGGCGATGCCGATGCGGAGAAACAGGTTCTCGCGCTGGTGGCGGCGATTGACGACTACATTCCAGTTCCGGAACGTCCGGTTGATCAACCGTTTCTCATGCCGGTGGAAGACGTATTCAACATTGAAGGCCGCGGCACCGTCGCGACCGGTCGTGTCGAGCGCGGCATCCTCAAAAAGATGGAGGAAGTCGAGATCGTCGGAATTAAGGCCACAGCCAAAACGACCGCAACCGACATCGAAATGTTCCGTAAGCTTCTCGACGAAGCGCGTGCCGGCGACAACGTCGGGGTGTTGCTCCGCGGTGTGAAGAAAGAGGACGTCGAGCGCGGTCAGGTTATCGCCAAGCCGGGATCAATCACCCCGCACAAAAAGTTTAAGGCAGAGGTTTATGTGCTGAGCAAGGAGGAGGGTGGCCGTCACACGCCGTTCTTCACCAACTACCGGCCTCAATTTTATTTCCGCACCACTGACGTTACTGGCACGGTTAAATTGCCTGAAGGCGTCGAAATGGTGATGCCGGGCGATAACATCTCCATCGAGGTGGAGTTGATTACGCCGATCGCCATGGAGAAGACGATTCGTTTCGCTATTCGCGAAGGCGGCAAGACCGTCGGCGCGGGTCGCGTGAGCGATATTCGCGACTAAAAATTACGAAGCTTACGCCAGTAACTCAATTGGTAGAGTAGCGGTCTCCAAAACCGCCTGTTGGGGGTTCGAGTCCCTCCTGGCGTGTTTTGAAGGCAGAAGAATGAAATATGAAGAATGAAGGTTTGGCCACGGCCAGCTTCTTCTCTCTAAATCGATGATTGAGAAAACGAGAAACTTCTTTAGCGAAGTTAAGGTCGAGCTTCAAAAAGCTTCCTGGCCGTGGGACCCGAAAGAAAGAGGGTTCCGCAAGTACAAGGAGCTGGTTGATTCTACCCTCGTTGTCATCATCGCGATGCTCCTGCTCGGCGGTTACGTGGCCTTGTTCGATTTTATTCTCGTGAACGTGGTGCATTATTTTACCAAACTGCATTAGTTATGGCCCAGACACTCGCAGGCAAAGATCAGTGGTTCGTCGTCCATGTCCTCTCCGGCCAGGAGAACAAGGTTAAAGAGAACATCGACAAGCGGGTTAAGACCGAAGAGATGAGCGACATTGTTTACGAAGTGCTCGTCCCGACGGAGCGCGTTTCGGAAATCAAGAAGGGCAAGAAAAGCGAGACCACGCGAAAATTTTTCCCCGGATATTTAATCGTGAACATGCATTTGCTCGACGAGAACAACCAGCTTGTCGGCCGCACTTGGTACTTCATTCGCGAAACTCCGGGCGTGATCGGTTTTGCGGGGACGAAAGACAAGCCGATCCCGATGCGTCAATCCGAAGTCGAATCAATGCTCGCGCAGATGAAAGAGCGCGAGGAAAAGGTGAAGCCGAAAGTGAGCTTTGAAGTAGGCGAGACAGTCAAGGTTGCCGACGGTCCGTTCCAAAATCAAAACGGCATCGTCGAGGAAATCGATCCCGAGCGCGGTAAATTGCGCGTCTCGGTGACAATTTTCGGTCGTGCGACACCGGTTGAGCTCGAATACTGGCAAGTCGAGAGGGGATAAGATTTTTCCGACAGAATTAACAAAATGATCAGAATGATTTCAGAAATCCAGAAAACCTATTTTGTGGATTCTGTTCATTCTGTCTAAATCTTATGGCGAAAGAAGTTATTGCTCAGATCAAATTGCAGATTCCCGCCGGGCAGGCGAACCCCGCGCCTCCAGTCGGCACTGCGCTCGGACCGCGCGGAATCAACATCATGGCGTTCTGCAAAGAATTTAATGCCGCGACTCAGAAACAGGCCGGAGACATTCTCCCGGTCGTGATCACGGTCTTCAAGGACAAGTCGTTTACGTTTATCACCAAGAGTCCTCCAGCCGCGGTGTTGTTGAAGAAAGCGGCTAATATTGCCGCCGGTTCAAAAGAGCCGAACAAGGAGAAAGTCGGCAAAGTGACCCGCAAACAGGTCATGGATATCGTCAAGACGAAGCGCAACGACCTGAACGCCCGCAGCGACGAAGCGGCATTTCGCATCATCGAAGGCACCGCGCGGCAAATGGGCCTCGAAGTGATCGATTAATTTGACGGTTTCTTAGGCTCCTCAAATTACCGAGGAGGCTACATGAAACAGAAACATATCGACGGCTCCTTTTTTCGAGCCGACTAGCAACAGAAGGCGCGGTTGCCCTTCAGAAACGCGCTTCAACGAGGCGCTCGCATCGTTCACGGCCATAAACACCTCGTAAAAAAAACTCGGGCGCAACGATCCATGCCCGTGTGGTTCGATACGAAAGTTCAAGAACTGCTGTATGCGCTCGGACTTCTTTTGACGGCGCAGAACGAAATTACTTTTTTCCGAGAATAGAAGTAGTTAGAGATGTCTCGACTTCGCTCGACAT
>DATINV010000057.1:0-7810 GCA_035473775.1 Chthoniobacterales bacterium
GACGACCAGGATGTGCAGTGATTGCATCGTCTGCGCTTGCGGACGCACCGGAACAGTTTCGTGCTGTTCATCGAATGCGGGCAAGGAAATCGTAAAGGTGGTTCCCTGACCCACCTTACTTGAGATGTCGATGTTACCTCCATGACGCCGAATGATTCCGTAAGACGTGGTGAGTCCGAGACCGGAGCCCCGTTCACCTTTCGTGGTGAAGAACGGCTCCAGACATTTGCCGACAGTTTCTTCGGTCATGCCGATCCCCGTATCGGAAATGTCGAGGAGAATTTGATTACCAGATTGTTGAGTATAAAACCGTAACCACCCGCCGCCGGGCATCGCATCCACCGCGTTGAAGATCAAGTTTGTCAGGACCTCGCGCAGTTCCGCGGGAGTGGCGAGGATAGGCGAGATGGCTCCAAGCTCCTTCTCGATGTGGATGGTAGCGCCGGCGGCATCGGCCAGGCCCTGCCATTTGGGCGCAGTCAATTCGATCGCCTGTTCAACTAACTCGTTGAGATTCGCCAGCTCCTGATGCTCATGGGGGGCGGACGGGCGGTAGAAGTCTCGCAAGCGGGCCACGAGTTTTGCGTTATCAGCTCCCGCCAGAAGAATTTCTTCCAAACATTTTCGTTGAGGCGAGTCCGCCGGAAAATTTACACGATCCGCTAAGAGGGCATCGCCATAGCCAAGGATCACCGTCAAACCGTTGTTCAGATCATGTGCGATGCCGCACGCCATTGTGCCTAGCGCTCGCATTCGTTCCTGTTGAACGACCTGCCATTGCGTTTCGCGAAGCTCAGCAAGAGTTTTTTCGAGATCGGCTGTCTGTCTCTGCAGTTCTGCCGTGCGCTTGTCGACCAAGCGCTCCAGGCCCCCACTGTAAAGCTGACATCGCCGAAACAGATTGTGTCCGGTTAGCAGATGATTGATTCGCAGGAGAACCTCGAGATGATCGAGCGGTTTCGAAAGAAAATCACTCGCACCCATCCAAAGAGCCTCATGTTTTGCTTCAAGGGTCGTGTCGGCAGTCAGAACCAGGATCGGAGGTCGATTCGATGGCTGCAGGATATTATTCATGCGCTTGAGCACGTCGAATCCGGAGACCGGCTCCATATGGAGATCGAGAAGCACGAGGTCCGGATTCAGATCGAGAAACTGGTCTAATGCGGCAACAGGGTCGGTGATGGCGACACAGTTCTCGTAGCCAGCCTGCTTCAGAATCCGACAGAGTGCCGACGCGCTTGGTTCATCATCGTCGATGATCAGGATGCGTGCGGCGTAGATCGATTGCTCGAGCCATTCGTTCGCTACCTCTGACGATGGCCCTAGAACACGTCGGGGCGAACCGGTTTCGTTAGGGGAGATGGATTTCGCGTGGCTCACTTCAGCAAGACTTACCGACAGCTAGCGGCCCACATGCCAACACGTCCAAAATAACCACGTCGGGTTTAAGTTCCCTGCGCCTCCTTGATTGTCTCGCGCCCGTTTAGCGCCGTGCCGCAGAGTTCCCAACCAGGCTGCTGCTCGAGGATCGCTCGGAGCCGAACACTTCCAGAAACGCGACTTCAAAGGCGAGCGCTTCCTGGATATTGCGGCCGAGATTGCCCCGCAACTCCTCCAAGCGCTGGATCCGGCGCAATACATCTGAGACCGTGAAACGCTCAGCGAGCGCGGCGGTTTCCTCTTTCGCCGCGGGCAAATTCCGTCGCTCGACTTCGGTACATGCGCGAAGAACGTCTGACCAGAATTCGAGCAAAACTTCAATCAACATCGAGCGACGTTGGAGGTAGAGGCTTTCGGTCAGCGCTTTGTAATAATCCTCGCGGTCTTCCAGCCAGGCACCATCGGTCGAATTGCGATATCGCGCTTCTTCCCCGTTCAGCGCTTCCTCGTGGTCGGTCTTAATTTTTTCCTTAATGCCGGCTAAGAGCGCCTGCAATCCCTGACCCAGACGATAGGCTTGCTGAATTCCCCACTTTGTTTCGCGCGCTGTTTTACGCAGTAACTCCACCAATTCGTTGGCCTCTGGCAATGCAACCGCCTGGCCGTTGGCTGCCAGCGGAATCGAAATGCAGCGCGACACAATTGTGTCTGGCAAAGCCTCCGGCAATGCGCTCATCAAAAGTAGCAACGAGTTGCTGGGCGGTTCTTCCAGCGTTTTGAGAAACGCGTTCGCCGCCTGCGGTTGCAAACGATCGGCTTCAACGATGATCGCAACTTTGCGACGTCCTTCGGCGCCGCGCATCTGCAGCCCGTGTTCGAGCTCGCGGATCTGCTCGATTAAAATCCTTCGTGACTTGGATTCCGGCTCGGCCACAAATATTTCGCGAGCTTTGGAGGAAAATACTTCATCGACCTTGGTGCCGTTGACGGCATTGGCAAGGTTGGCCGCAACATCGCGCTTGCCGCTGCCAACCGGTCCCGAAATGAGATAAGCGTGCGCGAGACGGTTCTGTTCGTGCGCTCGCTGCAGAAATCCGATTGCCGACTTTTTCGAAAAGGCCATTTCAGATGTTTGAGGTTCGATGTTCGACATTCGATGTCGTTGCCAGCATCGGAAATCGGCCTGAGAGGATTTTCCAAACCTCGGTTTCAATTGCGTCCGCCGATCCCGATCCGTCGATGAGCACAACACGGTTCGGTTCGCGTTTCGCCAGGTCTTGGTAGGCTGCAATCACGTCTTCGTAAAATTTGTCCGGTTGCTGTTCCATCCGATCCGGCCGGCGGGGTCCTTTCATTCGATCATGAGAAGTTTGGAGATCGACATCGAGGAAGAATGTAATATCGGGAATACAATTCCCGACTGCGAGAGTGTTGAGTTGTTGAACGAGTTTATTGTCGAGTCTGCGTGCAATGCCTTGGTAGACCGTGGTCGAATCGAAAAACCGATCGGCGATGACGCACTTGCCGCTCTCCAGCGCCGGCTTGATCACTTCGCGCACGAGTTGGGCGCGGCTCGCTTCGAAAAGCAACAGCTCCGTTTCCGGCGTCATGACAGCGCTTTGGGGCGCGAACTGGAGCAATTCGCGAATCGATTCTCCAATCGGAGTTCCGCCGGGCTCCCGAGTGACCAGAAACGGAATGCTCAATTTTTCGAACCGAGCCGTCAGTCGTTTCACCTGGGTCGATTTCCCACAACCCTCCGAGCCCTCAAACGTGATGAATGGCAATCGCGCCATGGTGTCGATCTTCAAACAAAGAGCGACAAATGTCGAATGGTGGAACGCGATCTCCGAGCGCATTCGTAAACAATACAAACGGAGCGGCCTTAGCTTTGAATATCGCGCTCGGAGAGGTCGATCCAGCTTGCTTGGAATTAAAATTCGCTAGGTTCTGGGAGATGAAATCATTCTGGCTCGTGAAGCAGGAACCATCCGATTACTCGTGGAGTGACTTTGTCAAAGACGGAGGCACGAGCTGGACCGGGGTGCGCAATTTTGCCGCGCGTAATAACCTCCGCCGAATGGCCAAGGGCGATGAAGTCTTTTTTTATCACAGTGGAGAAGACAAAGCCGTCATTGGCATCGCAAAAGTCACTCGAACCGCTTACCAGGATACGATCGCCAAGGGGGAAGATTGGAGCGCGGTCGATCTCGCTCCGATCAGGCCTTTACCGCGACCAGTTACACTGGCTGAAATCAAGGCAGTACCCGCCCTTAAGAACATCGCGCTTGTGCGGCAGTCCCGGTTGTCGGTAATGCCGTTGACGGCGAAAGACTTCAACTCAATCGCAAGAATGGCAAGATGATGATCAAGGCGCGTGAATAGGTGGATCGACCGCTCCGCGGGCGATGATAAGATAATGCGCCCTCGGCGCCTGTATTAATATCGAGCAAGGGACTGCTCGATCCACCTTTGCCCTTGTTGAAAGGCGTCACGGGGTCGAAAATTTGCTAAATGACCTCGGTTGCGGCCACGCAATTCTTGCCTGTCGTCGCGGCACCTAGCGCGACCAGGGATTTTCTTGTCGTTTCGATTCACGACGTCGCCCCAGGCACCCAATCAGTAACGGAAAAAATGCTCGTCGACTTGGCGCAAAGAGGAATCCGCCAGTGCTCGCTCTTGGTCGTCCCGAATTACCATCATCGAGGCCGATCGATGCAAAACGCGTCATTCGTCTCCTGGTTGAAGCAATTGGAAGCAACCGGTCACGAGATCGTGATCCACGGGTATTTCCATCAGCGTCCGAAAGCAGTTGGTGAAGACTTTCTCGATAAAATCGTGACCCAGTTTTACACCCAGGGCGAAGGCGAGTTTTACGATCTTGATTACGACGAAGCTCTTCGGCGGATCGAAACCGCACGCGACGAATTCCAAGCGGCGGGATTGAAACCGCGCGGCTTCGTCGCGCCCGCCTGGCTGTTGAGCAACGGCGGAACGCGCGCAGCGCGTGACGCCGAAATGGAATACACAACTCATCTGCGGGACGTAGTCGATTTACGTTCGGACGAAGTCTTTCTATCTCGATCAATCGTTTACAGTGTCCGAAACGGCTGGCGGCGCGCGGTGAGTCTGGGTTGGAACGCGGCCCTAAGCCGGGCATTGCAGAACAAACCGCTGATGCGGTTGAGCATTCATCCGCCGGATTATTCGCATCCAGCCATTTGGCGACAGATTGTAGATCTTGCAGGGGAGATGGGACGGGTTCGAATGCCTACGACCTATCAGGACTGGATCGCTGACCAGCGGCTCAAGGGGGCACTCTAATTATATATGAGCAAATGTGACCTTCACATTCATTCCCGCTTCAGTGCGCGCTCAGAGGAATGGTTGTTTCGTCGCCTCGATTTTCCGGACAGCTATTCAGATCCGCGCCAACTGCATCACGAATTGCTCGAGCGCGGAATGGACTTCGTCACCATTACCGACCACGATACCATTGAAGGCTGTCTTCAGATCAGCGACCTGCCCAAGACTTTCATCAGCGAGCAGGTCACTACCTACTTCCCGCAGGATCCTTGCAAGATTCACATCCTGGTTTGGGGAATCACTGAGCAACAGCACGCGGACATCACGATTGTTCGGGACAACATTTTTTCGCTACAGCGTTATCTCGCAGGCGCGAGTATCGCTCACGCCGTCGCCCATCCACTCTATAGCGTCAATGGCAAATTGGAAGCATCCCAGATCGAGCGACTTATCTTACTTTTTAAGCACTTTGAAGGAATCAACGGACTCCGCGATGCCCTCCTGAGCGAGCTAGCGCAACAGCTCTTTGGCTCACTGACACCGAAAAAAATCGAGCAGATTGCGACGCGCCATAATCTGGCTCCAACTCATCCCGAACCATGGCGGAAAATTTTTGTCGGCGGCTCGGACGATCACGGAGGGAAGTTCATTGCTTCGGCCTACACCGAAACGCCTCGCGCTGATTCCGTTGAAAAATTCTTCGCTCATATTCGAGCCGGCAACTGCAAGGCGCACGGCCACGGCGGCACTCCCCTCGCCTTGTCGCACGGTTTCTACAATACCCTTGGATGTTTTATTCAGGATCGGTTCCACGAAAAGCTCGGGCCGAGCGCGACGCTGGTGGAGCAAATGTTTTCGCGTTTCATGGAAGGCAAGGACCCGACTGAGTTGACGTTGAAAGACAAAGCGACTGTTTTCGCGCAAGGAGTCGTGTCCGGAAAGATTTTCGACATGATGAAACCAACGAACGTGTCGTTGTGGAAGGAATTGTCGAGTCAGTTCCAGGAAGCGCAGGCAAAAGCGAAGGATGCGGCCGAACTCGAAGGTGCCGTCGAACCGGAACGACGCACATTTATGATGGCGAACACGGTCGCCGAGCAGCTGGCATTTCGATTCTTCCAGAAATTTGTTCAACAACTAACCGCCGGGAACATGCTCGAAAGTATGCAGGCATTGAGCGCGATCGCGCCGATTCTCGTTGTGCTGGCGCCTTACATCTATGGATTCCACAGCCAGGCCCCATCACGGAAATGGTTGCGCGGAATTTTTCGCGACCTCACCGGCGAAATTCCAGAAACGTTGCGAAATAATAAGCGCGCCTGGTTTACCGACACGCTGGAAGACGTTAACGGAGTCGCGACGACCATTCGCAAAATGACTGCCGCCGGCGCGGCGGCCGGAAAGCAACTCACGGTGGTGACCTCCCGCGACGATTTGCAGATCGACGACATTCCAATCAAGAATTTCAAACCGATTGGCGAGTTCGAGCTACCCGAGTACGAGCTGCAGAAACTCAGCTTCCCCCCAATCCTGCAAATGCTCGATTACATTCAGCGCGAACGCTTCAGTGAAGTCATTATTAGTACGCCCGGTCCGATCGGTATCACCGCGTTGCTCGCGGCTAAGATGCTCAATCTGCAAACCAGCGGAATTTATCACACTGATTTTCCGCAATATGTGCGAATCCTGACGGAGGATAGTTTCCTCGAAAGCGTGACCTGGCGTTATATGCACTGGTTTTACGGGCAACTCGACACCGTTTTCATTAACTCGGAGGAATATCGCCAGAGTTGGATCAAGCGCGGTCTTGATCCCGCAAAATTGAAAATCCTGCCGCGCGGACTCGACACCGAGCTTTTTCACCCGACCCGGCGCGACCCGGCATTCTTCGAAAAATTCGGAGCAACTAACGGACAAGTTCGTCTGCTTTATGTCGGACGGGTGTCGCGGGAGAAAGATCTCGATTTGTTGGTAGAAGCCTATCGAAAACTGCGCGACGAAGGACTATCGATTCAACTTTTCATTGTTGGACACGGTCCCTATTCGGAGACGCTGCACGAATCTTTGCCGGAAGCAGTTTTCACCGGCTACCTCACCGGTAACGATCTCGCCGCTGCCTACGCTTCTTCGGACATCTTCGTCTTCCCCAGTACGACGGACACATTTGGCAACGTTATCATTGAAGCGCAGGCGTCCGGCGTTCCGGTGATCGTTTCCGATTCCGGTGGGCCCAAGGAGCTGGTCGAAGAAAATGAAAACGGTTTGATTACTAAGTCTCATGACGCGGACGACTTGGTCCGAGCGATTCGCGAGCTGGTTGTTGATTCAGACCGAAGGAAACGAATGGGCAATCACGCGCGCGAAAGCGTGATCAATCGCACTTGGCCGAGCGCGTTTCGAAAGTTCTGGGCCGCGACCGAGTCGTAATCGGGGTGCTCAGGCCCTCCCCCGTTATGTTTGCAACGGCGGCGGAATTGGTGGGATTAGCGGAGGAGCCTCAGCATGGGTGGCCCAAACGTCGTAATCAGGGCCAAATTGCCGGATGAAGCGAAGCCCGAACGCGCGGAGAAAGACGAACAGCGGCAACAGAATTACTGTTCCAACATAGGGCAACAGCGCCAGACAGCAGGTCAAACACGTCGCCATTCCGCTGATGATTCCCACGCCCAAGAGCAAGCAAACCCCGAACAAACAAAACAAAATGAACGGACCGGCATTATCCAGAACCAGTCCGGCCACTTGTCGAGACGCCTGTCCGGCTCGGTACCGCCGGACGTACATCAATGGCACCATGAAATAAGTGGTGAGCCCGAAGAAAAATGCGTAGCCCAGCCAGACCATTAAAAATAATCCAAGAACAACGATGAACAGCGGCGTCACTTCGGCGTTATGCGATCCGTGACCAAAAAATCCGAAAACGGCGAGACCCAACAGGCAAAACAGGCCAAGAATCAGGATCGAGATCAACATCAGGATTAAGAGAAAGAGAAAATAGCTGTTGCCTTCCGGCCGGTATTCACGCCACGGCTCAGCGATGGCCGCGCGATTCCGAGCGATGCAGTCGGTGAAAATGAAATTGCCGCGTGCTCTCAGCCAGGTTAAGACAACAATCAAAACCAAAAGC
>DATINV010000058.1:0-8225 GCA_035473775.1 Chthoniobacterales bacterium
TGGCTGCGGTTTCATCAAGTCACGAACGTGCAGTTCGGCCAGTTGCTTCCGGTAGTCGCCGGCACCTTTGCGTTTCAGTGCTTCCGCGTAAATCGAGCGTTTCTCGATGCTGACTGACGTGTAGTAGCCAACGACGCACGCGAGCATGAGCGGAAGAATGATTTGATAATCGAGTGTCATTTCAAAAATCATGACAATGGCCATGATCGGCGCGTGGGTCGCGGCGGCGAGGAACGCGCCCATGCCGACGAGCGCAAATGCGCTCGGGTTGATCGGAAGATTGGTCACATGTTGCGTGCCGGTGCCGAACAGAAAACCCAGGCTCGCGCCGATAAAAAGTGTCGGGGTAAAAACTCCGCCGACCGCGCCGGAGCCGAACGTGGCTACGGTGGCGAGGATTTTTAATATCAAAATGACTGCGAGCGCTTGCCACAACCATTCCCCCCGCAGGATGCCGCTCACCGTGCTGTAGCCATTGCCGCAAACCTCCGGATACCAAATTGCGAACGCGCCGACGATCACTCCGCCCGCGCACATCTTAAGATAAACCGGCGCCGCAATCCGTCCCACCCAATCCTCCGCCGCGTTCAGCAATCGAATAAACCAGGGCGCGATTAGACCGGCGGTTAGGCCAAGCAACAGATATGGAACGATCTCCCAATTTCGATTTAGCTGGAACGGCGGAATCTTGTAGAGCGGATCCGGCCCGAGAAATCCGCGCACAGTAAGGGTCGCAATGACGCTCGAGAAAATTAATGGCCCGAGCATTTCCATCGCCATCGATCCGAGAACGATCTCGGCCACAAAAATAGCGCCCGCGATCGGTGCGTTGTAGGCCGATGCGATTCCTGCGGCCGCGCCGCAACCGACCAGCAATCGCAATCGTGGCGTCGACCATTTTTGTAACCGGCCAAAACTGGAAGCGATCACGGACGCGAGCTGGACCAGCGGACCTTCGCGGCCAATAGATCCACCCGAAGCGATGCTAAAAAGCGCGGAGAGCGATTTTGCCAGAGTTCGCCGCGTGGAAATTTTGCCGTCGCCGAGCACGACTGCTTCCATGTAGTCGCTGGACGTGACACGGCCGCGCAGACGAGCGCCGAAATAGAGAATCAGTCCGGCAATCAATCCGCCGATCGCCGGGACCGCGATGCGCCACCCGGGCCGGAGTGTCTCAAATGTTTCGACCAATCCCGGTTCGGAACTGCCGGTCAGAATTTTGTGAATTGCGGCGGTGGCCGCGCGAAATGCAATTGACGACAATCCGCCGCAAAACCCAATCACCCCGGCCCAAAACAAGGTGATTTGGAGGTCGGTCGGTTGGGTATGTTCCTGAAACCAGACCCAGAACTTGAGCTTTCGAAACGCCTGGGGATTGGTTTCCTTCCCCTCAATAACTGCGCCCACATTATCCCCTCCGCGCGCAGCGGGTTGCGTCAAGTCGGAACCACGAGATTTCAGTGCGCGATTGGAAATTTCCCGGTGCGCGCTAGGTTGGCGCCTGGCATGCCGAAATATCTCGTCGTTAGCACTAGTGGAAATCCAGACAGCAATAGCCGCCGAATGGGGCAAGTCGCTTTCGCTCACTTGCAAGAGCGGAAGCTCGATTGTGCCTGGCTCGACATTAAAGACCTCGATCTCCCGTTGTGCGATGCGGATAAATGTTACGGGATCGCCGGCGCGAAACAGTTAAACCAAGCAATCCAATCGGCCGATGGCATTCTGATTGCCGCGCCGGTGTATAATTATGATGTCGCGGCGGCGGCCAAGAACATGATCGAGCTGACCGGCAGTTCATGGGAAGAAAAGATTGTTGGCTTTCTTTGCGCGGCGGGCGGGAACAGCAGTTACATGGCGGTGATGGCTTATGCCAATAGCCTGATGCTCGATTTCCGGACCGTAATCATTCCGCGATTCGTTTACGCGACAGGCGACGCGTTCGATGGCGATCAGATTGCGGACGAGAAAGTCGTTAGCCGCATCGAGCAAGTCGCGGACGAACTAGTTCGATTTACCCAAGCATTGCGCGGGTAGTTTTTGTCGTGGTATAAAGTCGGCATGCGTGTTCCTCTCATTGTCGCGTTCCTAATTTCCTTCGGCCTGTCCGGCGTTTTCGCCAGCGAGCCGATCAGAGTCGTATCGAGTCGATGGGATTGGGGCGCGGTAAAATTCGATGAAGAAGCGCAAAAGGATCTTCAGAAAGGAGATCTGGCCAGCGCTCACCGGAACATCGACGAAGCAATAAGGCATGGTCCAAATTATTGGCCGGCTTATTACGACCGCGCGAGATTGTTTGCCAAAGAAGGAAAGTGGGACCTGGCTCTCCGCGATTGCAACGAAGTCTTGAAAAGGGAATCCGCTTTCGTTCCGGCAGCGTTGCTGCGGGCGCACATTAATGTCCACAACGGGAATTACGCTGCGGCGCGCAGTGAGTTCGATCATCTGATTGCAATCGAGCCGCGGCCCCAGTTCTATGCCATGGCATTCAATGATCGGGCCTGGTTCCGTGCCACCTGCCGCAACGAGTCGTTTCGAAATACAAAAGGCGCGATCGAGGACGCGAAGAAAGCTTGCACCATCACGCAGTGGAAGGAGGCCAACCCGATTGATACGTTGGCTACTGCTTGCGCCGCGTCCGGCGATTTCGATTCAGCCGTTCGTTATGTGCAACAAGCCATGCAAGCCTACGACGCCGGCGACTCCCGAAAGACCTTGCAGGAACATTTGGCGACGTTTCAACAACACCGGCAAGTGTCAGCGCGTTGAACGTCGCGGAAAAGCTTAACCACGAATGGACACCAATGGACACGAATTCAGAGAACAAGACGTTCCCATTCAAGCTTGCGACGTTTGAAATTCAAAACCACTCCAACCCGAATCTTGGTGATTCGTAAGTAATTTAACATTAGCCCCCGCTCGTGATCGGTGATCCGATCGATTACTTTCGTGTCAACGACGATCGCTTCGAAAGCAATTAGATCGGGAACAAACAAACCGACTTTCGTTTCTTTGTAGAACAAATCGAAGACCGGCTGCTGTTGGAACGGGATCCCGCGCGATCGAAATTCAACGGCCAGCGCATTCTCATAGGGTTTTTCGACTATACCGTGGCCAAGAGCGTTGAGAACTTCGATAGCACAGCCTACGATTTGAAATACTTCTTGCCGGAAAAGCAATTTAGGGTCATCGGAGTCCATTGGGGGTTGGGCTTCCAAATTGTTGAAGCGAACGAATGCGATCGTAGACAGCGATGAATACGAAAGCCAGCGCCTATCTTTATTCTGCCTACTCCAAATTCGTGCGTATTAGTGTCCATTCGTGGTTACTCTTGTCGTCCAATCTTGGGCAGCTGCTTGCAGCCGAGCGATCGGCGCGCGCACTGAAGGCGCGCGAACCGGGAGTTAGGTTGAAACTCCGGCCAGACCGAGCCGATCGGCGTCGGCTTTGAGCGCGGTGATTACGTTGGTGATTACTTCATCGAGCGGCATGCCCAGTTGTTCGGCGCCGTGAACGATCTCCTCGCGATTCACTGCGCGCGCGAACGCTTTGTCTTTCATTTTCTTCTTCACTGAGGCGAGCTCGACATCGTGGATGCTTTTTGTCGGCCTAACCAACGCTACGGCGGCGACAAAGCCGCTAAGCTCATCGACCGCCCGCAACGTTTTCTCCAAATTCGTTTCCGGAACAATGCCGGAATAATCCGCGTGCGACAGAATTGCGCGGCAAACTTCTTCGCTCCAGCCGTTGTCGCGCAGCCATTGGACGCCGACGAAAGGATGGCCTTCCGTCGCGCTGCGTTCGAGGTTGGGATGTTTTTCGTAATCCATGTCGTGAAGCAGGCCGGCGGCCTCCCAAAGATCCACATCTTCACCGCGGTGTTGGGCGAAATATTTCATCGAGTCGGCCACGGCGTAACAATGTTTGCGCAAACTCTCCGATTTCACCCACTCGTGGAGAATTGTCAGCGCGCGAGTAGCGAGATCACCCATAAAAGCGAAACCTTACGGGATTTTTCGTGAAAGAGAAGGATCGACAAACCGAATAGTTTGTTGAACCTACCACGGCAATGAAACGCATCTCGATCTTGGTGATCGCTTTATCAATCTTTTGCGTTCATTCAGCCCAACCGGAAGAGTCGAAGCCGGCGTCATTGAATGATCTGAAGAAGCTCGACATCACCTGTTTCGTCCCGTCGTACTTGCCGAAGGGTTTCAAACTCAAGAGCGCGAACATCATCACCGAAGAAAACTCAGTCGAGGGGCAAACGCCGGAAAAAGTCGCTACGTATGCGATCGAATGGTCGGGACCGAACGGCGCGACATTTTCAATTGAATCCGCCTGGGAAGGAATTGGGGACCGAAACATTATGGAGACCGAGGATTCCGAAGAAGCGGAATTTCAATCACCGCTCTTCGGCCGCGTTTACATAATTTATACGCCGAAAGGAAAAGGCGACACCGGCGTGAAGAAGCAGATCCTTTCGAACTGGGTCGAAGACGCAAACATGCAGACACAACCACACGGCGGACCCATTACTCATGCGGGTCTTGGCCGATTTCACGGTTTCACAGGAGAGAAGATGACGGTCGCCGACTTTACGAAAATCGTGAACTCACTGCATCCGGTTAAGGGCGCCGTAAAAACTGCTGCGGCGCCGCCGTTGAAGCTTCATCCGAAGATCTTCAACATGATCGATTGCTGGATCTCCGATTCGGAAGCTCCGATCGTGACCGAGATCAATCTCGACGCGGTGGAGACGAACACGAATCAGTTCAACATGGACGATGTGAAGCCGGACGGTGAATGGACGCGCGTCCCGACCAAGGAAGACGGTGGTTTCATGCGCTATCGGGTGCTTGGGTTGAAAGGAAATCGTTACACCGTGGAGTACCAGGAGAATGGCGGCGGCTCGCTGACTACTGATTCCACTATCGATTTCGTGATCGATAAGCGAGCCATCGAACGGGATGGAAAGACGGAGAATATCCGGACCCTGCGCGTTGTCTCCTATAAATCGAAACAGTAGTCAGAATTCCGCCGCGGTTGCGTTTTTTTCGGACCGGGTTTTGACTGATGTCTCGCCGATGAGATCAGCCTTCGTTTCTCTCGCAGTCGTCTTCCTGTTAGCGTGGCTCGGTTCATATCCTGCAGCTGCTCAATCGTCCGGCGAGAAGTCGCTTCACGCTTTTCTTGCTCCGGCGAAAGGAGCCAAACGAACCACTACCTTTTCAACAGATGCACCGGTCATCTACGCGTTTTGGGAAGGCAAAGGTTTAGATGCCGGCGACGCTATTCAAGTGATTTGGATTGCTGAAGACATCGGCGACATCGGACGGAAAAATACCGAGATTCGCCGCGCTGATTTCAGAATTTACAAACCGGAACAGGTCGGAGCATTTTCGCTCTCAAGGCCGGGCGCCAAGGTCTGGCCGATCGGCCAGTATCGCGTCGAGATCTACATCAACGGCGGGATCGCAGAGGTCGTGAAGTTCACGATAACTCCCGGCGTAACGATTGAAACACACTAGCGAATGGGAAGAAAAATCCCTGCGATTCCGTGCGAGGTTCCATCAGTTGAACTTTTCAATCTGACAGGGTTGCGTTAGGGTCAACCAATGTCCTGCGCGAAGATCGATCCGGCGCTGCATCAGCCGCATAAGCCATCGTGGATCAAGGTGCGGTTGCCTTCGAACCCGGTTTTCTTTTCGACTAAAGCACTCATTTCCGATCTGCGGTTGCACACAGTCTGCGAAAGCGCCCAATGCCCAAACCGCTGGGAATGCTGGAGCCAGGGTACGGCGACGTTCATGATCGCGGGCGATCGTTGCACTCGCGCCTGTGGATTTTGCGCGGTGACGACGGCGAAACCGTTTGCGCTCGAGGAAGATGAACCAAAGCGCGTCGCGGAGGCGGTCCAACGGATGAAATTGAAGCATGTCGTGATTACGGCGGTAGCGCGCGACGATTTGCCAGACGGCGGGGCCGACCATTTCGCGCGTGTGATCCGCGCGGTCCGGGAGATGGATCCGTCGATCATCATCGAGGTTCTCGTCCCGGATTTTCACGCGGACGACGCCTGCATTCAGGCAGTGCTCGATGCCGGTCCCGAAATTTACAATCACAACATGGAAACGGTGGAACGCCTGACGCCGTTAGTTCGTTCGCGCGCGAAATATCAAACCTCGTTGCAGGTTTTGCAGCGGGCAAAAAAACTTTCGCCGAAAACCGTGACCAAAAGTGGCATCATGCTGGGGCTGGGTGAAACCGAACCGGAAATTTTCCAAACGATGGATGATTTGCGCGAAGCCGGTTGCCAGGTTTTGACCATGGGGCAATATTTGCGACCGACGCCAAATCATTTGCCGGTAGTCGAGTTCGTTCCGCCGCAGCAGTTCGATCTTTATGGCGAGATTGCGCGCAAAAAAGGATTCGAACACGTTGCGTCTGGTCCGCTGGTGCGCAGCTCGTATCACGCGGCCGACTTTCATCCGGTTGTCCGCTGATAATGGACAAAGCGAAAATCGCGGCGGTCATTCCCGCTTACAACGAGGAGAAACATATTGCCGATGTTGTTCGCCGGTCTCGACAGAGGCTCGACGACGTTCTGGTTGTCGACGACGGATCTTCTGACAAAACCGCCGAAAATGCCCGCGAAGCCGGCGCGGAAGTGATCGTTCACGAAATTAATCAGGGCAAAGGCGAAACGATCAAGACCGGATTGCGTCATTGGCTCGAGCGGCAATTCGATTTCGTCGTCATTCTAGATGCTGACGGCCAGCACCGTCCGGAAGAGATCGACGGATTCGTTGGAGCAGCTTCGTCCGCGGACGAACCCAAGCTCGTGGTTGGAAATCGCATGAAAGATCTTTCCACCATGCCGCTGGTTCGCCGATTTGTGAATCGTTGGATGAGTCAGCAAATCAGCGCCCTTTGTGGCCAGGAAATTCCGGACACTCAATGCGGTTATCGTTTGTTACATCGACAACTGATCCCGGAATTGCTCGGCGGCGCGGCCCGCTTCGACTACGAAACGGAAATGCTCATCATCGCGAGCCGAAAAGGCTTTCGTATCGCGTCAGTCCCGGTCAGCACAGTTTATTCGGACGAAGTCAGCAGCATCCACCCGGTGCGCGACACGATCCGTTTTTTCAAACTGATGCGGCGATACAGAAAACTGTAGGGGAGCAGTTTGGTTCCCAAATCCGAGATGCTAGCATCGCCCCCTACAGAAATTACTCACGGCTTTTTTGCGGGCAGCGGCTTGCTGCTTTTGATGATCTCGTCTTCGGGCGTAAGATTCGGCGATTTGCCGCTGAAGATCACACGATTCGGCTTTTCGGCGAGCGAATCGATCAACGCTTTGGCGTGCGTGGTCACCACTTTTAGATTCAGGAGAATCACGTGCAGCTCTTTCATCTGGTCTTGAATCGATTTGTCGGTCGAGCCGACGAAAGTGTTGGCGGTGCCGACAAATTGATCGGCATCTTTGGAAACACTTTCCAGGTTCTTGAGGACGTTTTGCAAGTTGTCGACGTCCGTTTTTAACGAATCGGCGAGAGGACCCAGTTTCGGCATGAATTGTCCGAGGTCCCCGTGCAAATCGGTCACAGTTGTATCGAGATTGTCCAACAACTTGTTCGCGTTCTCGAAGAGCGGCCCGGCGGCAGCGGTAATCTGTTCAATTCCATAAGCCGGATGTCCTTCGATCGAAGCATTGTTGGCCAGCGTTTTCCCGCCCGGAGTTCCAGCAGAGAGCGCGACGAACTTCGGAGCCAGCAATGTGTCTGCGCTCAATGTTGCCGTGACATCCGTTGGCAACGGGGGAATTCCGTCATCCAGTTCGACGGTTACAATGACAGCATCTTTTTTGTTGCTCAATTTTGAACGCTCGGCCGGGGTTAAATGGCGCATGGCAATTACTCGACCGGCCGGGGCGCCGGCATAACGAACCTCGGAATGAACCTTAATCCCGGTCACGTCTTCGTATTGGATTTGCAGAGTGCGCGCCGGTTTTTTCAAACGATAACCGGAAAGCGCGAAGGTTAGGGCGGCGAGCAGGACGACGCTGCACACAATGACCGACAACGCGACCAGGTAATCCGAGAGATTCTTTTTCATCGAGCAAAAAGACGAATGACGAGAGCTGACAAAATCCGAATGACGAATGACGAATGACGAATTAATGACGAAGCTCGAATGCCCCGAATCATCGTTTGCTCCTCCAG
>DATINV010000059.1:0-22550 GCA_035473775.1 Chthoniobacterales bacterium
TCCAACGGTCGCCAGGTAGTTTGTCCGAAAAGCTTGTTGGATGCTTTTATCGCTGGCCGTCGGCATCACGAAGGTTCCGGAATCGTAACTGTCGCGCAGGAATAGGGCGCCGCCGTCGCCTTCAATACCGAACACCCAGCATCCTCTCTGGAAATTGAATCCTAGAAAAACCGCCGACTTCCGCGCCATTTGCATCGAGATCATCGTTATGGGCCGAATGATTTTCGATCGTGGCGGCATCGTCCGGTAACAGTAACCAATCACCGGTTGGGTCGAGATCGGCATTAACGCCGGCATGTTTGTAGCTGCCGAATGCGCCAATATAAAAGCCGCTCCAATCAAAGCACTCGGGCGCGGGCGCCGGCGCCACTTCTTTCATTTCTTTTCCGCTCGGCAGCGGCTCAGGGCCGCCGAACGCGGTAAATGCGAGCGCGAGCGACGCGCAGGCGGAAATTGTTAGGCAAGTTGGCTGTTTTCATAGCGGCTGGTTTTCCCCAAAAAACCAAGGCGGGTCAGCCTATTTCCCCCGCGGCTCCTTCCTAGGGCGATACCTGGGCAAAAAAGAAGCCCTTCACCGGACTGGTGAAGGGCTTCCTTGGAATGTTTTGCCTAACAATTAAAACTTAAAGTTCAGACCGCCGCGAACAATGTTCCCGCTTGTCTCGAAGTTGTAGTGCACGAAGAAGGGCGGCCCCTGCGGAGCGCCGAAAAACAGCTGGTTCTGGGTCCGACCTTCATTGCCCAAATCGTAGTAGAGATACTCGGCTTTCACTGTCCAGTGATGGCCAATGGCGTACTCAAATCCGCCACCAACGGTCCAGCCGACTTCTGTTTGGGTAAACGAAACTGGATAAGTAACGCCATTCTGGAAGTTCGTATTGGCGGAATAATCTACATTGCCATAGGCAACGCCGCCCGTGGCGTAAAGCAACACACGGCACCAGGGAGCAAACCCAATCCTTCCACGAGTTGATCCAAACCACTGCATGCGCTCATGCGCGGCAAGGAAGCTGTCCGGAGAATTGAGCCCCGCATTAAAAATATCCTGGATAGGACTACGAGTTTCATCCCCTTCCATGTCGGTTCCCTGAAAATCGCTCTCGATTCCGAGCACCAGCCATTTGTTCCATTGCCAGTTAAACCCAATCTGGCCACCACCAATGAATCCATCCGGATCAGGGTTCAGGCTGGTTGGTTCCAAATCGACGAAAGTCGCCGCATCGGGAAGTGGATCGAAGTCGGTGTCGGCGTTCCCCCAGCCGTAGCCGAAGTTCGCACCGACGTAAAACCCGGTCCAAGTGAAATCACATTCTGGCGCAGGCGCCGGCGCGACTTGCTTCATTTCTTTTCCGCTCGGCAACGACTCAGGGCCGCCAAGGGCGGTGAAGGCCAGGGCGAGGGTCGCACAAGCAACAATAGTTAGGCAGGTTAGCTGTTTCATGGCGGTCTTTTTGGCGAAAAATGTTCGGGTGGTCAAGTCATTTGCTCCGCAATTTTTTGGGGATTTGTTACGGAACAGACGTACAAACGAAAACCCTTCGACGGAGCGAAGGGTTTCATCGGCTGGTCTTCCCTAACAATCTAGAACTTATAGTTCAAAGCGGCTCGGACGATATTGCCTTCCGTCCCGATGCCTTTGAAGTGCCAGGGCCCGAAGCCATTCGCGCTGATAGCGTCAAAGCTTTGATCGTCGAGTTGGTAACGGAGGTATTCACCTCTGATCGTCCAGTGACAGTTGATCATGTATTCGATGCCGCCACCGCCGGTCCAACCCCAATTGAACTCTGTTTTGCCGGCGTTGATCAAATCACTGCCACAAGGAAAAACATCACAGTCGTCGATCACGCGGGTCTGCAAATTCACCCCGATGCCGCCGCCGGTGCCGTAAAACAACCAGTGTCCAAACGCGAAGCCGAGACGGCCGCGGATGGTCGTGTAAAAGTCACTGTTGGTTTCGCCATGGGTGTCGCTCGCCTCAAAATTCCGGTCGAAGTTCGAGGTTCCACGGCCATCGAGATTCATGTAACCGACATCGCCCTCGATACCAAGGACGAGCCAGTTCCACTGAAAGTTGTAACCAATTTGTCCACCGGCAATGACGCCGGATTCATCATAGCCCCACTCGCTAGGCCCAGGCGCTTGGTAGCCATCCTCGTCGAGATCTTCGCTGTGGCCCCATTGGCCGCCGACGTTGAGACCAATGTAAAACCCGCTCCAGTTACATTCCGGCGCCGGTGCCGGCGCGACTTGTTTCATTTCTTTCCCGCTCGGCAGCGGTTCAGGACCACCGAACGCGGACAGGGCCAAGGCGATCGATGCGCCAGCGGCGATTGCCAGGCAGGTCAGCTGTTTCATGGCCAGAGTTCTCGCCAAAAACGGCCGCGGGGTCAAGGCGTTTCCATAGGGAACACGACGGCCGCCCAGAAAAGTAACAAAAACAAAACCACCGAGGCAGATTGCTCTGAACCTCGGTGGTTAAAGTTTCGTTGGCCTAACGAATTAGAATTTAAAGTTCACACCGCCGCGAACGATTTCGCCGGAGGTATCAAAGTTGTAGTGAACAAAGAACGGCGGACCCTGCGGAACACCACCGATCAACTGGTTTTGGGTTCGGCTCTCATTGCCAAGATCGTAATGAAGATACTCAGCTCGAACCGTCCAGTGATTGCTGATCGCGTACTCAACGCCGCCACCAGCTGTCCAGCCGGCTTTGGTGTCACTAAAGGAAACTGGATAAGTCGCATTGAGTCCTGCGGCTGACCCGTAATTGGTGTTCGCCGAATAATCCACATTGCCGTAGGCCAAACCACCGGTGCCGTAAATTAACAGCCGGCACATCGGAGCAAAGCCGATACGACCGCGAACCGTGCCCAGCCACTGCATGCGTTCATGCGCAGCCAGGAAGCTGTCGGGCGGATTAACCGGCGCTCCCGTGATATCGAGAATTGGGCTACGGGTTTCGTGCCCTTCGATGTCGGTTCCCTGGAAATCAGTTTCGGCGCCGAGGACGAGCCATTTGTTCCATTGCCAGTTATAGCCAAGCTGGCCACCGCCAATGAATCCATCTGGATCGGGATCAAGGCTGGTCGGCTTAAGGTCAAAGAAGGTGACTGCATCGGGACGCGGATTAAAATCCGTATCGGCATGACCCCAGCCGTAGCCGGCGTTGCCACCAAGATAAAAACCCGTCCAGGTAAAATCACACTCCGGTAAAGGCGCTGGCGCGACCTGTTTCATTTCTTTCCCACTGTACGATTCCGTTCCGGCAAACGCGCTGGTCAGCGCGCCGAAGGCGAAAACGACACCCAATAAACGAACTAGCTGTTTCATAACCGCCTACGTCGAGCAAGATCAACGCCAGGTCAACAATTTTTAAAACGCTGCGCCTAGGGTTTTGACCTATCCCCCCTACTACGGCTAGGGCCCGAATTCTCCATTGCCTTCGTCCAGGTAAACGGTCGTTCCCACCCGCGAGCTCGTTAGGCGTTGTCGCCAAATTCCACCGGAAAATTTTTTGGTTGCCTCGATCGTGTGAGTTTCGGATTTCGGATTTTGCCCATTCTTTAGCGCTTCCATTAAAACGCGGCCGTCCATTTCGGCCGGCGGCTTCATTCCGAGGATCGATAAAATCGTCGGAGTTACATCGACATTGCCACTCGGCAGTTTGCTCGTTAGGCCATTAGCAAAATCCGGCCCGGCCGCGATTAGAGTGTTGTGCATGTCGAAGCGGCTCAATGTCGCGTGCGTCCCCTTGCCCGCAGAGCGCTGCCAATCCGCATCGATCATTCCCGGAGCGCCAAACGGATTTTTGTCCTCGGTCCAGCGAAACGCCATCTCCACGTCCGGCGCGTGTAGGTTGTCGATCTTGGCTTTATCGAGCGCGAATGTTCCTTCCATTTGCTGGCGGGTGAAAATTACGCCGGCAAAATCGGTTTGTTGCAAAAACTCAACCAGCCGCCGGGTGATTGCCGCGTCGTGATCGATCACGTAAAACAAAACCGTGCCGCCGTTGCCGGCCAACATGATTTGGCCCGGCTTAGGCTCACCATTGAACTCGGTGACTGCATCGAACCCAGCAGCCCTCAGAATTTTCGGCAGTTCGATCTCGCGCGCGATCGTGGAAAATCCATGGTCGGAAACAACAAACACGTCCGTGGTAGATCTCGCGTTGTGCTTCTCCAACGCTGACAGCACTCGCGCCAGGTTTTCATCACTGGACTTAATCGCAGCCAGCGCGGCCGGCGCGCCGGGCGCAGTCTTGTGCTCGGTATCATCTGGTTCGCTTAGCCAGAGCAGTGAAAAAGTCGGGACCCCATCCTTCCAAAGAGAATCGATCAGCGCTTTCGTTGTCCACTCATCCCGCTCCGCGGGCTTCGTTGCCGGCGGGAACGCTCCCAGCGAAGTGATAAGCGTTTTAATTCCGTCGGGCGGCACTGACTGTCCCGCGAAAATGTCTTGTCCGTGACGCAAATTTTCATTCCGATCGAACAAGAACCCGACTGTTTTCGCTGTTGCGATCGCGGTTTGATCTCCGCGGGCATGAAGCAGCTCGGCGATTGTTGGAACACTGACATATTTTCCGGCGGAGACGTCATCGCCTTTGCGAACTACCTGGACGTTCTCAGTGTCGATCGATTTTCGGCTATCGAGGTCGGCGCGATATAGGTGGTTCGCCAGGATTCCATCATCATTCGGATAATTGCCGGTAACGATGGCCGTCCCGTTTACAATTGTAGCGCTCGGATAAACCGAATGATTATTCCGGAAAAATACTCCACTCTGGGCCAGCTTCCAAAGAGTCGGCGTATTTTGTTCGGTCACAAAATCGGGACGCATGCCGTCCCAAACCACGACTACCACATGTTTCTCCGGCGCCGCTACTGCGGTTGTCGCGAAAAATGCCGCCGAAAAAATTACTAAGAAAAATCGGGTCCGATCGCTGCCCATCAGCTCATGTTAATTGGCATTTATCCGCGATGCGATTGAACTTTCATTACCACCGTGTGTCTCATCGAAAATGAAATTCCTTGCATTGGCCATTCTGCTGGCATCGCTCGTTAGCGGAGTCGCGGAGCCGCTGATGCCCACGGCCGAAGGCACGACCTGGAACTACGTTCTCGTTCAGGAAAAACTAACCGACAATCTTGATCTGACCGCGCCGAACGAGCTGCAACGAATTTCGGTCACCTATCGCGTGGGCGGACGTAAAAAGATCGACGGCAAAGAATTGCAACGCCTTGAGATTTACCGCGATGACGTGCTCGATAGCGTCGATCTCATTTCCGTCGAAAAAGACGGCATCATTTGTCCGGCTCGAATTCAGGCTGACGGAAAGGTTCTGAAATTGGTTCCGCCGCAGACCATGCTGGCGACTCCCTTGGCCAAAGGCAAAGGATGGACGTTCGAGGGAACAGTCGGCGACACAAAAGTGAAGCAGCATTACGAAGTTGCCGACGAAGAGGACATTGAGGTGCCGGCCGGAAACTTTCACGCCTGGCGAATCCATTGCGAACAAAGCTCACCGACACCGGCCACTATTGATCGCTGGTTTGTTTCAGGAATAGGCTTCGTGAAAGTGGCCACCGTCGTGAAAGGTGAGTCCGGTATTGCCGCGCAGCGGAGCTGGCTGAATTTAAAAGACCTGCCGAAAATCGCGCCTCCGAAAAACGCGCCCGCCGATTCCAATAAACTGACGGGCGACGTAACAAGCGAACCGCAAGGCGCACTCAAGACCGAGTTCAATGAAAACACGGCAATCCTTTACGCGCGGTGGCATGGGCGCAACCTGCATGATCACGCGACGATCCGTGTGGTGTTCATTGCCGAGAACGTCAGCGGCATTTCGGAGAATTCTCAGATCGACGAAATGGAAACCACCGCCCCGGAAGCCAATTCGGGCGGCACTTTTGCGCTCTCGCGCCCCGAAGGAGGTTGGACGACGGGAGATTACCGGATCGAATTTTATCTAGATGACACTCTCGCGGACACGGTGAAATTTAAAATTCTAAAGTAGGACGCGACTGTGAGATTCCGTCTGTGGCGCTTGTAAGACGAGGTTTGACTTCGGCGGACGCTGATCTCTAGAATCGCGTCGAATAACCGCACGATCCGCGCCCAGTTTCTCAGGGCAATGTTGTTTGGGGAGAGTTGTCGAGCGTATCGCGCCAACAACACAATCCATATGAACTCAACATTTGCTTTCAAACAAAACCATTTGGCGGTTGCTCTGACCGTCATCGCGTTTACCGCAGTCGCGCCGCTCGGCCATTTGGCCGGTCAGTCGACCGTCACCCTGCCGATGAAAGCCGATGGCGACATCAGCGGCCTCAGCGTTGAACTGACATCCGTCCAGAAAACGGGCGACAGCGTCATGGTCCGATTCAAGTACATCAATAGCAGCGACAAACATGTCCTCTTGAGGGCCCAAGTCGGCGGGCAAGTCGATGACCTGATCTATTATGTCGATGCCAAAAACAAAAAGAAGTATCTCGTCATCAGGGACACGGAGAAAAAACCGCTAGCGAGCGCGCTGCACGAATTGACCTTGGAAGCGGGAGAAACAAAAGGCTGCTGGGCAAAATTTCCCGCGCCGCCGGCAGATACTACCGCCATCTCCGTTTACATTCCCGGTGCGCCTCCATTTGAAAACATCCCACTTGCGCCGTAAGCGCGGCGGATTTTTGCCAATATGAATCCCCTCGGCGTTAGCTGCCGAATTCTATTATCGATCTTGCTTTGCTTTGGTGGTCATCTTTTTGCACAAGACGAACCACCGCCGCCTTCGGGACAGGAAGTAAGACCGCCCCCACTCGATCTTATCTATCAATCGCTTGACCTGAAATATTCCACCGAGAATTCCGCGGGCGCAGCGCACAACGTCGGTGGCAAAGGAGAAGATATGGCCGATACGAGCGTCGGATTAAAGAATGAAGTTCTCGACCTCAAGGCGGCGGGCGCGGAGATTAAGGAGAGCGCCACCGAAATTAAGATCAGTCTCCAAGGGGAGATTCTTTTCGATTTCGATAAATCGAACATTCGTCCCGCGGCCGAATCCACGCTCGCGCAAGTGGCCAGGATGATTCAGGGCTATCCGAAGGCGCGAACGCTCATCGAGGGCTACACGGACTCGAAAGGTTCCGATAGTTACAACGCAAAACTGTCCGATCACCGCGCGGCTTCGGTGAAGAGCTGGTTCGCCCAACACGGTCTCAATGCGTCCGCGATGCAAACGCACGGTTGGGGCGCAGCCAAACCGGTCGCGCCCAACAAACATCCCGACGGTTCGGATGATCCAGATGGCCGGCAAAAAAATCGTCGGGTCGAAATCACGATCAAGAAATAAGCCGTCACAAACGGAACTGAATATGAACGCGATGAAGATTACTTTTCCCAGGGGTGCGAGCTACCGAACGCTCTGCGTGCTGGTTGGATTGATGGCAATTGTTTTTGCCGGCATCGCTTTGTCGCAGAGCGGGAGTCCCGTCATGATCAGTAACGTGTTCGATCCCGACCTGGCAGACGTGAAGCCGGTCGCTACTCAGGCCATCAAAGATGCGGTCAGCAAAGCCAAAGCAAGCGAAGACGGTTGTTATCCTCCTCCTTTGGCGACCTTCACGGCGCAGGTTCCAGCATCGGGCGATTCCTCGTTCCAAGCTGCTCTCGGCAAGGCCCGCGCGGACGCGCTGCAGCAAGCGTTGGCAGCGCTTGGTAACGGACCGGACAAAGTCAACATCGGTTACGGCACCGGCAATTCCGACAACGTGTTGGTCAACTACAAGCCCGGAAAGGATACGGACGCGCCGCGGATGAAGGTCACCTCGATTCCGAACAAGGGCACCAAGGTTAAGGCGGGGGACAAAATCCGGGTAACAATCGTTGCGAGCGAACGGTACGCGGACGGCCATAAAAGCTGGCCTACCGGCGTCCACTCTATCCAGTTGACGGCAAATGATGGCTTGGTCGACAGCAAGGATTACGGGAAGCCTCCTCAACCGTGTGCGCGACAAACTCTCGAGACAACTTACACCGTTCCCAACCACCCTCCGCCGGTCATCCATCTCCACGCACTTGCCGAGGACGGCGTAGGCAATCACGGAGGTGAAGATGCGGACTTCCCCACCGGCGACAAATGGGAGGGTTCATGGCATGCGACCGGGATTCACGATTCACAGCGCTACGGCCGGGGCGGAAATGTCCGGCATGAGGAAACGCTCAACGCCACTTTCGCATTTTACGTTTCCGGCGATGGCGTGATTAGCGGCGAGGGGCGTGCTGCCGTCGACCAACCACCAGGGGTGGCCGATGACTGCACCTGGACCAGGAGCCCCCAACACTTCGACGTCCCGGTGCACATCACCGGGAAAAGCAGCACCACGGTCGACGGTCAACCGCTGTTCACGTTGGAACTGAAGCCGGACAACGTCTCATTAGCCTATACCGCAAAGTGTCCCAAGGCCAGCAGCACGACTAATGTGAGCTGGCCCAGCGACGCGGAATCGCAGTGCGGCTGGCGGGTTACAATGCTCGCGAAGGATCCCTCCACCAAGGAAGAAGAAACCCTTCACGCTTGTGGCCCCAACAACATGACGCAGATCAAGGTGACAATTCACCGGGCGCCTCCATAGCTGCCCGTTCGCTGTTTTAGAGATTAGTGGGTGACGGTCGCCGGCGTTCCGACGGAAACGGACGGAAGAAATTTACCGCGAGCCATTCCAGATTTTGCGCTGATCGGACGACCGGTTGTAGATTCCTGAATCCAAACCCCGTTGTGACTTCATCTCATCAGCAAGAGTACTATTATTATGAATAAGACTACGATCGCATTGCTGACGGCTATGCTCCTGGCCGGGGCGGGCTGTGACGTCGTCGGCATCATGGGCAACGGCCACATCGTTACCGACACCCGCCCGGTCGTCGATTTTTCGGAAATCGAGGCAAATGGCGGATTTTATATTGAATGGAAGAGCGGTCCGCCCTCACTGAGCATCACGACCGATCAAAATCTTCTTCAATACATTACGACCGAGAATGTGGACCATCGGCTGCGGCTGCACTCGCGCGGAAATCTTCGGCCGACGCGTCACGTCGACGTCGTTATCTCGAGTCCGGCTCGCGCTGGCGCGAAGCTAACCGGCGCGGCCCGCATGACCGCGAACCAGCTTTCGGGACCCAATTTCGCGGTCGAATCGACCGGCGCGGCGAAAGTTCATCTCGATGGCAAGGTCGACGACCTGATCACGGACATGACCGGCGCGAGCAAACTGGAAGCGGACACGCTCCAGACCAGGACCGCTGAAATTTCTTCAACTGGCGCATCGAAGGCCGAGGTCGCGGTCAGCGAATCATTGAAAGTGTCGATTACCGGTGCCGGAAAAGTTGTTTACTCCGGAAACCCGTCAACCGTTGAGAAACACGTCAGCGGCGCGGGATCGATCCATCACAAGGACTGAATTATGTCGTTCTTTGTCGCTCTTTGGGTTTTGATCCAAAACTCGGTCGAGAAATGATTGGTAGGGGCGGTTCACCGAACCACCCGCGGGCGATTGAGGTCAATCGCCCCTACCCTTCACGGGCGAATTTGTCGAGGCGCGCAACTGTTTCGACGATGTCCTGTTCGGTTGTGCGCGGATTGATCGTGCATAGCCGAAGCGAAGCCGCGCCGCGCAAGGTCGTTGATGTCAAAAGGGCAAATCCGTCCCGCATCATGACATCGACCAGCTGGGACTGAAGGTCGTCGCGATCACCAAAACGAAAACAAACCGTGGCCATTTGCGCCGGAGAAAGAATTTCCCAGCCGGGGCGTTTACGAAGTTCCCGCTCGGCGATTTCCGCCAGTTCGAATCCGCGAGTAATCGCGTCACGAAACGCGGACAACCCGAACGTCTGAAGCGATAACCAAACTTTGAGAGCGCGAAAACTTCGGCTCAACTGAACGCCATGGTCACCCGGGTTGAATTCGACTTCGTTGCGATGCACGTCGCGCAAGTAGTCGGCCTTGATTTGGAACGCTGCCTTCAACCGCGCCACATCGCGAACCAAAACGCAGCCGCATTCGAACGATTGAAACAGCCATTTGTGAGGATCGAGCGAAATGGAATCGGCGCGCTCAATTCCTTGTAACAAAGTGCGCCCCCGCTCCGACAAAACCGCCGCTGCTCCGAAAGCGCCGTCGACATGCAGCCATATCTTTTCTGTCTTCGCTAGCTCGGAGAGTTCGATCAAAGGATCGATTGCGCCGGTATTGGTAGTCCCGGCATTCGCAACAATGCAAAATGGACGCAGACCGTTCGCCCGATCAGCTTTGATCGCCTCGCGCATGGCGCGGATCGGCAATCGAAAATTCTCATCGCTTGGAAGTTTTCGTATTTGCTCACGCGAAAACCCGATGACGTGCAGCGCGCGTTGAACCGACGAATGCGTTTGGTCGGAGAAGTAAACCGTCGCGCCCTCAATTCGATCTTGCAGGAAAGCATTCCGCGCCGCGACTAGCGCCGTTAGGTTGGCCATCGACCCTCCGCTGACAAACAAGCCACCGGCCGTGTCTGGCAACCCGCAGGTTCGACAAAGCCAGCGGACGACCCCGAGTTCTACCGCCGCTGCCGCCGATCCACCAAACCATGTTCCATTGAAGATGTTGAACCCGGCAGCGAGCGCGTCGGCCATTGTACTCACAAAATTGTTTGGACCGGGAACGAACGCGAAGAAGCGCGGGTGATCGACATGTAGATTGTTTGGAAAAACCTCGTGCTCTAACCTTGCCAGCAAATCATTCACGTCCCTGCCGGTCTCCGGGGGATCCTGGCTGAACAACGGAAGGAGCTTTGCCGGATCTCCTTTCTGACCCACGGGACGGCCCTCGAGATTCGCAAAGTGATCGACCAAAATATCGATCACCCGATAGCCGAGCTGCCGCATTTCGTCAGCGGAGAGCGAAATACGGGGCCGATTGGTGGCGGAGTCTTTTTTTTCCTTTTTCAATTGCCGCGAGGGATGAGTAATGAAGTGACCTCAGAAAATCGGCGATTACAATGTCGAAATGAGCGCTGACACGCTTTGCTGGACCGACATTCCGGTCACGAATCTTGGTCGTGCGATCAAATTTTATTCGGCTGTGCTCGACCGTGAGGTCCGCAAAATCTCCGATGGGAAAGCCGAATACGGTTTGCTTCCGCACGACGAAGGAAACGCATCCGGTTGCCTTTGCATCCGTAGCGATAGCGGTGGCATCGATAATCGTCCGTCGGCGAACGGGCCCCTGGTTTATCTTTTAGTTGAAGGACGCTTGAAGGAGGCAGTTGAAGCCGCACGGAAGAACGGCGGGAAGATTTTGCGCGAGCGACAACAGATCGGTGAACATGGCTTCCGTGCAGTGATTATTGATTCCGAAGGAAATCGCATCGCGCTCCACACGTCGGCGGCATCGCCTTAAGTTGGCCGCATAAATGCATAAGCAATTCCGCCCGCCATCGCGAGAATGGCGACGAGAGCAACGTCTCGACGCAGGAACGCGATCATTGCAAAAGCAACAACTGCTATCCCAATCGCCGGCCCATCAACCAACGCTTGCGGGATCAAGTCGAGCGAAACAACTGCGATCACGCCGACAACTGCCGCGCTTACTCCGGCGAGAAATGCCTGAATGTAATGATTGCTCTGGACTTGTTCGATGTAATGCACACCGGCGATCACGAAAATGAACGATGGTAGGAAAACAAAGAACGTCGCCAGGACCGCGCCTGGAACTCCGCTCGCGAGGTAACCAACGAACGCAGTGAAAAGCATGAACGGACCGGGTGTCGCCACGCTCAGCGCAACCCCATCGAGCAATTGGCCGTCGCTCAAC
Organism: Chthoniobacterales bacterium; assembly: GCA_035473775.1. GTDB lineage: Bacteria > Verrucomicrobiota > Verrucomicrobiia > Chthoniobacterales > UBA10450 > AV40. The sequence goes on from DATINV010000059.1 coordinate 11,843, forward strand.
CAATGATATTGCGCCACCGCTCCGCGCTGCACGAAAACAAGTGACGCATACGCGCCGCCGAAACTAAGGAGGCCGGTTTTCAAAAACAACCAAGCGACTTGAAACAATCGTGAATTGGCGAATGGCAACATCAACCCAATGCCGCCAATCAGGATCGGAACTGTGGGCGGCGCTTTTTTTAGCAGTGGTACACCTCGATCGACGAGCAGGTTGAGCACGCCTGCAATCAGCAAGATCAGCAAGAAATTAATGCCGGCGAACCGCATGCCGACAAATGCGCCAACGAGCAGGATGCCGAGGAAGAAACTTCGGATGGCCGCGCGCCCAAGCTTGATAATTCCCGCGGCTATTATTCCAAGTCCAGCCGGCTTCAAAACGTAAAGTGCGTTCATCACTCGCGGCAGCTGGCCATATTTCACGTACAGCCAGCTCAAGAAAATCATCACTACCGCGCCGGGCAGGATGAAAGTGAGGCCGGCGAGAACCCCGCCCCAGACTCTTCGTTTCAGATAGCCGACGTAAATCGCGAGTTGCAGCGCCTCGGGACCCGGCAGCATGTGGCAGAACGCCATGATTTTCACGAATCGGTCTTTCGATAACCAATGCCGCTTCTCGACCATGTGATTGAACATCATCGTGATCTGGGCAACGGGTCCGCCGATGTTGACGAAACCGAGAAATAGAAAATATAGGAACACTTCGCGCCAGGAGGGCATCTGGTGGGCCGTATCGCCGTCCGTCAGTTGGTCTTCCGTTTCCTGACTCATCGTTTGTTTAAAAACGCGCAGAGCGCATCAAACCATCTTTTGCGTTATAGATATAACAAGGTGAAATCAGCAGCTCGAATCCTGTTGATCAGTAATTCGACCGTTCATGGCCGCGGTTATCTCGATCATGTCGAAGCTGAGATCAGAAATCTGCTCGGGCCGGCAAAATCGGTTTTGTTTTTCCCCTACGCCCTCTTCAATCGCGACGATTATGCGGCCAAAGCGAAAGCGCGGTTCAAGGCAATGGGTTATGAACTTGAGTCCGCCCATGCCCAGAAGAATCCGGCAACGGCGATCGACGGGACCGACGCAATTTTCATCGGCGGGGGCAACACGTTTCGTCTCTTGAAAGCCCTCCAGGATCTCAATCTGCTCGACCCGATTCGCCACAGAGTAGGAAACGGCACGCCTTACATCGGCAGCAGCGCAGGCTCGAACGTCGCCGGGCCGACAATCAAGACGACCAAAGACATGCCAATCGTCCAGCCACGATCATTTAACTCGTTAGGCCTGGTTCCCTTTCAAATTAGCCCGCACTTTCAAGATCCGGACCCAAACTCCATCCACATGGGCGAGACCCAGGAAGAACGGATCCTGCAATTTCTCGAAGAAAACGAAACGCCGGTCGTCGGCATGCGCGAAGGGGCCTGGCTCTGGTGTGAAAACGGCGCGGTCACTTTGAAAGGCGAAACTGGCGCGAGGATCTTTCGACGCGGTGAAACCCCTGTCGAAGCCAAACCGGGCGATGACATTGCCGGTCTTGCTGGAGCACCGAATGAGTTTTGAAGGCACGCTGTTGCTGAGACGAAGCGATGTCGAACAACTGCTCAGCTTACGTGAATGCATCGACGCCGTCGAAAAAGTCTTCCGACTCCAAGGCGAAGGAAAAATTCTCCCGCCCGGGATTCTCGGGATCAAAGCAAAGGGAGGCGGCTTCCATGTGAAAGCCGGACTTCTTTCCGGCGAGAAAGATTTTCTGGTCGCGAAGCTGAACACCAACTTTCCCGGCAATCCCACACGAGCCGGTTTGCCCACGATTCAGGGTGTGATCGTAATCTGCGATGCCAACAACGGTTGCCCTCTCGCGCTTCTCGATTCCATCGACATCACGATCAAACGAACCGCCGCCGCAACCGCGGTCGCGGCAAGACATCTTGCCCGAAAAAATTCGACAGTTGCGACAATCTGCGGCTGCGGCGCGCAAGGCTTCGCCCAGTTGCGCGCGATTCAACTGGTCCGTCCCTTGAAAAAAGTCTACGCGTTTGATCTGGACGAAGGCGCCGCCAAAATTTTCGCGGACGAACTTTCTCACGACCTCAAAGTCGACATCAAACCGGTCAAAGAAGTTTCGAGCGCGATTCGAAAAAGCGATCTGATCGTGACTTGCACGCCGTCGCGAGAGTTTTTTATCTCTAAACAAGATATCAGCCCCGGGACCTTTATCGCCGCGGTCGGCGCCGACGATTCACACAAACAGGAGATCGATCCAGCCTTGATGGCTTCGGCAAAAGTGGTGGCCGACAGCCTCGACCAGGCTTGCTCGATTGGCGACACGCATCACGCGATCGCAAAACATTTGATGTCGAAGACGGACGTTCATGCGGAGCTCTCTGAAATAGTCGCGGGGCAAAAGCCAGGCCGCACGAGCGATGCCGAGATTATTATTTTCGACAGTACCGGCATCGCCATCGAAGACGCAATTGCGGCCGCCGCCGTTTACGAGAAAGCGCGAACATCCGGCGTTGGAACTTATTTCAAATTCGCCGCCTGAAGGCATAATAAGTTCAATGTTCGGGATTCACGATTTCGCCTTATTTATCAGCGCTGGCATTCTGTTGAATCTCACGCCCGGGCCGGACACGGTTTATATTTTGGGGCGAAGTGTCGCTCAGGGCCGGCAGGCTGGAATCGCCTCCGCGCTTGGAATTTCGGTCGGCAGTATTTTCCACACCTGCGCGGCCGCGCTCGGTCTCTCGGCAATTCTGGCGACTTCGGCAATTGCTTTCGGCACCATCAAATTGCTCGGGGGCGCCTACCTGATTCTTCTCGGTATCAAAATGATTCTCGACCGGCGACGGCAGCTGAGCTTGCCTTCCAACTTTCGCCGGCGCACCACCCTGGCAGCATTTCGCCAGGGAATCCTGACCAACCTTCTCAATCCAAAAGTCGCGTTATTTTTCCTCGCCTTTCTCCCACAATTCATCGAGCCGGGATCGAACACCAAAGTCGTGGCGTTTGTTTTGCTGGGACTCACATTTGTGACGACGGGAACGATTTGGTGTCTCATCCTCGCCTGGTTCGCGTCGGTTTTCAGCGAACGATTGCGCAAGAGCGAAACGATTAGTCAGTGGCTGAATCGAACGACCGGCGCGCTGTTTATTTTTCTCGGCCTGCGACTCGCCACTGCAAAGTAAGGAAGCCCCGGCTTTGTCGGGCAATGTCTTGCGGCGAGCAAAAGTTCGCCCGCCCAGTCAAGCTCCAGTCTTCGAACAAGTATGTAACTGATGGTTGAAATCAAACGCTCATGAAAACACAGTTGGCAATGAATGCGATGTATCGATGGATAGTTGCCACCACGTTGGGATTTTGGTGCGTTACCGCGCTGGCGAATGAGCCGTACCAATTTTTAAGTGAGCTCAAGATCGGCGGCGAAGGCGGTTGGGACATCCTGACAATCGATTCGAACCGCCTTTATTTGTCGCACGCAACGAAAGTCGTCGTTATCGATCTTCAAAAGAACGCGGTAGTCGGCGAAATTGCTGATACTCCAGGTGTCCACGGCTTTATTGCAGTGCCGGAATTTCAGCGCGGCTTTTCCTCCAACGGAAAAGAAAACAAATCGAGCGTGGTCGATCTCGCGACCCTGAAAACGACTTCGAAGATTGACACCGGCGAAAGTCCCGACGCAATTGTTTACGAGCCACGTCATAAGGAAGTTTATGTTTTCAATCATCGCGGTAATTCCGTCACGGTGATTGATCCAAAGGATTTGAGAGTAGTGGCAACTATTCCGCTCGATGGAAATCCGGAATTCGCGGCGGTCGATGAAAACGCGGGTCGCATTTACTGCAACATCGAAGACAAGAGCGCAGTCGCAGTCATCGACGCCGCAAAGCATGAAGTCGTTGCGAATTGGCCGCTGGCGCCGGGGGAAGAACCGAGCGGGATCGCGTTGGACGCCGCGCATCACCGCCTGTTCTCCGGTTGTCACAACAAAATGATGACGATGCTCGACACCGAGTCTGGCAAAGTGGTGACGACGGTTCCAATTTGTTCCGGAACTGACGGGGCGGCGTTCGATGATGCGATGCAGCTCGCATTTGCGTCGTGCGGTGAGGGGACGACCACGATCGCGAAAGAGGAAGCACCCGACAAATTGACTGTTGTGCAAACTTTGAAGACCGAGCGCGGCGCACGGACCATGGCGATCGATCCGAAGACTCGCCGGATTTATTTGCCGACTGCCCAGTTACAGCCGCCACCGTCGCCATCCCCTGGCGCGTCCCCGGCGAGGCCGACGATTGTTCCAAACACGTTCAAGTTGCTCATTTACGGCCCGACGAACAAGTGACGAGTGGCGTGTGACATGCAATCAGTGATGAAGTGAACCGGGCAGTATTCTGCGCGCTGTTCGTTTGCGCCATCAGCGTGAAATCTGGATACGCTCAAGGCGGTCCGCCGATGATTACCGACGATCCGGGCACCCCTGGAAATGGAAAATGGGAAAACAATCTCGCGATCGCATTCTCGCATATGCCTAACGAGTGGTCGATTGACACACCGGCTATCGATCTGAACTACGGCTGGGGCGACCATATTCAGCTTACCTTGCAAGGCGGTCCGACGCTGCTAAAGCGGAGCGATCACGGGGCCATCGGCGGAGTTGGCGGGACCGAGGCCGCGGTGAAATGGAGATTTCTGGACGAGGACACAAGCGATTTCGCGATGTCGATGTTTCCGAGAATTATCTTTAATGTGACGCAATCGTCGGTTCGTCGCGGACTCGCCGAGGACGGCACGCGATTCCAGATTCCATTTGAAGCGTCCAAGACTTTTGGACCCTGGCTAATCGATGGCGAATTCGGACCGCTCGCGAGCAGCGTTGGTCGGGGCGAATTTCTTTACGGCGCTGTTGCGGGTTATGACTTGGCGAAGCCGACCATGGTGATGGCGGAACTTCAGGGCAGATCGCGAATGAATTTTACGCGCGACACCGTGACGTTGAATTTCGGTCTCCGTCACGCCTTCGACGAACATCGAATTTTGATTTTGTCGATCGGTCACGAAATCCGATCGCCCGATCAACCGACCGCGCTAATTGGCTATTTCGGAATGCAGTTGGTTTATTAAAGAGAATCAATGCGCTTTTGACGCCGGCTTTTGCGGGAAGATCAAAATCAAAGCGACGATCACAACCACCAGCGCCAGTGACGCCGTGTATCGGCTCAAGGCCAATCCTCCGTCGGCGTGAGGTTTGTCGAGGAAATCACCGACTACGGCGCCAAGCGGGCGAGTCAAAATGAAGGCCGCCCAAAATAAAATGACGCGAGACGAACTCGTGAAGTAGTAAAGAAGAGCGGTGACCAAAAGGAGACCGCCGAAAATGCCGGCGGCGCCGAGATACCCCATGTCATTCGTGTCTGCTACCCAATCGCCGAGCGCCGTGCCGAGTGTTTGCGAGAACATGATCGTGACCCAGTAAAAGATTTCGACCTTCGGCGTGTTTACGGTTTCGATCGATATACTGCCAGTCGACCAGCGCCAGATCAGAAGCGAGGCGATGACAAGAATCAGCAATATGCTCGAACCACCGGTGTAGCCGATGCCGAGTGAGCGGTCGCAATAGTCTGCCAGGGTGGTGCCGACCGTTGTCGTCGCGACAATGGTCAACCAGTAGAGGAACGGATGAAATTTCTTTGCCTTTATCTGCGCGAGCACAGCGATGATAAAAATCACGCCGAAGATTGCCGTTCCGATGAGATAGCCGGTGCCCTTCGCCTCGCCGGTTGTTTCGCCGAGCCACGACATGGTGACAGCATCGCCGCCGGTTTCGCCTAATGTCGTGGCCAGGATCTTGGTGATCCAGAACAGCAACGTAACCTGCGGCACCTTCGCGATGAGTTCCGATGTATTTGTGCCCGGAGCAATTGAATTCATTGAAAGTGGTTATCCATGGCTTGCGATCCGCATCAGCGTTGAAAATTGATTCAATTTCAGACGAAACAAACGGAAATTGAACCGTCTAACACAGAAACGCGGCTCGACAGCCAAATAGCCGTCAGATGAAATAGAACATTGCCGACGCTCTCGGCCGCGCAGAAAACCCACCCTGACATGGAATCGGAGGTCCAACCGCCAACACCCGACCAAGGAGCGCCCAGCAAGGCGAGGAACGTCTGGCTCACGCGTCTTGCGAATTTTTTCGGCCTCAAACGCAATCTCGTCATTCTCCTGCTTGCAATTTTCGTCATCGGCGCAGGCGAAGAAATTTGGATGCGGTTCATTCCGAAATATCTCAAGGAGCTCGGCGCAACCGTGCTTGTCATTGGTCTCTACGACGCGATTCGAACACTTCTCGGCGCGGTTTACGCCTATCCCGGCGGGGTGATTGTCGATCGGTGGGGACATCGCCGCGGCTTTCTGATCTTCAACATCGTCTCGATAATCGGTTATGCGCTCGTGCTTTTGATTCCGCATTGGGCCGCAGTCATCGCCGGGATGTTTTTGTTCCTTTCCTGGAGTTGTTTTTCGCTGCCGGCAACTTTTTCCCTGGTCGCGAGCGCGCTCGAAGCCAATCGCCATGCCATGGGCATCGGCGTTCAATCGGTGATCAAGCGATTGCCGATCATGATCGCGCCCTTCTTCGGCGGAATGTTGATCGACCATTTCGGCGTGATTCCCGGGGTCCGGATCGCGCTGATCATTTCCATCGTTCTTTCCGGGGGCGCAATCTTCATTCAACGCGAGATTCGCGACGAACCAAAGACGGCAACAGCGCCGGAAGAAAAATGGGGATTTTGGCGAAGCCTGAGCCAGTTCAACAGTCCGATGCGCCGATTGCTGTTGAGCGACATCCTGGTCCGTTTCTGCGAACGGATCCCGTATGCATGGGTCGTGATTTTCGCGATGGATTACGTCGGGGTGAGCGGGAAACAGGTCGGAATGCTGACCGCGGTGGAAATGCTGGCCGCGATTTTGTGCATTATCCCGGCTTCGCACTATGCCGATCGTTACGGTCGCGAACCCTTCGTGATCGTGACGTTTATCATGTTCACGATTTTTCCGGTTAGCCTGATGATTGCCCGCGCCCATCCAGCCTACAGCCTCAGCCTGCTGGTCCTGGCATTCATCATCCGAGGACTCAAAGAATTCGGTGACACCCCTCGCAAAGCCCTCATCGTCGGCTATTGCGACCCCATCCGCTGCGGACAAATGGTCGGTGCGTACTATCTAGTACGCGACCTGATCGTCAGCTTCGGATCGATCGTCGGCGCCTACCTTTGGGCGCTCGGTGCGGAATTGAATCTTCTCGGCGCCACCGCGTTCGGAATCGCCGGCACGATCTTCTATATTAAGACCATCCGCGACCAGCGCCTGGACGAGTTGGAAAACATCAAAGAAGAAATTTCGCGCCGGCGAATGCAGCCTTGAACCGGTCGGGGTCGTATCCAGGCGCTATTTTGACGAAATCTGCGGCACATCGCTCGGGTCGCCCAAATATTCCCAGCGTTGGAGAGAAATCGGCACGTTTCCGTTTTTCCAAACGAAATCGTGGAACGCGCGAAGGCTGAAGTTGTCACCTTGTTTCATCCGCGCTTCGGCGAGAAACTTTGTGATCTGAAGTTTCCCGATCTGATAATCGATCGCCTGGCCAGGACCAGTTGAGAACGCGATTGCTTCCTGTCGCGCGGTTTGCTCGTCCATTGGGACTTTCTCTTGCAAATACTTCGCGGCTTGCTCAAGCGTGAACTGGCCAAGCGCGAGTTGAACATCCACTTCGACGCGAAGCGCGCGTAATCGCATAAAATTATAAATGATCTCGCGGGTATGCGGACTGTCGTCGAACAATCCGGCCTGCAACATCATTTCCTCAGCATAAAACCCAAGGCCTTCGTTTGGCCCGGAATCGTAATAATGGCGACGAATTGGGTCTTCGTGTTTCCAGGAGAGACAAAGTTGGAAATAATGGCCCGGAATTCCTTCGTGCACACAGATCGGTCGTGAATCCATCGCAGTCGCTCGCCAGAAATAGCCGAGTTTGTCCGACGGTTCGGGTAGGTAGCGAATGCAGTTTTCCTTCAAACGCGATGGTGAAGTGAAATCGTCCGTCTCGGTGAACCCGAGCGTGCGCAGATAATCGGGCGTTGATCGCAGAGTATAGTGCTGAACCCAATCCGGAACGGTCACAATGCCGCGTTCTTCGAGAAACTTGCGGACTTGAAGTTCCTTGGCCGCGGCGTCGGCGATCCAGCTGTCGATGTTGTCGGCGATTTTCAACGGCGGCACATCTTTATTTCGATTCTTTTCGTAAGCCTCGAATGCGACTGCGCGGGCCCACTCCTGCCGTCCCATCGCGAGGATTTCTTCGGGCGTGTACGGCATCAACGCTACGTTGTGCAAAAACCAAACGTAAGCGTCGCGACCGAGGGCGGTCTGCCGGGGCAAGGTCGGCAATTTCTTTTGGAGCTCGGCTCGAAATTTTTCCAGCGCGTCTGCCGCGCGATCGACCGCGGTATTCAGTTCTGATTCGCTCAGTGTCGTCGATGGTCGGAGAGCCTCTGCCGTCTTGCGAAGACGATCCCCTACTCCATCCAACGCCTGGATCGTTACCGTCGTGAACGGTGCCGCCGGTTTCTCCAAATTTGCTTCGCCCGCTTGAAGAATGGACGGAATATTTTGAATTCGGGTGAGAATCTCGCGGCTGCGTGCTTCATCATACGGCGCGGGTACAGTCAGCGCCTCCACTAGCGCGGTGAGTGTTTGACTGACGTAAAATAGCGGATCCCGTTTCCAGCCCGGATTGAGATCCAGCTCCCAATGCACGCGCCCCAATGCGGAACCGATCAATCTGTAGTCGACCTGCTTTGGGACCGGCCAGGCCTTGGCGTCGATCTTCTTCCAGCGCGATTCAAACTCAGTTAGATCCTTCCGGCGCTTTTCGATGCTGGCGCGCGACCAATCACGCATTCCGCCCGGGCGTTCCATTCGCGGCACGTCATCACCATTAAAGGGGGCATACTTCGCGCGCCAAATCCAAAAATCATCTGAGAGTTTGTCGAGTGAATCGGTTTGTTGCGGGTAAAGCGATGATGTAACCGCGATAAAAAGGGCAAAGGTCAGGAAATTTTTCATGGTGAATTATTAGTCAGCGTTTTGCCGGACGACGATCACCGCCGGTGTCCGTTCCGGCCGGTAGATCGATGCCCCGTAGCAGACCGCCGGTATGTTGGGTCGTGCGTAACGAATTTTCTGCAACTGCGCGTCCCAACGTTCCAGGTAAGAACAGTTGGCGGTTTTGCTAGTACCGGGAATTGTCTGATAACGATTTTCCGTCAGGGTCAGGAATGCCGCGTCCCCCGGCAACGGAATCGGCGCTGCCCAGTTAAGCGAGAGTCGGACAAAACGCGGTCCATTGAAATCAAGAGCAAATGAGGTGTCGCCGTCGGTGCTGTTCATATGCAGCCCGAAAAAGGCGACCCGCAGTAAACCGTCGAACAAAAATTGGCGATCGGGATTCTGGCGGTCGTGCAAAATTTCATAAACACCCACGAAGCCGGGCAATGTTCCAAAGTCTGCCTGAATGGCCGTCTTCAGATAACGCAGCACGTAATGTTTACCGTGCTTTTCGCCGTTGACCTGATCATCCGGGTCGCTTGGGTCTTCGCGCAGAATCAATTCCACCGAACCGTCCGGCGCCTTGTAGCTCTTGCGCTCACCAATCATTCCTGCGGCTGTCGCTGATGCGGATGGCGCCGGTGATTCGGTCACGGGCGTCGCGTCGCGATTCGTAAAATAGGAAGACGTCTTGGTTTGTTCGTACCAGGCCGGCGCTGAATCGAGTTTTACCGGATTTCCTGCGAGCGGCTGAACACTCCAAACTTCGCGCAAGCTGTTTTCATGCTTTTCGCGCGTGAACACGATGCTCGCGCCGTCCGATGCAAATATCGGATCGACGTCCTGCCCGGAGTTGTCACCGGTCAGCTGTCGCAAGAATTTTCCGTCATCACGATAGAGATAAAGATGGGAATGACTGACGCCGTCGGCTTGCAAATATCGAATCGCCAACACGATTTCGGACCCGGCCCGCAAATCCAGCGCGAACAGCCAGGATGTTGCCGCGACAATTACGACCCGCGACAACGCCTTCATCACCGTAGCGGCAAATCGATCGAGCTCGCGTGCTGGGCGTCGTGGAAAATCTGAACGTGACAGGTCCGGGCGTCCTTGCCCGTTTCGTCCGCAACCACGCCGCCGGAACAATAATTCTTTTGCCAGAAAATCGAATTCACGGCCGTCACGACTAGCCGCAGCCGGCTGCCTTTCATTATTTTTCGAGCGACGAATAAGCCGGGATTGAAATCGCATTTTACGATTTCGCCCGGTTTCACCATTTTTGGGTCGCGAAGCGAATCGCGATAGCGCAACCGGCGCAGGTCGCTCCAGAGACCGATGCTCGTTCCGTCGGGTTGGATTTCATAAAGGTCCGCTTCGAGATCCACGTCCGGCGTGTCGATCGAAACCGACAGCGTCACCGTCGGGCAGCCGACGAGTGGCGTCTCGTTCGGCAATGCGTCAGTCTGATAAATCAGTCCATCGTTCCCGATGCTCAGCGGGAGACTTTGGTCGAGCCCGGCAGTTTTCTCATTCGACTCCGCGCCTTCCACTTGTTCCCCTCGCCGAGTGTCGAGCGGATTGTAAACGAATTTGTCCGCGCCGTTGGC
>DATINV010000060.1:0-9226 GCA_035473775.1 Chthoniobacterales bacterium
AGTCCGATCTATCTGGGGGTCATTGGATTTGTGATCGGCGTTCTAGGCGGATTTTTCGGAGTGGGCGGTAGCTTCATTGCCGGCCCAGCCCTGCGCATTGTCGGATTGGATTGGAATTACGCCATCGGGACCGATCTCGCGCATATTGTTGGCAAATCGGTGGTGGCGGTGCGCCAACATCGCGCGTTTGGGAATGTCGATCTGAAGCTCGGTTTGATCATGGCGGTCGGGACCATCGCCGGGGCGGAAGTCGGCGCCCAGTTAATTCAATGGTTAAAACGGACTGGCAACGTGAACGTCGTCGTCAGCGTCGTCTCGATCGTTGCTTATCTGAGTATCTCCACTTTTATGATTTGGGAGAGCCGGAAGTCCCTCGCCATGGCAAAACCGAACACCAAACGCGATCATTCCGCGTTCAGCCATGTCACGCGGGCCATTCAACGATTCAAGCTCGCGCCCATGATTCATCTCCCGGCATCCGGTGTAACAATTTCACTCTGGATCATTTTGGCTGTTGCTTTCGTGGGTGGAATCTTTAGCGGCTTCCTGGGCGGAGGCGCCGGCTACATCCGGATGCCGTCGATGGTTTATGTGCTTGGAATTCCAACCCACCTTGCGGTCGGCACGGATTTGTTTGAGATCATTATCTCTGCCAGTTATGGAACGTTCAGTCACGCCATCAAAGGTAACGTCGATATTCTGATCGCGCTCGTAATGCACACCGGTGCAGCGATTGGCGCACAGATCGGCGCGATTGGGACTCAATACTTTGCCGGGCCAAAGATCCGGCTTGCATTCGTGCCTCTGCCACTAATCGGCGCGGCCATAGTTATTTACACTTTGATGACGGGTCACAAACTCTAGCCAGCCATGAAAATTTTGATTTGCAGCGACGGAATGCCGGCGGCCGAAAGCGCGATGCGACTCGGCGGTGCAGTCGCAGGCCCGCTCAAGGCGGATGTCCTAGTGCTCGGTGTCGCCGAGAAACGCGAGGACGAAGCTGATCTGCAACAGGCGCTGGAGAAACAAACGCAAACGCTTCGTGAACAGAATCTTTCGCCGAAGATCGAAATGTGCGCCGGCGATCCAGTTAGTCAGATCACAACCGAGACGGCGAAAACAAAATACGATCTCGTTATCATAGGCGCCCGAAAGACCGGGTCGACGGGCTTGCACTGGCGTTCGGAAAAAATGTACGAGCTGATCAAATCGATTTCGCCGCCGGTTTTGGTGGCCATAGGTGAATGGGCCCAGCTCAAACGATTCCTGGTTTGCACGGGCGGGAAGGAATTCATTGAAGAAGCGGTCCAATTGACCGGGCAACTCGCGAAAGCAACCGGCGCTTCGGTGACATTGCTACACGTCATGGCCGAACCGCCTGCGATGTATGCGGATTTGGTCCGGCTCGAAGAGGATGTGGAGCGTTTACTGGGATCAGGATCAGAACTGGGAATCAATCTGAGCGAGCAAAAGGCCGACTTGGAGAAACTTGGGGTGCCGGCGGAAGTCAGGATTCGTCACGGAATCGTGGTCGACCAGGTTTTCGCCGAAGTACGGGAGCGCAGTTACGACCTGATTGTAACCGGTTCATCGCGAGCGCGCGGCATGCTTCGCCATTACATCATGGGCGATCTCACCCGCACGATTTTGAACCATGCCAACTGTCCAGTCCTGGTTGCGCGCGCGGGTGCCGTTGGAGGCCCGCGTGGTCTTTGGCGTTCCATCCGGCGTGCTTTCGCAACAAAACCGGCTACGTAATCGCACGAATTTGTTCGATCGAGATTTCACCGCGCATTAAAGCTTCCCCGATCAGGATTGCATCCACCCCACAGGCTATCGCCCGTTGCACATCTTGCGGTGTCTTGATTCCGCTTTCACTGATGAGAACGATTTCGTCCGGAACTTCGCGACACAATTTTTCGGTCACGCTCAGGTCGACTTCGAATGTTGCGAGATTGCGATTGTTAATGCCTATGATCTTCGCCCCAGCGTCGAGCGCGCGGTGCACTTCCTTCTCGTTGTGCGCTTCGACAAGTGCATCCAGCTTCGAACCCGCAGTCGCCGCCAAAAGATCGATCAACTGAGGTTGCTCCATCGCAGCAACGATCAACAGAATCGCATCCGCGCCGTGAGCGACTGATTCCGCGATTTGAATCTCGTCGAGCATGAAATCTTTGCGCAACAGCGGGAGTGAGACGGCCGATCGGACATCGGTGAGATGCTCCACGCCTCCGCGAAAGAATTGCCGGTCAGTCAAAACTGAAATTGCGTTGGCGCCGTTCAATTCATATTTCTTCGCGATCTCGAGCGGATTGAAGGAATGGGCGATTACACCGGCCGACGGCGACGCTTTTTTTACCTCGGCGATGACCGCGAGCTTCTGATCGGTTGGATGGAGTGCCGCACAGAAGTCACGGAAATCCATTCGCTCTTTCGCCTGTCGGTCCAGTTCCGTGCGCCGCGGCCGGAGTCGCTCAATCTCATTGCGTTTGGCGCGCAGAATTTCCTCCAGCCGGTTCATGGTTGGTGGAACTTAAGCTGCTTGAGTCCGATGCCAACGGATGTAATCTTCCGCTCCGCGCCGAAGTAGCTCAGTTGGTAGAGCAACGGTTTCGTAAACCGTAGGTCACGGGTTCAAATCCCGTCTTCGGCTGTTTTTCATTGGAGGGGCGGCGCCCTCCATCAGATTTTCGGCTTGGCCTTGTGCCAATCGGTTGATTGCTCGTAAGCGTGCGCGATTTGGAAAATACGCGATTCGTCGAGCGGTTTTCCCAGAATCTGGAGACCGATCGGCAATTCGCCGTCGTTCACTTTCGCGAATCCGCACGGAACGCTGATCCCGCAAATACCTGCTAGATTTGCCGTGTTGGTGAAAATATCGGCCAGGTACATCGCCAGTGGATTGGCGGTGCGCTCGCCGATCTTGAAAGCCGGCTCGGGAGACGTTGGCGAAATGATCGCATCCACTTTCTCGAACGCCTTGACGAAATCCCGACGGATCAGCTCGCGCACTTTTTGGGCTCGAACGTAATAAGCGTCGTAGTAACCGGAGCTCAGAACGTAAGTGCCAAGAATGATCCGCCGTTTTACTTCTTCGCCGAAACCTTCCTCGCGAGTCCGGCCATAATGATCCAGCAAATCTTTCGCATCCTTGGCTCGATATCCGTAACGAACTCCGTCGAAACGTGCGAGATTGGCCGACGCTTCCGCGGTCGCGATAAAATAATAAACCGCGATTCCATAGTCCGTGTGAGGCAGACTGAGATGAACAATCTCCGCGCCGAGCGATTCCAGTTGTTTGATCGCCGCGTTCACTGCGGAACTGACCTCGGGATTGATTCCTTCAACGCGATACTCTTTTGGAACTCCTAATCGAACGCCTTTCAGGTCACGGCCGAGATTTGCGGGGTAATCCGGAACAGGATCGGGCAGCGACGTTGAGTCGTGCCGATCGCGGCCGGCCATGGCTTTCATAATCATCGCTGCATCGCGGACTGTTTTGGTCAGCGGCCCAACTTGATCGAGCGATGAGGCGAAAGCGGTCAGTCCGAAACGCGAGACGCGTCCGTAACTTGGTTTCATACCGACCACGCCGCTTAGTGACGCCGGTTGACGGATCGATCCACCGGTATCAGTGCCGAGTGCACCAAATGCCGCGTCGGCTGCGACCGCGGCAGCCGAACCGCCGCTGGAACCTCCGGGCACGCACGACAAATCCCACGGGTTTCGGGTCACTTTCACGCTCGAGTTTTCGGTCGACGAACCCATCGCAAATTCGTCCATGTTGGTCTTGCCGAATGGGATCGCGCCGGCTGCGCGCAGGCGTTCGATCACGGTCGCGTCGTAAGTCGAACGATAGTTGCCGAGAATCTTCGAACCGCAGGTGCAGGGTTGACCGGCGACATTGATGAGATCTTTGACCGCGATCGGCACCCCGCCGAGTGGAAGATTGACGTCGGCCTTTTCCGCTTCCTTGAACGCGGCGTCGAAATCGATCGAGAGATAGGCGTCGATCTTCGGTTCGATTTGTTCGATACGCGCGCGAAGCGATTCGAGAACTTCTCGCGGCGAAAATTCCTTGCGACGAAGAAGCGATTGGAGGTCGGCGATGGTCAGCGCCGGCAAATCAGGCCGGCTCATTCCACAACTTTAGTGACAACGAAAAGCTGATTCGCCTTGTGCGGTGCGTTACTCAGCGCTTCCTCGGCGGTGAACCAATCGCAGGGCTCATCTTCCCGAAAAACGTTGAACATTGGCACACCATGCGCCGCAGCTTCCACATTACCGACGTCAACTTCGCGCAACTTTTCGGCGTATTTCAAAACGTCCGCCAATTGCTTTTGGAAACGCTGTGTTTCTTCGTCGGTTAGGTTGATGCGGGCAAGTTTCGAGACGTAGCCGACTTCGAAATCGGGTGCTTTGGCCATAAACTAAAAATGGAGATTCTTAACCAACCAAATCGCCGCAATCAGGAGGGCAATGATCAGACCGATAAACACAATCCGACCTTCGCGCCGTTCTTTGCGCAGCGAACCGCGTCGTTTTCCCGATCCGGGTTCGCCCTGGCGCCAATCTTGCAGGGTTAATGAAACATCCAGACGGCTGCCGCCCTGGCTCGCCCGCATCAGCAACTCTTCGCGCTGCCGTTTCTCAGCTTCCTCGACTACCCGCGGCGCGTCCGCAATCATCTTTTCGAGCTTCTGCATCTGTTCCCGCAATTCCGATTCTTGGCGGGCCAAGTTCTGTTTTGTTTGATCGAGCGGCGTGGTCGATCTAGACGGGCGACGAAGCATGCCGCCTCACCGAGTGTGTGCCGCGACCCAAAAGAAAACCCAGAGCGCGATAGAGCCGAAGACAATGAACGGAATGCTGAAAGCGAAACCGATCTTCATCCATTCCAATAAGGAACGGCCTCCACTTGAGAAGACAGGTTCCACCGCCGCAAGGGGTTCGTCGTCACTGGCCTCGCTGGTTGCTTGTAGCCGGCTTCGCTGTTGAACGAACTCTACCCGCGCGCCCTCCACCGTGCTCAGCGCCCGGCTCAATTCTTTGTGCAAGTCCGTTGGATTCCAGCTTTTCGGGTCGATCCCTTCG
The DNA here is from genome assembly GCA_035473775.1 of Chthoniobacterales bacterium. GTDB lineage: Bacteria > Verrucomicrobiota > Verrucomicrobiia > Chthoniobacterales > UBA10450 > AV40. The sequence continues at coordinate 5,095 of DATINV010000060.1, forward strand.
ATCAATTCCAGATGCTGTCCAAAACTTTCCCGCATCGACCGGAGCTGCTCGAGGCGCTTCTGGGCGTCGTAAGCTTCCCGTTCCAGCACAACCAGCGATCGAGTCAGCTTGTCCGACATTTCGGCGCGCCCGCGCTCGAGCTCCTCCTGTTTGCGGCTGAGTTCCTCCAGCTCGCGCTTCTGTTTTTCGATCTGGTCCTGCTGCCGCTTGAGCTGGAGCAGTTGGTCCTGCGCTTTCTGGACCTGAGAATCAAGATGTTCCGGCGTCAGCGGCTCCTCTTCACTCAGTTCCAGCATTTGTTCGATCGGTCGAATTTTTTCCGGCATGTCAAACTTCTTCAATCGTTGCTCACCTCTCGCGTGGTTGCCGCTGGGCGCACATTAATGATTCGTTTGGAGAATTCCAATTTTTTCCGAAAAAGAATTTTTGGTTCGCATTGCAAATAGCCCGGCCTTTCAAGGCTGGGAATTATTAAGAAAACGGAGCAAAGTCCCGCAGGGACGAAAGAATGATCTTGCCGCCCTTATCAGGACTCAATTCACTTGCGTCGAGAAACCCGGCGCTAAAGCGCTGGGCTATTTTATGGACAACTTCGGATTTAACGTCCCGGCATCATTTCTAGCAAGACGCCTTTGAAATATTCGGTTTCTGGAATTGTCGGCAACACCGGATGATCGAGCGCTTGCTCAAAGCGCCGCAATCGCCGGGCCGATCGACGAGCGTCCACCAGTGCATCGGCAATCGTCTTGTCGAAGGCGATTTCGGGCACATGGTGCGAACAGGAAAACGTCGCCAGCAAGCCGTCCTTGGAAAGGAGTTTGAACGCGCGCAGGTGGAGCTCACGATAACCGCGAAGCGCGTCACTCAATCCGCTCTTCGTCTTCGTGAACGACGGTGGATCAAGGATGATCAGATCGTATTCCGCGCCCGCTTTTTCGGCACCGCGCAAAAAACCGAATACATCCTGTTCGATCCAGCGCACTTTCAATCCATTTCGCTCCGCGCTTTTTGTTCCTGCGGCAACGTTCTGCGCACTTTCTTCAACCGCCGCGACGTCAGCAGCCCCGCCCCGCGCGCAGGCCAGCGCGAACGCGCCCTGGTTTGCAAAACAATCCAGAACTCGCCGTCCCGAAGCGAAGCTGGCGACAACTGAATAGTTGGCCGCCTGGTCGAGGTAAAATCCGGTCTTTTGGCCTTTCAAGAGATCGACTTCGAACTTCAACCCATCGATTTCGATTATCATTGACCCGGATGGCACCGAGCCTTCCAAGACGCCGCTTCGCATTTCGAGACCTTCAGCCTTCCGAACCGCAGAATCATTTCTCTCGATCACGGTTTTAGGTCTAAAAAGATCGAGAAGTGGTTTCACAATCAGTTCTCTTCGCTGGTCCATCGCTAGGGTGAGAGTTTGGAGGACGAAAGATTCGCCGTAGCGGTCGATAATTACGCCTGGCAGACCGTCACTCTCACTCCAGACAATCCGCCGGAGGTTCAGGTTGATGTTCCTCCGGTCGCGGTATTCCGATGCTTGCGCGATCCGGCGTTTGAAGAAGTCGAGGTCAAGATCCTGCCGTTGCCTGGAAAACCTTCGCGCGACGATTTGCGATTTCGAATTGTAGATCGCGCTGCCGATCAGTTTGTCGCGCCCGTCCTTGAGTGAAATGACAGCGCCATCGGCCGGATTGCCAAAGATTTTCAGGACTTCGCTGGAAAACACCCAGTCGTGGCCATGTAGAATTCGCGCTCGCGGTTTGACGATGAGTCCGGCCATGTTGCAAAATGATCAGTGATCGGTGATCAGTGAACAGCCGATCACAGTTTCACGCATCATTGTTCACGTTTTTCTTATGGAGACAACAGCTCAGGCTTCAATCGAATTGCCAGGTATCAAAAAACTTCGGAGCGGCAAGGTCCGCGAAGTCTTCGATCTTGGCGAAACGCTGCTCTTCGTCGCAACCGATCGGTTATCCGCATTCGATGTCATTTTGCCTGATCCGATTCCGAAGAAGGGTGCGGTCTTGAACCAACTCTCGGCCTTTTGGTTCAACAAGTTCGGTAAGATCGAAAACCACTTCATCACGATGGACTTCAATGTGTTCCCGAAACAGTTGCGGCCGTTTCGCGAACAACTCGAGGGCCGATCGATGATTGTGAAAAAGACTAAGCCGCTCGCGGTCGAGTGCGTGGTGCGCGGTTATCTCGCGGGATCGGGTTGGAAGGAATACCAGGAGTCGCAAAGCGTTTGCGGCATCAAATTGCCCGGCGGATTGAAGCAGGCGTCGAAACTACCCGAACCAATTTTCACGCCTGCGACCAAGGCCGACACCGGTCATGACGAGAACATCGATATGAAAAGGTGCGCCGAAATTCTCGGAAATGAAGTCGCTGAACAAGCGAAATCCTTGAGTTTGGAAATTTACTCGGCCGGACGCGACCACGCCGAAAAGAAAGGGATCATTCTCGCCGACACGAAATTCGAATTTGGGCAAGTCGACGGCCATCTGCTCTTGATCGACGAGGTGCTGACGCCCGATTCATCACGATACTGGCCGGCTGATCATTACGCTGAAGGCCAGAGCCCACCCAGCTTCGATAAACAATTCGTCCGCGATTATCTCGAGACGCTCGACTGGGACAAGACGCCGCCGGGACCAAAGTTGCCGGGCGACGTGATTGCGCGGACGGCGGCGAAGTACGTGGAAGCGTTCGAGCGATTAACCGGCGAGAAATTAAGGTAGGGGCGGTTTGCCGAACCGCCCGCGAGCGATCGAGGTCAATCGTCCCTACCTAAGCAGCTCGCTCACTAACGATTTCTCTTCCCTCAACTCGGCCACGGATTTGTCGATCTTGTCGCGACTGAAATCTTTGATCGCAAGCTTTTGCACGATTTCCAGTTTTCCACCGTTAACTCGGGTCGGGAATGACGAGATCAAGTCTTTCTCGACACCATAACTTCCGTCAGAACAAAGCCCGACACTGTGCCAATCGTTCGCCGCTGTGTCGTTGATCAGCGACCGGACGGTATCAATGGCGGCATTCGCGGCGGAAGCGGCAGAGGAAAGTCCGCGCGCTTTAATGATTGCTGCGCCGCGTTGTTGCACCGCGGCAATGAAATCCTCCTTCAACCATTTCTCATCCCCGATGACTTTGTCGGCAGGCTTGTTGTCGATCTTGGCGTTGTAGAAATCCGGATATTGGGTGGAAGAGTGATTTCCCCAGATTGTCATGTTGGTGACGCGAGTGATTTCGACCCCAGCCTTATGGGCGAGCTGAGCACGGGCGCGATTTTCATCCAGCCGCGTCATGGCGAACCATCGGTCGCGCGGGACTCCTTTCGCATTGTTCATCGCGATCAGGCAATTGGTGTTGCAGGGATTGCCGACGACGAGGATGCGCACGTCCGCGTTGGCATTTCGTTCAATCGCCTGCCCTTGGCCGACAAAAATCTTGCCGTTGATACCAAGAAGATCCTTACGTTCCATGCCGGCTTTTCGGGGAACGCTTCCGACGAGCAACGCCCAGTTGATGTCGCGAAAGCCTTCATCGAGATCAGCGGTCGGCACGATCGACTGCAATAGTGGAAACGCGCAGTCATGCAATTCCATGACCACTCCTTCGAGCGCGCCGAGCGCCGCCGGAATTTCGATCAAATGCAGCGCAACTGGCTGCTCTCGACCAAAAAGTTCACCTGAAGCGATGCGGAAAAGGAGTGCATAGCCAATCTGGCCAGCAGCGCCGGTAACGGCGACTTTAATTGGAGATTTCATACAGATTTCTCTGCCACAGATTTACACAGATGAAACACAGATTTTTTAGAGGGGTTCACAGGGATTCTTTGATTTGTGAATGTCTGTGCCCATCTGTGGCTAGGTTCTGCCTGTTTGTTTGAGAAGTTGTCGAACTAATTCCATCCGCTTTCGCTCTCGCGGGCTCGACCGCAGTTGGGAAATGCTGCGTTGCATCCGTCGGGTCCAGTTCGAAGTGGCGCTTACGCCCGGCACATTAAATCGATATTTCCGTGCCAGCAGATCAGTAATCATCACGACGGCGAGCCAGGACTCGCTGTGGAAAAGCGCGCGCATGATCGCCGGATAAAAGTCTCGCTCGAAATCGGGTGAATCGCCGCGGCGTT
>DATINV010000061.1:0-26083 GCA_035473775.1 Chthoniobacterales bacterium
AGTTGGGCCGAGCGAACCGGGGGTCGCGACGAGTTCGTTAGGCGCAGTGGTATCAGACCAGAGCCCGGGAAGCGGAACGACTTCGATGCGCCCTACAAAATCGAGGGCCGAATCGACAATCAAACCATGTTTGGCGTAACCGATCGTGACCGTGATATCGGCGACGACGGAATCTTCCGGATCATTTTCGCCGGAATCGGCATCGAGTCCGGTAGGAAGATCGACCGCAAACACGAATGCATTCTCTTCGCGGCGGAGTCTATGAATCTCGCGGGCGGCCGAACGAATCGGTTCGCGAAGAAATGACTTTGCGCCGGTCCCAAGGAGACCGTCGAGGATCACCGTGTGAGTCGATAGATCGATGGTATCGGCCGGTTTCAACGTCGACTCACGCAGCGCTTTCAATTTCTTGTGGGTAAGCTCGCTGCAATTTTCTTCCAGGAATGGCAGGCGCAGATCGACCTTCCAACCGATTCGCTGCAAGTGCTCCGCGGCTACGAGGGCATCGCCTCCGTTATGGCCTTTTCCGGAGAAAGCAATGCAGGTTCCTGGTATCGGAAAAAATTGGCGAACGGCTCGCGCAATGCCGATACCCGCTTGATCCATCAACGCTTCAACGCTCGTTCCTCGCGCTAAGACCGCTTGTTCAGCGGCCTGCATTTGCGCTGAGCTCAGGACGGGCGATTCCAACTCAGTCTTCCGCTTGCGAGGCGGATTTCTTTTTTCGGGTTGAGCTTTTGCTACTCGACGCCGTATCCGAAGATTTCTTGTGCTTTGATTTTGACGACGATGTCGATTTCGAACTCCGGGACCCTCGTTTATGCTTAGAACGCGACAGATCCGGATCGTGGTAATGAGTTTGATCGATAAACGGCTGAAGTGGTACCGTCTCCGGCTCCAAGCTAACGTCAGAAGAGTTGGACACGATTCTGTTAGCGCCCGCAATTCGCGCTACCGAAGCGCGATTCTGGATCCCATGGGCAATTTCCATGGCGAGTTTTTGACGATAAGCAGAATTTTGTGCGTAGGCCGCTTCGGTTGGGTTGGTTAGAAAGCCGCATTCCACCAGCACCGATGGAATGGTTGTCCTCCGCAACACGAAGAACCCGCGACGGCGGACTCCGCGATTGGCTGAGGGCGCGCCGCCCGCCACGTAGTAATGGATCGCGGAGGCGAGGGGCAAACTTTGCGAGCTGTAAAAATATGTCTCGATTCCACTCGCGCCCGAACGCGGTGTCGCATTGAAATGAATGCAGACGAAAATCGCGTCCCGATAGGAATTCGCGATCGCGACCCTTGTGCCTAGTGGAATGAACACATCGCTATCCCTGGTCATGATCACGCGATAGCCTGATGCTTGAAGGATCGCCTTCAACCGTTGCGCAACATCGAGATTCATTATGCTCTCCGGAACGCGTTGCCGCGGAATTCCTCCTCGGTCGAATCCGCCGTGGCCGGCATCGATGACCACAGTCCCTGATTGGCGAGTTCCTTCGCGCGCGACGGGAGTGCGGATCCGCGCGATTGGAGTCGGGGTCGGTGGAGGGCCAATGGCGCGGTGTTCTCGCTGAGAAAGTGTGCTCGGAGCTGGAAGCGCGTCTGCGGTCGGAGAGGTCCAGGTAACGGAGAGCATCAAAAACAAAATAAAAACGTATTTGCGCATGATTAATCGTTCTTGGGCGCGCCGGCTGGGCGCGCGGAAAGCTCCGGCGCAGCGTCGCGCACTGCCTGTGTCACCGTCGGGTCCATCATTCCACCGGCAACCTTTATCACACCATCGTTGGAATGGACAAGACGCGGGCGCCTTTTCGTTTCAGCAAAGCTGATCCGGGAAACAAGCTCGCCGTTCAGGCCTATCCGAGCGTAGGACCACATTCGCGGGGCGGCGCAGTAGAGAACATGAAGCTGATTCGAATGATCGAATTCGGTCTGCGGTTGATCGAAGGCAATGATTCGACCTAACGAATAAGTGGCGTAAACCATTCCGCGGTTTTTGTCCTCGACCCGAACGTAAAGGGAAGTGTGGTCGGCAAACCGGTTCGTCATCAGAGAGTACGTGCGAACGTTGCCCGAAGCGTTCCCATTCTGCGGGACGCCGACTGTTTTTTGCCAGATTGGTCGCGCATCGGTGACTTCGAAGACTTTTGTCGGCGAATAGAAAAACTGGTTCAGGCCGCCAAAATAAATGTGGGCGCGGACCCGGTAGGTGCCGAAGTCATGAACTCCATATAACGGCGTGAGATCAATTTTCCGAGTCACCGTTTGTCCGGCGGCGACACTGAGCGGTGCGGTAGGCTCGTGCGAAATTTGCGGAATAGGTTGCCCTTCGCTCCCGCTGACTTCGAATCCAAACCATGACTGGGCTCCGCTGTCACGAAGGTCGACGTCTCGCCCGGCGAGATTTGTGATAGTCAGGTTTGCGACCACGGGTTCGTAGGCAATGTATTGAAGACGCGGAAATTTTAGTTCGACCTGAATCTGACCGACCGCACTGCTGGCGATGCACCCCAGACCAGCCAGAACCCAGCGCAACCTCATGAAAACGTAAACTACCGCAAAGCCGCGGAGTTGCATAGAAAAGTCCTAGGCTGACTGGCGTTGCGGCTTCGGTTCTTCTTTCTCGCGATTGACCGCGTTGATCAGGACGTCGTCCCAGGAATTCTTGATCGTCTCCCACGGCGGCGGGACATTACCTTCGTAGGCGAACTCGACGTATTTCCAGGCCACGATTTCGAACAGAGCGTCCTGCCCGCTGACGCTGTCCGTTTCGGCGTGCATGATTTTTCCATTCCGCAAAAAGATTAGGCCGTTTTGTTCATCCCTGACCATTTGCAATGCCCCGCCGCGACGGCTGAGACAGCACATTTGTAAAATATCGACCACCTGAAAAAGATCGGGTAGGTCATCCGGTCGTTGCTCCGCGCGCTCGATTGTCCCCAGCAAGTCATCGCCTGAGATTGGTTCAGGGAAGACTTTGGTTTCCGCGATTTCGAGTCGTTGTTCGTCCGCGGCATAATTTGGAAAAAACAGGACCTGCAATCCGGAAAAAATTTCGCTTAACGCCGAACCAAGGGTGAGCCCGTTAATTCCTTCGGCTTCAAGTTGGGTCAAAAGCAGATCGCAGCGTTGGTGACGTTTCGCCCACTCCAGGGCTGCGGCGTCGTTTGAAACAAGATTGCAATAATGGTGGGTGTAATTCTTTACCATTTGCACCAGCGCGTCGCCCATTTCCGGGTCGTGGTGCACGATGAGCAATTGCATTACTGCGGCGGTGCGGTGAAAGGCGCAGGAAATAGCGTCAACAACTTGGTGGGGTCGGCGCGTTTGTCCTGCAGTTGATCATTATAATAAACGCGCACGATGTAACCAAGATATTTACGTACACCGGACTCGGTCGGCGGGGTCGCTTTTACGGGCTTTCCCTTTTTCGCGGGATTAATCGCGGCGGCGGCAGCCGCCAGATCGGACTCGGCTTTATTCGACTTGGATTTGGGTCGGATATAAGTCACGGCCAGCGTTTCGCTGTTGCTGTCCGCCCAATCGTGGTTCGGGGTCAGCCATTCGTAACTGACATCGGCATCCGTCAGTTTGATATCGTTGTCGCCCACGGTGTCATAGAAAAACACCTGGATTTTCACTTTCGTATGATCGATCACAGCGTTCGGGCGTTTCTTTACGCTGATCCGCAGCATCAGGTTTGTTTCCGAATCGGGATCCGGTGTCTCGGAGGCGGCAACTTCGCTGATACCCAGGGTTGAACCAGCCGGAATTCCTTCCACCGTGCCGCGAGGAGCGTTCACGTCGAGCTTGGCCATTGCCGTGGGCGCCGGTGCGGCGGCCGCGCTTGAGGTCGATGTTGGAACTCCTGTTCTCAACTTCGTGTCCGCTACGTCGTAGAGGGGGCCGGCCGACGGACCAATCTCTTGAACTCGTCTCCAGGTTTCGGCTGATTTGTCGAAATTCTGGGTGGATTCATAAATCATCGCCATTTCAGCGAGTACTTCCGCATTCTTGGGGTCGCGTTGCGCTGCATCCTGCAATCGGGCCACCGCGTTGACCGTGTCGCCGCTCTCGCGCGCGGCTTGAGCTTGTTTGGTTAACCGATCGATTTCAGAAGAAACTGTCGTTGGCGGAGTCAACGCGGCCACCGGCGAACTCACGGTGAGTGCCATAGGTGGCGCGGAAGGCGCGGCCGACGGAAGAGCGGCCGGAATTTCACGTGGCGCCGTGCTCACGCGGGCGGGGCGCATTTGTCCAATGTAGTGGATCCCAACGGCCCCGATCTCCGCAACGGCGAAAAGAATCACCAGTCCGAGTCCGATGCTAAAACTCTTATCGGTTCGCGGCCCGGAAACGAAGGAAAGCGAGGCCATGAGTAGTCGTTTTCTGTAGGCCGGGCGGCCCTCGTGTCAAGCCGCCTGCAGGGTTGCCTCTATATTATTATTATTAAACTCCTGTTAGCCGGGTCCTTCGTCGCCCCGGCCGGGCATTATCGCGAAATTTCGCTTTGGCTGAGGAGGCGGAAGCCTGCGCCGCTCAAGACCGAAATCGCACATTCATTGTCGTCCACATGGACGGCGAGGGCGGCTTGGCCGCGCGGGCGCATGAGTAGAGCATAGGTGAAATGCACGTTGACCTCGGCCGTGAACAGCGCAGCAAAGAGTTTTGAAAGCTCGGAAGCGACCTCATACATCTCCACCACCACATGGCAGGTCCCGAACGCGATATTGTTTTGTTTGAACAGCTTTTCGACATCGCCCGGATCGCTCACCACCAATCGTGCGATGGCGGAGTCGGTCGACTCCGAGACGCTCAAGGCAATGACATGACAACTGTGCGTATTGAGGAGTTTGAGGACGTCATGCATCGCACCGACTTTATTCGGAAGAAAAACGGAGAACTGCTGGACTAGCGGTCCGTCGCGTTGCGAGGTCGTCTTGGGAAGATCGAGTGCCATGTGAAAATCTAACTGTAGGGGAAGCAGCCTGCTTCCGTCCGAGCCGGACTGGCCTTTGGGACGCTAACAGCGTCCCCTACAGAATCTGATTGCGAGTATCTCATTTTCACGGTTTCGATAGCAAACCAATAAAGTCTGGGTTGCCGAAGAGCGGCGGGCTTGCGGAATGCGGGAAGAGAGCGTTCCGTAGCCCGATTCATGGAGCCGGACAATGAGTTAATCGCGCAACGGCGCGAAAAAATGGAGGCGTTGCGCAAGAAAGGCGTTGAACCTTTTGGTCACTCCTTTGAGACGTCGGGTTCGATTGCCGAGGTGGGGGAAAAATTCAAGGACGGCGAAAAATTGCGCGCGGCCGGCCGGATGACCGCGCACCGCGACATGGGCAAGAGTCACTTTGTCGATATTCGAGACGCGAGCGGGCGCATTCAGATTTATTTTCAGGAGAAGGAAATTGGCGCCCAGGCGATGGAGGTTTTCAAACTTCTCGATCTTGGCGATTTCATTGGCGTCGAGGGCTCGTGCTTTCTGACCAAAACGGGCGAGCCGACTTTGAAAGCTCACAAGTTCGAGGTGCTGTCCAAATCGTTGCGGCCGCCGCCGGAAAAATGGCATGGCCTGCAGGACGTCGAGGCGCGTTATCGCCAGCGGTATGTCGACCTGGTTGCGAACGAAGAGTCGCGCGAGACATTTCGAAAACGGATCCTAATGGTTCGGGAGACCCGTCATTTCTTGGAAGACCGCGGTTTTCTCGAAGTGGAAACCCCGATGCTGCAGGCAGTGGCCGGCGGCGCGGCAGCCCAGCCATTCGGCACTCGTCACAAAGCGCTTGGCCTCGATCTCTACTTAAGAATTGCACCGGAACTCTATCTCAAGCGCTTGTTGGTGGGTGGATTCAACAAGGTTTTCGAACTGAATCGGAATTTTCGGAACGAAGGCATTTCCCGGAAACACAATCCGGAGTTCACCATGCTCGAGATCTACTGGGCCTACGCTAACTTCGAAAAAATGGCGGATCTGCTCGAGGAATTGATCTGCCATCTGGCGGAGAAAATTTGCGGGTCATTGCAGATTGAACATCGCGATGGGGACGGGAAAGTGGCGCGGACGATCGATCTCAAGCGACCGTGGCGGCGCGCTCGTTATGTCGATCTGGTTCGGGAAGCCGCGGGCAAGGATTGGTTTGAGCTCTCGAGTGAGAAACGACGCGCTCGTGCTACCAATGAATTGAAATTGGAGATTTTGCCGCAGTCAGCCGATTTCGAAGTGACCCAACACGTGTTTGAAAAACTGGTGGAAGAAAAAACGTTCGATCCGCTGTTTGTCACCCATTGCCCCAAAGAGCTTGTGCCCCTGGCCAAGCAAAACGCCGACGACCCAGCGCTGGTCGATGTTTACGAATTAATCATCAACGGCGTGGAAATGTCTCCCGGCTATACCGAGCTCAACGATCCGGATGTGCAGCGCACGCGGTTGCTCGAGCAAGCGGGCGAAGAAACCCAAAAGATCGACGAAGATTTTTTGCTCGCCCTTGAACACGGAATGCCGCCGGCTGGCGGTCTCGGTTTGGGAATCGACCGTTTGGCGATGATGTTTACCGGCGCGGAATCAATCCGCGACGTGGTGTTGTTTCCGCTACTGAAACCGAAACGCGATTAGTGACTCGACGGAGTCGGGGAAGCCGAGGGTGACGGACTGGGCGAGGACGAAGTGTCCGCTTTGGTGCGCGGCAATTCCTTCTTTTTAGATTCGTCGTCGCTCATCGGAGTGAACACGAGCCGTTTGGCTTTAAATCGCGGATCGCTCTCGCCCATCGGCTCGCTGTCGGCATTCTCAGCATTGGAGGTTGCGGGAGCGGCAGGGGCGGTATTGGTCTTCGCGCCCACATCTTGGATCGAAGTCAGGCTCGAATGAAGAAGGCTGCCCTGGAATTTGGGATCTGTGCCGCTAGTCGGAAGCTGTTTGGTAGATTCCACCTTCGAAATTTTCTCGCGTCGCCGGACTTTCGCCGTCAACTGGCCTTCATTGCTCAGCATCTCGCCCAGGCTATCTTTAGTTCTGAGGCGCTGCAGAGTCGGGTCGTCTTCGTCATCAGCTGCGTTGTTACCCGTCGGCGCTGGCCCGGTCGGGCTTGCATTTTGGCCCGGCAACGACATGCCATCGTTCGTCGGCTTAGATGCATTCGCATTGTAGGGAAGGCCTTGGCCTAGAGCCCCGCAAATGATGGCAAAGGTGAATCCAAATGCGAGGGGAACGATCGGGAGCTTACTCACAGGAATCGATTATAACCATAGCCGGTCAAAAGCAACGGATTTTGCTGCTGGAATGACGCCCAAAGTTGTCGAAAAGCTAGGTCGGCCGCCTAGACCGCGTGATCGGCCGCCTGCTTGCACGGATGAGCTTCGCTTCCGCATTCCAGCTGAATCGTAACATGAGCGATTTGAAAACGATCTTGAAGATCGTCGCAAACGCGCGCCAACAATGCGTCGTCAATGCTCCCATCTGGTTTCACCAAGTGAACGGTGAGCGCGGTCTCAGTGGTGCTCATCGCCCAAATATGTAAATCGTGAACCTTGGCGACGCCGGGTAATTGCGCGAGATAGCGTTCAACTTTTTCCGGTTCAATGTTTTTCGGGACGGCTTGTAAGGCAAGATTGGTTGATTCGCGCAACAAATCCCAGGTCCCCCAAATTATCACCGCGGAGATCAACAGACTTACCGCCGAATCGATCCAATTCCATCCCGTCCAAAGGATTACAATCCCGGCGATCACGACGCCTGCCGAAATGGCGGCATCGGCTGCCATATGCAAAAACGCGCCTCGGATATTGAGATCGTGCTCGCGACCGGAGCGGAACATGAGAGCGGTGACGGTATTGATCGCGATGCCGACCAATGAAACCCAAATGATGGTGTTGGCGGCAACACCATCTGGCGACTTGAAACGCCGCAGAGCTTCCAAAGCAATTGCACCGACCGAGACGAGCAAGAAAATGGCGTTGAACAAGGCGGCTAGAATCGAGCTCCCGCGCAATCCGTAAGTTCTGCGCTTCGTCGGTGCGGTTTTCGCGATCGCGCTCGCGCCCCAAGCCAGCAGCAAACCGAGGACGTCACTCACGTTGTGACCGGCATCGGCCAGCAAGGCCAGCGAATGCCCAATCACGCCGAAAATTATTTCAAACAAAACGTAGGCGGTATTGAGAGCGATCCCAATGGCGAAGGCGGCGTTAAAATCGGAGCGGGAATGGGAGTGATCGTGGGCCATGGAATTAGCGCTCAAGTATAATCACCAAGGCTCCGAGCAAACAAAAGACCGCGCTGACAATCAACGGTTCGTATTTTTCCAACATCTTAAACCGCAATCGTTGCAGGCCTAACAAGGTCAGCCAGGTGAACGTGATCATTCCCGCAATGGTGGCAACGGCAAGAACGCTGCTCAACAACACAAAACCGAACCAGCCGTATTTTGCGCCGGTCAGAAACACCGGAAGGAATGCTTCACACGGAGAAAAGGTCAGCAGCGCCATTAAACCCAAAATTGCGGCCCAGTCCGATCTTTGTCGCGACCAATCTTGTTCGAGCGCGCGCTCCTCTTCTTCGATCGTATCATCGGAGTGATGGTGATCGTGGCCCTGCGCGTGAGCGTGATGAGCATGACCGCCAAACAGGTGAACGTGTCCATGGCCACCAATCATTTGGCGAACGAGATAAAAAATTCCGAGAGCAATCAGTGCGCCCCCGGCCAGAAATGGGAAGGCATTGCCGATGCGGGTATTGACCGCCATTCCACCCCAAACGATCAATACGCCGAGCGCGGTGGTGAATAGAACGTGCCCCGCGCCGGCAAAACCGGTCACGGCGAGAGTTTTCGCTCTCGTCCAATGTTGAGCGCGCGCTGCGGCGACGAATGGCAACCAATGCGTTGGGATCACAGCGTGAAGAAATCCAACCGCAAATCCCGTGGCCAAGAGGGTTATGAAAACAACGTCGTTCACTACAGCGCCATCCTTATTCAGACAGAATAAGGCGGCGGCGCCAGAGGCCAATAAATGAAATCAAAATCAAGAGGCCCCCGAAGGTGCAAACGATGGCTGCTCCGGATGGCAGGTCCCACCAGTAGGAAAAGAATAGGCCGGCCACTCCTCCGATGAGCGCGACGATCCAGCCAATCAACAAGCGCCTGCCAATCCGCTGCGCGAGGTTGATTCCGCAAACGGCCGGAACAATCAGATAACTGAAAATGAGAAGAACCCCCGCGATTCGAACGAAGCTCGTCACCACGACACCGAAAAGCGCGTAAAACAGAAAATCCCACCACCGGACGCGTAACCCGTGTTGATAAGCGCCGTCGCGATCGAACGAGACAAGGAGGAAATTTCGGCGCAGGACAAAATGAAGTGCGCCAACAGCGACGAACAAGGCAAACCGCTCCCAAACTTCGCGTGGAGAAACCAGGAGAATGTTGCCTATGAGCATGTTCTTGATTTGCTCGTCACCTTCAGCCGCGCGACTCAATAACAACACCGCGGCCGCGGCTGCAACCACGTAGGAAATTCCGATGACCGCCTCCTGGGGAATCTGACTCTTGCGTTTGCCTGTTACCGAAAAGATCGAGGCGCCGACTAAAGTGAAAACCAGAGCAATGCCAAACGCGGTCCAGCTTTCGAGGTCGATATGCAACAAAACGGCCAGACAAATTCCAAGTGACGCCATCTGCGCCATCGCGATGTCGATGAAAATAATTCCGCGCTGAACAACGTGAAGCCCAAGATAAACCAGTAGCCACGGCAAAAGAACGCAGGCCATGATCGGCCAAAACATTACCTCCCACATATTATTTGAGGGCGTCCGCCAGTTTCTTTACCAACTGGTCGATCAAAGCCACGTAACTGTCGCTGTTTGGAATCCCTCCAGGGAACTGCGAAAAGTCCACCACCGTCGCACCGGTTGATCTCGCCACTTTCTCGGCAATTCGGCGATCGTGATATGGCTCCACGATGATCGCCTTCACGTGATAGGACTTCATTTGTCCGATCACTTCGGTTAAGTGCGATGGTGATGGCGGGATGCCGGGTTTCGGTTCGAGAAAAATGTCGATATTCAAACCGAACCGATGTCCAAAGTACGGCCATGAATCATGGTAGGCGGCAACGTGCTGGTCCTTATAGTCCTGCAGGATCGCGCCCCAACCCTGAAGCTTTGCGTTGATCGTCGCTTCAAACTTCTTGTAGTTGGCGTCATAAAACGAAGCGTTTGGCGGGTCGACTGCGGCGAATGACTTCGCAATGTGCTGCGCGATCGCCTTGGCGATGATCGGATCCACGCAAAAGTGCGGATTGCCCAGGGCGTGAACATCGCCGGCGGCGCGAGTGAGCGCTGCCGGCACTTCCATCAATCGGATTCCCTGCGACGCCTGCACGCGTCCCGGTTTGCCGACTTCGATTTTCGGATTGCGCGCGTTTTGCAACAACGGCGGCAGCCAGCCGATCTCGAGCTCGGCCCCGCCGTCGATCAAAACGTCGGCGTTGCGCAACGAAACCACAAAACTTGGCCGCGCATCAACAAAATGCGGGTCCTCGGTTGGTTTTGCGAGAACGACAAGGTCGATCTTGTCGCCGCCGACTTCGCGCGCGAGCGAACCAAAATCAGGGAGCGTTGCAACGACGTTGAGTTTTGCCTGGGCTACCGATGCCAGAAGCAGTAGCAACGGAATGATTAAGTAGAGGAGTGTTTTGTTCTTTGAAATCAGATTCGTGTTCATTCGTGTCTATTCGTGGTTAAAATTTGTGAGCGCCGTGCGCGCCGAGGATGAATTCGAATTGGAGGAAGACCGAATCAACATCGCGACCGGCCAGGAAGAAAGTGTCTTCAAGAAAATCATGATTATATTGCAAACGGATTTTTGAGAACTCAGTCGGATACCAGGTTACGTTCCCACTGATTCGTGAACGCGATTGTCGGTCAATGTCATTGGTAAATCGGGAATCTTCCGCGTCGTAGTAATCTCCGCGAATTCCCGCGACCCAACCTTTTTTGAACCCCCAGAGCACCTGCGAGTAAAGACCCCAATCGTTGAACGTTTCCGCCACCGGGAACGTTTCGTTCACACCGCGGCCGGCTTCAAACCGGCGATACATGAATTCGGTCTGCCATTTCACGAACGGAAATCCGCCTTCGGCGTTGGCGCTCTTCCATTTATAAAGAAGGTCCCCGCCATAAATCTGGGTCCGCGCGTTTCCGCCAGTTTCGTTTGAACCGAATGCGCCGGAAACTCCGGCCAGGACCACCTGAGTGGGACTCAGGTCGACCGAATTTTCCCAGCGCGGAATCCAGACAAAATCTTCCAGGCCTCGGATTTCGCGGTCGGTTGTCCGGCGACCGAAGAACATTCCGTCATTCCCCGGATTCCGAAATGAGTAGCCAGTATTCCCGCGTCCGTTCTGCACCCCGAGAATCAATTGTGAGTACCACGGCACTGGCACGATCCAGGAAATTTGCGTGCCGACGCCGCGCAAACCGTCTCCGCCTAACAAAAGCGCATGGACGATAGGCGCGTCGGCGAAATCCCAGGTATGCGGATGCGTTGGATTAATTCGGCCAAACGCGGCGAAGAACTGGCCGCCTTTTAGCTGGAGATTGAATGGCAAACTGGTGGTTTGCAGAAATGCTTCTTCGACTTCGACGTCGGTGTTGTTGTCGTTGTCGAGTTTGAAAACAATGTTGGCGAAACCTTCAAAATACGGATCAACCGCGCCATCGAACGCGAGCTCGATGTTGCGCGCGTTGAATCCGCGCTGCTGCGGATCGTGGTCGCCGCGTTCGATGTCGCTGAGATCACGCGCGCTTGAGCCGGCCAGCGCGAACATTCCGTCGAACGAGACGTTCATGTAATTTTTGCCGCTACTGATCCCGATCGGCTGGGTCAGCGACGAACCCGCGCCGGTGGTGGAGATCGTCTCGGCTGGCGCCGATGAAACGACGGACGAGTCGGTGGTCGGGAAATTTCCAACGGCGGTTCCGTTTGCGTTAACGCCGGGACTCGGCGGAGCCGCCGTCGCCTCCGCTGTGGCCGACGAGACAACCGACGTGTCCTCAGTCGGAAATCGCGTCTTCGTCGCGGCTGTCGATGATGGTGAAGCCGAAGCGGCTGCGATAGGCGATGGTTCCGCCGATTCGGCAGCCGAACCACTTGGCTGATTCACTCGGTTAATGGTGGTTTGCTGATCTTTCACTTGCTGCTGCAATGTTTTCACCGTTTCGGTGAGCGCTTGGACCTGCTGTCGCAAAGCTTCGACATCAGACGAAGAACTGGGAGCGGTCGGCGCGTCCTGCGCCTGAGCGGTTTCCAATGCGACGCTGATGAGTCCAATCAGAATAAATTTGTTCACTAAAAACTCCTGATCCGAAAATTCGACCTAACGAATTTGCGTTCGCGCGCGTTGACTTGGCGGTGTGAGGAACGCGCCGAGCACCGCACCCGCGGGCCGCGGGTACAATCAACGGTTCAGGAGTTTGCCGGCGGTGCGTGTTCGAAGACCGCGGCGATGAGAAAAACTGGCTGAATCCATCGCGGGCTCAGGGTGGGAATGTCGAACGCGCCGAGTGGGACCGGCGCGGCGATCAAAAGCGCGGTCGGCACGTAATCGTAACTGCCCGAGGCGACGAAGGTGGCCGCGCAAGTGTGCTCGCCCTGGTTCGCATCCGGGTGGATGCGCTCGTGCAATTGCGGTGAAACGCTGAGCGTCAGTGTCCAGAGAAAAGCGGCCGATGCGAAAATCGCGACCGAAGCACGGAGGATCGTGCTGCTTTTCATTGGCGATGATTGTCTCTTTCACCGACGAATTTCGCAATAGTTTTTTTTGAGCTGATAACAATACCGATTACGAGCAGGTTTTAGCGCATCGTCTTTCCGAATGGTTGTCTGCGCTCAGAGAAAAACAGGCAGGATAAGACGAGGCGTTTTCCGAGGTTGCTTCCACATTTGGATCAGGAACCAGACTGCTCCTGCGCAGAAAATCGTGGTGGTAATCCAGGGCAACGGGGTGTGAGGCAGTGAAAAGGGATTTTTGACTGTCGCGGATGAAGTGACGATGCGGGCAGTGTTGTCACTTGAAGCATGGAGCAACGTCGTTAGAAGCCAACTCTAATCTGTGCGCCAATCGGCGATTCCGACTGCACCAAATCCCTTTAGCCTGCGACTCCGCGAAGCGCTTAACGGTTCAAGCTCCGTAATTGCCAAATTTGGCACGACAAAATCTTAATCGATCAATTCAATCGAAGAAACATGATTGTCGGGAAGGATCGCGCTTTGGACGTGAACTGACCCCGAAACGGCGCCAGGCGCTGAAAATCTGGGACGAAACGAAACAGCCCCGAACGTGTCGGGGCTGCTGTTCATGTTTGTGTTGTGGAATCGCCGCTAGGCTTATTGCTTCGGAGTGGGTGCGGCGGCAGTGCTTCGCGCCTGAGCAGTACTCCGTGGCATAGCAGCGGTGCTGCGCGCCTGAGCAGTACTCCGCGGCACGGCAGCAGTGCTTCGCGCCTGAGCAGTACTGCGTGGCTCGGCAGCGGTGCTTCGCGCCTGAGCAGTGCTGCGCGGCTCGGCAGCAGTACCAGTAGCGTTCCCGGCTTGTGGTTGAGCATTTAGACCCTGCACTGGTTGTCCCGCATTGGCGGGATTCGAAGTTGCCGGACCCGCGGGAGCAGCGCCGGGCGCCTGACCCATCACATAGGCCGTCATTGAAAATCCGGCCGCTAGGGCCATCGCCAAAATAGTTGAGTTCGCTAGTTTCATATTGTTAACCCTTTCATTTTTGAATTTGACCCTCATCGACCGACTCGGTCGCCCAAATGAAGGCGGTGAATGGGATCTCTCTGATCCGAGACATCTGCATCCAGCCACTCTAATTACGAATTTCAGGTGTTGATTGGATGCGAGAAAAATGCGATTCGCGGAAAAACTGTTTCTAACTCGGATGCTCGTTGAACCACTGAAGCGCGACTCTGGCGACTTGCCGTGAGTTCTTGAGTTTTAGTTTCTCTTTGATGTTGGTGCGATGGGTTTCGACCGTTTTCGGGCTTACGTTCAACGCTTTAGAGATCTCGCGAACATCGCGGCCTTTTCCGATCAGTTCGAAAATTTCCAGTTCGCGGTCGGTCAGCAGGCTGACCAGATCGTGACTTGACCGCGGCTGATCGTCTTCGCCGTCCGGTTGGAGTTGCTGGGCAATTCCCGGACTAAGGTAACGTTTCCCATCCAGCGTGTTCTGGAGCGCGGTGGTAATATTGTCGATTGCGTCTTGTTTGACGATGTAGCCCGCCGCGCCCGCCCGGAGTGCCCGTGTCGCGTAAAGCCCTTCTTCGTGCATGGAAAGAATCAAGACCGGAAGGTTTGGAAACTCGCTCCGAATTGTTTTGGTCAGTTCGATTCCGCTTGCGCCAGGCAGCCCGATATCGACTACGACAAGGTGCGGCGTCGATTCGCGGATTCCGGTCATCGCCTCAACTGCAGTACTCGCTTCACCGCAAACTACGAAACCTGGCTTCGAATCGATTAGCCGAACCAGGCCTTTGCGCAGTACGGGATGATCGTCGACCAGAAAGACGCGCTTTCGAATCTCTGTCATTAGTTGTTTAGCTTCTATTCGCGATTCAATCGCTAAATCACTAAATCGTTAAATCGCTACCTATTTTCATCCCGCCTGACCCGCGACCCACTGGGCGGCGAAGCGGCTTACTTCGCGCGCGTTCTTCAAATTCAATTTCTCTTTGATGTGCGCGCGGTGCGTCTCGACCGTCTTTCTGCTGATGTGCAATGCGTCCGAAATCTCATGCACGTCGCGACCTTTTCCGATCAACTCCAGGATTTCCAGTTCGCGGTCGCTCAACTTGTCGGTCGGATTGGTTTGAGCACTTCCGCTGGCAAAGTTCGTGATCAACTTCGCGGACATTTGGGCACTCAAATAGGGCCGTCCGGCCAGAACTTCACGGATCGCTCCGATCACATTCTCGAGCGCTTCCTGTTTCATGACGTAGCCCTGAGCACCGGCTCGAAGCGCGCGCAACGCGTAGAGCGACTCGTCGTGCATCGACAGAATCAAGACCGGCAGTTTTTCGAACTCCGCCCGAATGTTCTTAATCAACTCGATGCCGTTAGCGCCGGGAAGACTGAGATCAACGATCGCCAGATCGGGCTTCAATTCACGTATCCTAACCATTCCCTCGGCGGCATCCCCAGCCTCGCCGCAAATAGCGAAAGCGTTTTCAGAACTATTGATCAACTGCTCGAGTCCTTTTCGGAAGAGGGGATGATCGTCAACAATAACGATGCGCTTGGCTTTGGCCGGCGCAGTCTTCGGTTTGTCCTTGATCGCAGCAGCCCCTTTCATTTCGCGATTGGCAAGTAAAGCGCGAGGCGAGTCCCTCCACGGCGCGGAGATTCCATCTCCAGCCGGGCCCCGATAGATTGTGCCCGGTAGTGCATGATGTGGAATCCAAGACCTCCGGGGCCGTTCTCGGACCGGTCTCCCAAACCGATGCCGTTATCAGTAACGGTGAAAAGCAGTCCGCGTTTTCTATGGCAGGCTTCCACCACCACTTCGGTGGCACGCGCGTGTTTGTTGGCGTTGATCACAGCTTCTCGCAGAATTCTAAAAATCTCGCAGGCGGTGCGATCATCTTCAATCGTGATGTCGTCGTCGATATTCACTCCGCAGGGCGTTTTCCAAATTTTTCGTTCGCACAAGCTCTTCAGCGCATCCTGAAAACTTGCGGCGTCGATTTCCTCTTTGTGCAAATCACGCGCGATGTTTCGCGCTTCGGTAACGGAACTGTTGATTAGTTGGGCGATCCTTTCGAGCTCGGTAGGATCGGCCACGCGATGGTCTTTGAGTCGCAATCCAACCGCCCGAGTCATGAATGCAATGGCAGTCAGTCGCTGGCAGAGACCGTCATGTAGCTCCTGTCCGAGTCGCTCCTGCTCGCGATCGCTGATTTCGAGGATCTGACCTTCCAGTCCTTTGCGCCGGTGGATTTCATTCTCCAGTTCGGAGTTGGCTGTGCGCAATGCCTTGGTTCGATGATCGACCAGACGCTCCAACAAATCCTTTGATCTTCTCAGCTCGATTTCGGCCTTTTTGCGTTCCGTAATATCGGTATTGGTTTCGAGAACTGACGCCGTCCGGTGGTGACTATCGCGATCCAACGACCAGCGGCTCATGACGACAACCCTGGTGCCATCCTTTCGCTGATGAACGAGCTCACCGGTCCAGTGATTTTCGTGCCGAAGCTTTCGTTGAATCCGTCCCACCAGATCGGGATGTTCAGTGCGGAGTAATTTGTGGCTTACTTTGCCGAGCGCTTCTTCCGCGGTAAACCCGTAAAGATTTTTCGCGCCTACGTTCCAGTAGGTAATTCGATCGTGGATGTCGCGGACCAGGATTGCGTCGTTCGTCAAATCGAGCAGACGCGCCTGTTCGGCCAGCCGGCGCTCGGTTTGCTTAGGCCGGGTGATATCGCGCGCGATCTTGGAAACGCCGATGATCTTCTCTTTTGCATCCTTCACTGGCGAAATCGTCAGCGAGACGTCGATCAAGGTTCCGTCCTTTCGCCGACGAACGGTCTCGTAATGGTCGATCGATTCACCGCGGCGGATCCGATTCAGAATTTCCGTCTCCTCATTGCGCCGATCTTTAGGAATTACAGTCAGAATCGATTTACCGATGATCTCCTTTGCTTTGTATCCGAAAATTCGCTCGGCGCTTTTGTTCCAATCGGTGACGATGCCGTCCAAGTCTTTGGCCGCGATTGCATCGGCGGATGATTCCACGACCGCCGCCAGACGCATGGCCGCCCCTTCGATCTGTTTTCGCTCGGTGATATCCACCAGCATGTTGATCGCGCCGATCAGGTGCCCTTTGCGATTACGAAGGGGCGTTGGAAACGGCGTAAACCAGACGCGCGATCCATCTGGTCGTTCCGCGATGGCTTCTTCGCCACGAATTGGTTGGCCCGTCTTAAGAGCGATCGCCATCGGACACTCTTCGTGCGGCATGCGACGCCCATCGGGATGGTAAAGTTTCCACGTCACGCACCACTTGTCGGTGCCTATCTGCGGAATTCGGCCCGACAGCTCAACGCAGGCATGATTAAAGTGAGTAACTCGACCGGCGGCGTCGGTCGTGTAAACCGCAGTCGGCAATGAATTGATCAGTTCGCGCCATTGCTGTTCGGTCTCGTGCAGGGTCTCTTCGGCGCGTTTGCGTTCGGTTCGGTTGAGGGTCCGGCCTTGTCCGTTGAGTCTGTCGCCGTTTGCACCGTTGCGCCGAGCTGACCCAGCGTCCTGCTGTCGTCCGTTCGACTTCCTACCGGTGGCAATTTTCGTTTTGTTCATAAACCAGGAACAAATGCGACCCTACCTGTCGATTTTAACCGCAAATGCTAGGTATCGAAAGGCAAAAAAGCCGGCGGCAGATTGTCGGTTAGCGCAGCAAACTGGATTAGTCACGGTCTCTGGAAAAGAACGGCTACCGAACTTTAAATGGTCGTAACAATCTGCGGCTGAGCCGGATCAGCTCCTACCGCGGTTGAATAAAATGGTTTGACTTAGCGTCCTAATGCGTGGCTACAATCGAGCCGCTTTTTTTATTTTATTATATTATTATGCGAAGACTTGCCAATCGAATCGAGACCGAATTGAAAGAGCAGGAAGTTTGCGCGGTCTATAATTCCGAGCTGGCCAGGGTTTTCCCAAAAACGATCAGTCCGGGAAAGCGCAAGAAGCAAATCCAGCAGTTTGCCGAGCAGCACCAGCTCGCGGTCACGTTTTATGATGTCGGACTGTGCGCAGTCTTTGAAAAGCCGCAGGGGGGGCCGCGAGAGCGGGAACTGGTTCTGCCGCTGCCGCCGCCGAGAGCGTCGAAGCCGCGTCGCAAGCAGCGAAGTTCCTGATATTGGACGGCTATTTCCTCCGCGCTACTGGGCGCTTCGGCAAAATGTGGTGAGCTGACGTGCTCATAGCCGGGTTTCGGGGTTGACCGTTCGAGTATTCCTTGCCACGCTTCGCGCTTTTCGGGGTCCGAATGGCTCGGGGTATCTTATTAAGAGCGCAACCGATGCGCGCCGTCTATGTTCTGGGATTGGTCGTCGCCGCGTTCAGCGCACGAGGTGCAGGCGCGCCGGCCGATGGGCCGGTTATCGAAATTGTCACCGCATTTTCGCCAACGTTGGTTCCGTTGCCAGCCGACCAAGATTTTACCGGCAACGGATTGATTAGCCAGGCATTCGCCAAAAATACCGGCCCGCTGGAATATGCAGTCCATCTGAATATTCGCGGCGCCTATGACGATAACATTGCCCTCACTCATACGAACCGCTTGGACGACAACTACGTCCAGATTCAACCCAGTTTGATGCTCGGCATTGGCGACGTTGTGACGACGGAAACATTTCTGGCCGCGATCTACGCTCCGAGTTTCTATCGCTACGACGACCACGATGAGTTTGATTCAAACCAGCATCAGGTTCAGGTCCTGGGCGGAATCAAATCCGGGAACCTGATCCTTCGCCTGACTCAGAACGTGTCGCTTCTGAATAATATCGTTCTGGCGGCAAGCAGCTCTGAGCGCTCCGCGTTGGGCGCAATCAACGGACGGACGGATCTCGATATTTACAACACCCGTCTGGCCGCGAACTACAATATGACACCGAGCGATTTTCTGTTTTCCGAATTGAAAATGACTCGGACCGAGTACACCCAGCCGCTCATCAGCTCTGAATTGTACGCGTTCGATCTCTATTTAAATCACGGCTTCAGCCAATCGCTAGTCCTCGGGATCGGCGTCGAAGGCGGTTACAACACCGTCGACTTCCCCACGCCTAATCAGTCGCTCGTGCAAGCTAACGGACATTTGCGCTTCCAGCCCAGCGACCGCTTTAGTCTTGATGTCATCGCGGGCGCGGAGTTTCGGACCTTTGCCGGTCTCACTAGGAACTCATACAGCACGCCGGTTTTTTCGATTTCGGCGAGTTGGCTGCCGTGGGACAGCACTCGGATCATTTTCGGAGCGACCCGCGAGATTTACAATTCCGCTGCTCAAAATCGTATTTCGCGACCCGTCGGCAGGACACCGTCGATCGACTCAAAGACCGCCCAGGATTACGTCGACACTAATCTCAGTGCGACCATCCGCGAACGTTTGTGCCGGCAGTTGTACTTTATTTTGGTCGGTGGTTACGAGCATGTGGACTACTTCAATACGATCGACACGCCAGTCCCGTTGCCGACTTTGACCGACGATTACTTTTACGTTCAACCGTCGGTCGATATTTTGCTGACCCGTTTCTGGTCGCTCGGCGGATATTATTTGCACCGGAAGAATTCAGGTTCGATCTCCACCGTCGGTTTTTACAGCAACGAGTACGGCGTGCGGACGTCGATTAAGTTCTGACTCAGGCGGCCTGGTTGTAAACTCCGCGCCGAAATCGATCGGAGGCCGGTTGTAACCCGGCGAGATACTGAGCATCGAACGCTCGCAGAGCGGCTTCAATGGTTTGCCCTATTCCTACAATGCCTTCTTCCACAGTTGGCCCGAGAAGCGCGATCCAAAGTTGGCCGCGATACAGTAACCGTGGACGGCGAGCAGCCGTTGGACTTCCCGGATGAGCGCCGCAGTAAAGTTCCATTCGCTCCATCGCTGCCAGCGTTGAATTGTCTATGACGCGCTTTCGCCTGAATCCCTTGAGCGTCTTCATCCCACCTTTAAAACGCGCAGAGTGATCCAAGTGGTCGTGATTTATTAGGTAAAATGCCGTATCGGGCATCAGATTTTCACCGATGACCTGATTTACCGTTCCTCTGATTGAACGTGAAAAGCGATTTGGCATCATCTGCTGCATGTCACTCCTGCTTTCTCCCATCGAATTGTCTGATTCCGAAAAACTCGAAATTGTGCAGCGGCTCGATCGTTACCGGCAATGGCCATCGCTCAATGAAAAGCGTTACTGTCTTGCCTGCGGTCATGTCATCGATGGGCACGGCATTCAAGTGGTAGGCGGCACGCGCGGTACCGGGCCGCTGCGAGTGATTTGTCCGACTGAGCGTTGTCATTCAATTCCGATGGATTGGGTATTGCCTAACGACCAAGTTCTTGCCCGGTTGGCCCTTTCGGAAGAAGAAGAGTCCTCGCCGCGAACGAAAACAATCGGCTATCCGCGCGAAAAATTTTCGGCACGCTTGCGCAAGTTCGCCCTGCAATTCCGTCCAGCTGCCTGAAACCGCGGTCAAGTTTGGGCTGAGAAGGTTCTTAATAGTACACAGCGTGCGCTAGCGCTGTAATTCCCAAGTCCAACACGTCTAAGGGTTTGACCTACGATTCAACCGGTGCGTGTCCCGATTGCGGAGAGTGCCTTAAATTCCCATCGTTGAGGAGTTGTGAAAATGAATGTGATGCAGTGGAAGGAAAACAACTCGTTAGGGGAATTTATATGTTGAATCCAACTTTGGAGTACACCACGGGGTCGACGATTACCGATGAAGCGCTGATGGAAGCGATCACCGCGCAACGACCGGAGGCTTTGACGGAATTTTATTCGCGCCATGGCGGCCGATTGAAATCGGTAATCGGCAACGTTGTCCACGAAGAGGGGGACGCGGATGACGTGTTGCAGGACATTCTTCTGCAGATCTGGCATGAGGCAGATCACTACTCGCCCAAGGCGGGTAAACTGCTTGGATGGGTCGTAACTCTCGCTCGCCGTCGCGCGATTGATCGGCTTCGCCGCAAACAGGCCTATTGCCGCGCCAAAGAGCGCTATCAGGAACATGTCGTCGAAGCACCAGCGGGCACGGATAATCATTCGTCGAACGACGAAATCTCGCGCGCTGATTTGCGTCATTTTCTTCACCGACGGCTGAATGTTTTGCCGGAGCAGCAACGGGAAGCTCTCGAGCTCGCATTTTTTGCGGGAATGAGCCATCGCGAGATCGCCGCCGTAACGCGCGCCCCGCTGGGCACGGTCAAGACACGTCTCGAACTGGGTCTACAGAAATTGACCCAGGCGTTGAAGCCATTGCGACACAAGATTTGAATTCAGGGCGCCGGGAGCTCCGTCAAAAACACGGCCTCAGGGAAATGGAGCTCCCGGCAGGGCTTTTAAGAAAACGATCGATTAGTTGTCGAGCCTAAAATCGCGAGAAAAGGGGGTTCGGTCGTGTCCGGTGGTGAAATTTCGCGTCGATGTGTTACCTTCCTCTAAATGGACACGCCCCAAATTACCGCTTACCTGAAGACCTATTGTGGCTGGAGCGCCGGCGTTCGCGCCGCGTTGGCCAAATACAATTTGCCCTACACCGAGAAGGACATCATTCAGAATCCCGCTTTTCGTTGGGAGATGGAAACCAAGAGCGGCCAGCCCCTTTCGCCGTGCGTTGAGATCAATGGCCAGATGCTGGGCGATGTTAGCGGCGAAGAAGTCGAAAAATATCTGATCGACAACAAGCTGGTGGAAGCGAATGGGGCGCAGACCGACGTTCCGATGAACGCGCCTTGCCCAAACGAGCAGCACGAAGGTAGCGTAAAGCTGAATTTCTAGCGGATCGCTTCACGGGTTCGCGATTTGAATCCTAAGGCGCGATTTCGGGTGGTAGGCGACGCTCTGCGGAGCCGCTGAACTTTGTGCCGGCTCGACAGAGTCTCGCCCCACTGACAACTCGATGACCAAGGCAGTGTCTACTCTTCTTCCGTCTCCGGATCGGGCTTGAGTCCTTCTTCCTCCATTTTCCGGAGGACGTCGCTCATATCGTCGACTTCATCCCAAACGTCCTGACTGACGTAAATCGGCGCCTTTTGCTGGGTCGCCAGGGCAATGCAATCACTCGGCCGCGCGTCCAGCTCGACGATTTTCTTCTGCTGCAATTCATTCTCGGCGCGAATGATCGCCCGCGCATAATAAGTCGCGTTTTTCAGATCATTGATAATCACGCGCTCCACCTTCGCGCCCAGCGCTGTCATCAGATGCGCCATCAAATCGTGGGTCAGTGGCCGTTCCTTGGAAATGTCGCGCATGAACATGGTGATTGCGCTGCCAACGGTTTGATCGACGTAAATGATGAAGACCTTGTCGTTGTTCCCAATAAACACCGCGCAGCCACCGCTGGTCGGTAACACCGCGCGCACCTGCACCTCGATCACCGTTTTGTTCATCCCGGGCGAACGTTATCCGCAGGGGGAGGAAAAACAAGCGAGGCCGCTTCGCGCGACATCGCCGGACAAAAATTTTTATCACGCGGACTTGAATGTTCGGCCCAGTGATTGATTATGCGGATCACCTCTAATTTCGTCGCGCCAGAAAAATGAAGAACGAGTGGGACATTGATGCCGCGATCGCGACTTATAACGTGGATGCTTGGGGCGGCGGATATTTCACGGTAAACACCGAAGGCAATGTTGTGGCCAAGCCGCTTCAGGATAATGGCGGCAGCATCAACATTATGGAAGTCGTCAACGAAGCTCGGACGAGGGGATTGAGTTTCCCGCTGGTCATCCGGTTTCAGGATTTGCTCCGCCATCGCGTAGAATCGGTAAACGTCGCTTTTCAAGATGCGATTACCGAATTCGGCTACAAAGGGCATTTCCGAGGCGTTTTTCCGATTAAGGTTAATCAGTTGCGTGAAGTGATTGAGGAGATCGTCGACGCGGGCCAGCAGTTCCACTTTGGATTAGAAGCCGGAAGCAAACCGGAATTGGTCGCAGCTCTGGCCATGCACAAGGACCCGGAGAGCCTGATCGTTTGCAACGGTTACAAGGATCCGGCGTTTATCCGAATCGCATTGCTCGGCCGCAAGCTCGGCAAGCAGGTTGTCATCGTTGTCGAAAAAATCGAAGAGCTCGAGGCGACGATCCGCGCTTCCAAAGAAGTTGGTGTCGAACCGGTCATCGGCATCCGGGTCCGCTTACACAGCAAAGGTTCGGGAAAATGGTCGCCGAGCGCGGGTGAGAACGCGAAGTTTGGTCTCGATACCACCGGGCTGGTGACCGCGAGTGAAATGTTGAAGGCCGCGGGACTCGCGCACGCTTTGAAGCTGATCCATTTCCACGTCGGCTCGCAGGTCCCGGATATTTCCACAATTAAGCGGGCCGTCCGTGAGGCTGCGCGCTATTACGCCAAAATGGCGAAACTCGGCCATGAGCTCGGCTATCTCGATGTCGGCGGCGGTCTCGGCGTCGATTATGACGGCTCCCGCAGCGACTTCGACAGTTCGGCGAATTATTCGCTCCAGGAATACGCCAACGACGTTGTTTGGAACATCATGGACGTATGTGACTCCGAGAATGTTCCCCATCCGTCGATCGTGAATGAAGGAGGTCGGGCGGTAGTTGCGCACCATTCCGTGCTGGTGATGGAAGCCTTCAGTTCAATCGAGAAAACCGTCCCGAAATTGCGAATTGAAGCGGGCGAAAAGGATCACAAGCTCGTCGGCGACATTCTCGACGTGAAGCAACGGCTGAAACGCGGCAATCGAATGGAGAGCTTGCACGACATTCAGCAGATTAAGGAAGAATCGCAGGAAACCTTCAACTTGGGCCTGCTCGACCTCGAATCGAAAGCGAAGATCGACACCGTCTACTGGCAGTTGGCCCAGCAAATCGTGAACATGCATCGCGGACTGCGTTACGTGCCCGATGAAATCAAGGAGCTCGAAACTTCACTGGCCGATCAATACATCTGCAATTTTTCCGTCTTCCAATCGCTGCTGGATCACTGGGCGCTCGGCCAACTTTTTCCGATCATGCCGATTCACCGCCTGACCACGCCGCCGGATCGAAGCGGCACGATCGTTGACATCACTTGTGATTCGGATGGGAAGGTTTCCAAGTTTACCGATCTCCAGGATGTGCGTGAAACGCTTCCGCTTCATCGCGTCATTCCCGGTGAGATTTATTATCTCGGTGTTTTCATGGTGGGCGCCTACCAGGACATCATGGGTGATCTCCACAATCTATTCGGCCGAGTCACCGAAGTGCACGTGTTTCTCGATCCCGACGAGGAAAGCGGCTGGTACATTGAAGAAGTGATCGAAGGCAGCACCATCGGCGAAGTGCTGTCGATGACGCAGTGGGACAAGGTCCAGCTCATGCAATTGCTCAAGGCGCAAATCGACGCCGCAATCAAAACGGATTTCCTCAAGCCGAACGACGCGATGAAACTTCTCGGCGATTATGAACGGCTGTTGCAGGAGTACACTTATCTTTCGCTCAACGGCACCAAGCCCGCACCGCAACCGGGCAACTGGTTGCCACTTAGTTGACTCATCGGCTATCTTTAGTCGGTTCAAATGAAGTTAGCCGATCGGAGGCACCCAGGGCACCGGCTATTGCTTTGCGCGATCGCATTGTCGGCCATAACGATTTCGTTCGCGCAACAATCGCAATCTTCCCCACCGAAGTCGCTCCCGGCGGAGCCGCTTGAGAAGTCCGACAATGTGCCCGCACTACTGCGGCCGACACAGACTTCGCCCCGAATGGTTTCGCAGCTCGGAAACTTTACGAGTTACCAGGTCAACGTGACTTCCAGCGGGCAGAACATTGTCGGGGATGCAGCGAACGAACCCTCGATTTGTGTCGACCCGACCAATCCCGCCAAGATGGCGATCGGCTGGCGTCAGTTTGATAATGTGAGCTCAAATTTCAGGCAAGCAGGCTGGGGCTATACCACTAACGCGGGGACTTCATGGACGTTTCCAGGCGTTTTGGAGAACGACGTATTTCGGAGCGACCCAGTCCTCGATGCAGACGCAACTGGCCAGTTTTTCTACCTCAGCTTGCTGGACTCGTTCTTCGACAATATGTGGCGCTCGGTCAATGGCGGACAGACTTGGACAAACATTGCGCCCGCAGACGGCGGCGACAAACAATGGTTCACGATCGACAACACCAATAGCACCGGTCGCGGCTTTCAGTATCAGGATTGGAGCACTGCCGGTAATAATTATGGCGGAAGACAGTTCACCCGATCCACAGATGGTGGCGTTAGTTGGCTTAACCCGATCAACATTCCTCACTCGCCTGCCTGGGGAACGCTCGATGTCGATTCGAACGGCAACCTGTTTCTCGGAGGAGTAAACCTGAGTTCAGGTCAGATTTGGTGCATCCGGTCGACCAGCGCAAAGAACGGCGCCGTGGTCCCGACCTTCGATCAGTCAACGGCTGTCGATCTTGGTGGTTTTATAGATATGAGCGACACCATCAATCCTGAAGGACTGACCGGTCAGGTGTTTCTGGCAGTCGATCGGTCCGGAACGAGTACTAACAACAATGTTTATATGCTGGCTAGCGTCGCCGCCGGAACCACGACTTCCAGGGCTGACGTCATGTTTGTTCGAAGCACTAATGGCGGCCAAAGCTTTAGCGCGCCGGTCCGAATCAATGATGATCCTGCAAATCCGTCTAAATGGCATTGGTTTGGCGCCCTCGCGGTGGCTCCAAATGGACGGATCGACGTCATTTGGCTCGATAGCCGGAACGCCGCGAATAATACCGACTCTCAGCTCTTTTATTCCTACAGCACTGATGGCGGCAACAGCTGGTCGCCGAACGTCGCTGTGAGTCAACCGTTTGATCCTTATATTGGCTACCCTAACCAGAACAAAATGGGCGACTACATGACCATCGTTTCCGATAACACCGGTGGAAATGTGGCCTACTGCGCTACCTTTAACCACGAAGAGGACATTTATTATGTTCGCGTCATTCCTTCCTCTGGTAGCCCGACGCCAACTCCAACTCCCACGCCAATAGGAACTGCGACGCCAACGCCTACACTTATTCCGAGTCCTACACCGACCGCTACTGCGACGCCCTTTGGTACGCCCACACCAACGCCGTGCGGGCGGTTTGGGTGCGGTCCAACTCCAACTCCAACGCCGACTCCCACGCCAACACCGACACCGACATCCACTGTGGCTCCTAGCCCAACTCCTACCCCGACCGCAACCCCAGTAGCTAGCCCGACTCCGACACCAACATCTACTGTAGCTCCTAGCGCAACTCCTACCCCGACCGCAACGGCAGCAGCTAGCCCGACTCCGACGCCTACACCGACTCTGACGCCTGCCACCACTCCGACACCAAC
>DATINV010000062.1:0-13475 GCA_035473775.1 Chthoniobacterales bacterium
GTTCGAGCCCTATTTCACCACTAAAACCAGGGGCACGGGACTTGGTTTGCTGATTGTTCGTCGAATTGTACGCGAACACGGGGGCGAGTTATCGATCGAAAGCAGCGCCGGCAAAGGTCTGACCGTGACAATTCGTCTGCCACATGTCGACCGGCGCGTTCGGATGCTGGAGGCCGGTGATTCGAAATCGAACACAAACTAACGACGAAATCGGAAAAGAAGCAGTATCGGATCGGAGCGGACCGGACGGTCACGAGACTCCGTCGCCGCAATGAGCAAAAATTCCTGCCCCTAGGCAACGCAATATCTTCCTCGTTGAGAGATTGCGCCGTTGAGTGAGAATAAATGGCACAGTTCTCGCCTACAACCTTCATGGATTCTATCCAGCCTACGATATTGATCGTCGACGACGAAAAACATACTCGGGACGGATTGCGCCGATTACTCGAAAATGATTACGACGTTTACATTGCCGGGGACATCACCAGCGCCATGAATGTGCTGGAACGCGAACGCGTCGACCTTCTCCTGACCGACCTTCGTCTCGGCTCCGAAGACGGAATGCAATTGATCGAGCGCGCTCTAAAGATGCCGGACCCGCCGATTTCCATCATGATGACGGCATACGGCTCCGTCGACACCGCGGTCGAAGCGATGAAGCGCGGCGCTTACGATTTTGTGACCAAGCCGTTGAATCTGGACAAGGTTGAGATGCTGATCTCGCGCGCGCTGCGCGACCGCAAGTTGGTGGACGAAAATCGAACGTTGCGGCAACAGGTCGACGAGCGGTTCGGCTTGGAAAACATCATCGGTGAATCGCCAGCATTGCACGAAGTCTTGAGCACGATTCGGCAAGTCGCGCCATCGTCTGCGAACGTATTGATCGAAGGCGAAAGCGGGACCGGGAAAGAACTCGCCGCTCACGCGATCCATAATTTGAGCCGCCGCAACAAAGCGAAGTTTGTCACGGTGCATTGCGCGGCTCTCTCGCCGACTTTGCTTGAGAGTGAATTGTTCGGTCACGAAAAAGGAGCGTTCACCGGCGCGCATGAACGCAGGATCGGACGGTTCGAACAAGCGAGCGGCGGAACAATCTTTCTCGATGAAGTCGCGGAAATCCCGCCGGCGACGCAGGTAAAACTGCTTCGGGTGATCAGTGAAGAACGCGCGTTCGAACGGGTCGGCGGAAATCAAACTCTGCGGGCGGACGTTCGCTTGATCGCAGCCACGAACAAAAGTCTGGAGCAGCTGGTAAAAGAAGAAAAATTTCGGGACGACCTATATTTTCGTCTGAACGTAGTGCGCATCGTCATGCCGCCGTTGCGCGAACGTAAAGACGACATCCCGTTGCTCGTGCGCACGTTTTTGCGGCAGTTCTCCAAAGCGAACAATAAAGAAATCGTGGATGTGACGCCGGAGGCAATGAATGCGTTGCTGACTTACAACTGGCCAGGCAACGTCCGCGAACTTCGAACCGCCATCGAGCATGGTGTCGTAATGACAACCGGACCAAAAATAAGCATCCGAGATTTGCCGCCGTCGCTACGACAGGCCGCGGGCGCAACTCTTCCGCGCGGAATCTCTCCAGCAAAGGCATTTGGCGAAAAAGGCAATCCACTCGATATCCACGAAACCGAACGCAAACTTGTCTTGCAGGCCCTGGCCACAACCAACGGAAATGTCACCGCCGCGGCCAAGAAACTCGGGATCAGCCGGCGAACGCTGCATCGGAAGATCAATGAATTGAACGCGAAAAAGGAAGAGGCCCCGAGCACGACGGGAGAAAAACAACATGCCGGGTAGCGAAGAATTTGTTCAAACCGCCGTGCACGCGCTGGAAGCCGGCGGGCTCTCCGTCTGGGTGAAACGCGGCGCGGTTGCGCTCGGCATTATCGCGATCGCCGCGATCTATTTGTATCAGTTCCGTGGTCTTTCGACCTCGCAGGGGATGGACCAGGCCCAAATCGGGCGCGCAATTGCCAGCGGTGAAGGTTGGAAAACCAAACTCGCCCGACCGCGCGCGGCCGGCCAATTGCAACGTCACGGAAAATCCGTCGCGGACAAAATCTGGGTCGACACCTACAACGCGCCCCTTCCGCCACTGGTCGACGCCGTCGCACTTATATTTGTGAAACCTTATTGGACAATAACGTCGCGGACCCTGATTTATGCCGGCGACCGGGCGATCGCGATGATGTCGATCCTGATTTTTCTTGGGTCCATCGGCGTCCTCTTTTTTACCGTTCGCCGGTTGTTCGATCAACGGTTGGCCTTGCTCACCTGCGGCTTCGTTCTTCTCTGCGACGCGATGTGGCAATACTCGCTCTCGGGCTTGCCCCAAATGCTGTTGCTTCTTTTATTTAACAGCGCCGTCTACCTGTTCGTGCGCGCAGTCGAGGCGTATTACGCCGGCGAATCGATTCTCAAATGGCTGGCCTTCGTTGGTGCGGTGTTCGGGTTGCTGGCGCTGACTCATGCCCTCACTCTCTGGATCTTCGTTGCGGTCACGATTTTCGCGGCATTTTTTTTCCGGCAACGCGGATGGCCCGCGGTAGTAATGCTGGCCGCATGTGCCGTCCTGTATTTGCCCTGGATAATTCGCACCATGGTGGTCTGCGGAAACCCTGGCGGCGTGGCTATCTATTCGTTGTTCAATGGAATCGGTCACACCGAATGGGGTTGGATGCGACAAACGAATTTCGATCCTGGCGTCGGTTTGCTGGGAGCATTTCGTGACAAGCTCAGCGGCGGCCTGATCTCACAGATAGCTCACCTTTTCGAATATTTCGGACTCAGCGTTGTCGCTCTGATGTTTTTTGTTTCGCTCCTTTATCCATTCAAGCGCACGGAGACCGCGGCCATGCGCTGGATCATTTTGGCAATGTGGGGTGGGGCCGTGTTTGGGATGTGCCTGTATGGAATCAACGAGGAACAGGGCGTCGCCGCAAATCAGCTGCATTTGATATTCGTTCCGGTAATGACCGGTTACGGGCTGGCTTATCTCCTGGTGCAATGGAACCGGCTCGCCGTCAGCATTCCGTTCGCGCGCGTCGGTTTTATCACGCTGCTCTATATCATTTGCGCGTTGCCGATGATCTTCGCCACCCCGTGGCTCTCCCCACCGAAGCCATTTGTGCATTGGCCGCCCTACATGCCGGGACTTATCGGTGTGTTGAACAACTGGATGCAGCCGAACGAAATCACTGCAACCGATATGCCATGGGCCGTCGCCTGGTACGCTAACCGCCGCAGTGTGTGGCTTCCCGAAACGATTCGCGCGTTTAGCGATCTCGGAGATTACCAGACTCTCGGCGGCCCGGTGAACGGAGTTTACCTGACTCCGGTGAGTGGGACGGACAACAAACTCCGCGACATTGTGAGAGGCGAATACAAAGATTGGGCGCCAGTCATTCAACGAACTCAAATCCTTGAAAGGTTCCCATTGAAATGGAACACCGTGGTGCTCGGGCTCGATAACGAATGCCTTTTCTTGAGCGACCACAATCGCGAGAAGCCGGTCGATCAATGATTACCGACACTTTCCCGTTTACGAATTGGCATCTGAGCGTTTCAGTATGGTCGTGAAACCACAGGCGACAAAAATTTTCGGCACCGACGGCGTTCGAGGTGTCGCCAATGTTGAACCAGTCACAGCCGAAACGGCATTGAAGCTTGGCCGCGCCGCCGCCCATGTTTTCACCCAGCTGAATCCGCGAACCTTGCCGGAAGGCGCGCGGCCGAAGATTGTTCTCGGTAAAGATACCCGACGCTCCGGGTATATGCTCGAAAACGCGATCGTCGCCGGAATTACTTCGCTGGGTGTCGACGTTTTGGTAATCGGGCCGTTGCCCACTCCCGGTGTCGCCTACATCACGCGTTCACTTCGGGCCGATGCGGGGATCGTTCTCTCTGCTTCGCACAATCCATACGCGGATAACGGCATCAAATTCTTCCGGCACGACGGCTACAAACTCGACGATCAAGTCGAAGCGCAGATCGAGGATTTCGTTTTTACCGGCAGGATCGACGATATCCGGCCGATCGCCGGAAACATTGGCCGCGCCACGCGTATTGACGATGCGCTCGGGCGTTACGTTGAATTCGCCAAGGCGAGCTTCCCGCGAAAGATGTCTCTCGAAGAAATGCGCGTGGCGGTCGATGTCGCAAACGGCGCGGCTTACAAGTCGACTCCCTGCATTTTGCGCGAGCTCGGCGCTGAAGTGGTCGTCGCCCACAACGAGCCGAACGGAATGAACATCAACGACGGTTGCGGCAGCACCTATCCGGATGAAATCCAGCGAATCGTAGAGGCGGCCGACGCCGATGTCGGTATCACTCACGACGGCGACGCCGACCGCGTGCTCCTTTGCGACGAAAACGGCGAGATCGTTGACGGCGACGAGATCCTGGCCATCGCTGCGCTCGATCTTCTGAAGTCGAAGCAACTTCGCGAAAACACGCTTGTCGCTACGGAAATGAGCAATTTTGGACTCGACGATGCAGTTCGCGCGAGCGGCGGAAAAGTAATTCGCACAAAAGTGGGCGACCGCTACGTAATAGAAGAGATGATAAAGAAAAATCTCAACCTCGGCGGCGAACAAAGCGGTCACATGATCTTTCGCGATTTCACGACAACAGGTGATGGCATCATCAGCGCGCTCCAGATTTTGCGTATCATGCACGAGACCGGCCAGCCGCTGAGTAAATTGAAAAAGTGTTTGAAAAAATATCCGCAGGCCCAACGGAACTTGGTGGTGAAATCGAAGCCGCCAATCGAAGAGCTTAGGGAAGTGGTGAAATTGCGCGACGAAGTGGAACGCGAGCTCGCCGGCAAAGGTCGCGTGGTTTTGCGCTACTCGGGGACCGAATCAAAGATCCGGCTTTTGATTGAAGGCCATGAATTAGATAGGATCGATAAACACGCCAATCGTATTGCGGACGCGATCCAAACCGCGATCGGCGCAAACTAAAATGAATCTCGCCCGAATCACCGAAGCCCTGCTCTTCAGCGCGCAGAAGCCCCTTTCGACGAAAGATATTGTCGATGTGCTACACAATGCCGGCGCGGAAGACGATTTTGCGCCTAACGAGTTCGCGAACGCAAAACCAGCCGAGGTCGCCGCGGCCCTGGAACAGCTGAAAGTCGAATACATCCAGAACGAGCACGGATTCCAACTCGTGGAAAAGGCCGGCGGCTGGCAATTAACCACCGATCCCAATTACGCTCCATGGGTCCGTGGTTTGTTTCCCGCACCGAAACCTGCCCGTTTAAGTTCCCCGGCTCTCGAAACCCTCGCGATTATTGCTTATCGGCAACCAATCACGCGGGCCGATGTCGAAGCCGTCCGCGGCGTGACCATCGATGGGGTTTTGCAAACACTGATGGAACGCGGTTTGGTGAAGATTGCCGGACGCGCCGAAATTCCGGGACGTCCGCTGCTCTACGAGACCACCGAGTTCTTTCTTGATCATTTTGGCCTGCGAAATCTCGAAGAACTGCCAAACGTCACAGAGTTGCGGACCCGTCACTTGCCAATGGCGCCACGTCCGGAGTCCGCTCCGGAAACCGTTGTCCAAGCCGAATCACCCGCATCTTCCGAGACTTAGCGTCGGAGGTTCACCACGAAGAGCACGGAGGTCACGAAGATAATCTTCACGATCTTGTCTTCGTGCTTTTCGTGTCCCTCGTGGTCAAAAATTATCCTCGGAACATTTCTAGCCTGGACCGCAACATCAGCGGCGTCCTTCGCTGAAATTCAGCCCGGCAATTGTGCTCGCGCCTCTGGTTATTCTGAGAAGAACACTGGGTTCTCGATGCTTGTCATGCAAAATGGCAAAACCGTTTTCGAACACTACGCGAACGGCGGCGGCACGGACATGCGCTGCAAAATTTTCAGTGGCACTAAGAGTTTTTGGGGCCTTGCCGCGCTCTGCGCGGTCCGTGACGGCTTGATCAGGCTCGACGACCGCGTCGCCGACACGATCACCGAATGGAAGAATCCCGCCGAGGCCGGACGCAAATCGCAGATCACGATTCGCCAGTTACTGAATCAGACGGATGGAATCGAACCCGCTCCGCATCTGCATAGCGATTCGATCCGCGATCGCGATGCTGTTGCGGTCCAATTGCCGCTTGTCGCCGCACCAGGATCAGCCTTCGCTTACGGGCCAAGTCATCTTCAAATTTTCAACGAACTGCTCCGCCGAAAACTAAATGGAAAATCGACGATCTCTTACCTCAACGAGAACGTACTTTCGCCGCTCGGATTAACGAGTCTCGATTTCAAAAGAGACGGGCGCGGCAATCCGCTGCCGGCGAGCGGATTTGAACTGACCGCGCGCGAATGGGCAAGATTCGGCGAACTCGTGCTTGGTCGCGGCAATTACGGCGGGAAACAGATCGTTTCGTCGAATTTGCTAAGCCAGGCGTTCGTCGGTTCTGGCGCCAATCCATCCTACGGATTGACCGTGTGGTTGAATCGTCAGGCGCCGAACGCTCGCGAGATCGACTACGAAAAAGAGCTCGATTTGAAATGGCAACGCGCCCGCTGGGGCGGGATTTGTATTTCCCGCGCTGCGCCGCCGGACATGGTTGTCGCCCTCGGTTCAAACTATGAGCGGTTGTTCATCATCCCATCGATGAACGCACTGATCGTTCGCCAGGGAATGAGCGGAGGATTCTCGGACGCCTACTTCCTCCGACTCGTTCTCGGGCGATAATCTGTAGGAGACGCTGCAAATGCCGGTCCGGCTCGGACCGTCTCGGGAAGCAAACTGCTTCCCCTACAGAAAATCGCAGTTTAGATTGTCGCCCTTATGAATAAATTTGCGATCGGTTGTGGCGGCCTGCTCGTCATTCTCATCTTTCTCGCTTTCGTGATCGGGCTCTTTTTCTGGGGGACGTACAATCGGCTGGTCGGGTTGCAGCAAGGGGTCGACACCCAGTGGGCCCAGGTCCAGACGGTTTATCAACGTCGTGCGGATTTGATTCCAAATCTAGTAAACACAGTTGCGGGTGCTGCCAATTTTGAGAAATCGACGTTGACCGAAGTGACGAACGCGCGCGCCAGTGTTGGGCGGGTTCAGTTGGATCCGAACAAAGCGCCGACTGATGCAAAGCAGCTCCAAGAATTTCAAGCCGCCCAAGGTCAACTAAGTAACGCACTCTCTCGTCTCCTCGTGGTCGCGGAAAATTATCCGCAACTCAGAGCGACCGAGAATTTCCAAGGGCTGCAAGCCCAGCTCGAGGGAACCGAAAACCGGATCGCCGTCGAACGAAACAAATTCAATACCGTCGTCCAGGATTACAACGTGGCCGTGAAGCGTTTCCCGACGAATATGATCGCGGGAATGTTTGGATTTTCGCCTCGTCCGTTCTTCGCTGCCCAACAAGGGGCCGAGAAAGCGCCGACCGTGAATTTCAATTTCGGCTCGCCGTCCCCGGCTCCGGCGGCGTCACCGGCGGCAACCGCTGCGGCCACGCCCTAAACGTAATTTTTTCGATCAGTTGGCGTGAAAGCATGAAGGTGGATCGGCCGCTCCGCGGACGATGCCGAATTAGAGCGGCTTCGCCGCCATTTCTAACATCGAGCGCGGAGCGCTCGATCCACCTCGCGCTGATTGTAATCACCCTCAGCGCAATTTCCCTGTCTGCCGCTGAAGTCATTCCGCCGAAACCCCCAGGGTACTTTCAAGATAACGCCGGCATCGTTTCCGAAGCGACGGCTTTGCGCTTTAATGAGCAGCTCGCTCAGTTCGAGCGCGACACCTCAAATCAAGTGTGGGTGGTCATTTATCCCAAAATGCAAAGCGATGATGATGTCGCTGCCTACACTCGACGCGTTGCCGAAACTTGGGGCGTCGGCCAAAAAGATAAACGCAACGGCGTGGTCCTGTTTGTCTTCACGCAGGATCGAAAAATTTTTATTCAAGTTGGTTACGGTTTAGAAGGCGCGTTGCCCGACGTAACCGCGTTCGACATATACGAGAACCGAATCAAACCGCGCTTTCGGAGCAACGATTACGAAGGAGGTTTGGCCGAGGGGATCGATTCGATTTTCAAAGCAATCCGCGGCGAATATAAAGGGACCGGAAAAACAGCTCGTGAGAGTCAGAGCAACGTCGCCAAGAAGATAGGTTTATTCCTCCTGAACCATCCCGTCCTTATCATTTTAATCGTTCTGTTCTTTATCCCGCGTCTGAGACCACGAAAAGGTTATCACTACAGCAGCGGTGGCGGCGGCTGGGCTTGGTCGTATGGAGGTGGTGGCGGCGATTGGTCTTCGGGCGGTGGAGGTGGCGGCGGATTTAGCGGCTCATTTGGCGGAGGGGGAAGTTTTGGTGGCGGAGGCGCCGGCGGGAGCTGGTAACAATGAGAACCAAAGAATTTCTAAGTAAGCTCGAGCACGACAAAATTGTGCAGGCAATTCGCGATGCCGAATCGAAAACATCCGGCACGATCCGTGTTTTTATTCAACGCGGGAAACTGGATGGCGATCCCCTGAGCGCCGCACAAAAAAGATTTCGACGCCTCGGATTGCACAAGAACGTGCAACGCAGTGACGTTCTCATTTTCGTCGCACCCCGCGCCCACAAGTTCGCGATCGTCGGGGACGCAGCGATTCATCAAAAGTGTGGCAATGAACTGTGGGAGCGGCTCGTGAACCAGATGCGGGAACATTTCCGAAATGAAAAATTCACTCACGCATTGATCGAGGCAATTCACGAGATCGGTGACGTCCTCGCGTCGCATTTCCCGAAAAGATCGGTAACATCGCACGATCACGAAGAGTGAAGCTGGCCGCTCTCTGTTTTGCATTTAGTGCGTTGGCGCTGACCGCGCTTTCCGCTGCGGAAGTAATCCCTCCGGCGCCGCTTCACTATTTTAATGATTACGCAGGACTCATTTCGCAGTCGGCGGCTGATCAGTTCGATCGACAACTGGTGCAGTTTGATCGCGGCACATCAAACCAAGTGGTCGTCGCAATTTTTCCGAAAATGCAAAGCGACAATGACGTCCCGGCTTACACCCAACGAGTGTTTGATTCGTGGCGCGTCGGACAAAAGGATAAACGCAATGGCGTGGTCCTGTTCGTGTTCGTCGAAGACCGCAAAATGTACATTCAGGTTGGGTATGGCTTGGAAGGAGCACTCCCAGATGTATCGGCATTCAACATCACTGAGCATCAAATAAAGCCGAAATTCATCGCCGGCGATTACGAGGGCGGATTACGAATCGGCATCGACGCGATCTGCCAAGCCATCGCTGGCGAATACAAAGCAAGCACAAGAACGGTTGAAGAAACACCTCGCCACCATCGAAATGCTGTTCCGCTTTTGCTCCTGCTCCTGTTCATCCCTCTAAGCTTACTCTTTGGCCTTCATCGAACCGCACGCCAAGGAGTAGGCATTTCGAGCAAAGGCACACACTGGGCTATCGATTGGGGGGACGTTCTTTTTTTCTGGCTCAACCTGCTTCTCAGCAGCTCAAGCCGGAGCAGCAGCGGATCTTCATCCAGCGGCGGCGGCTTTAGTGGCGGCGGCGGGTCAAGCGGCGGCGGCGGGGCCGGCTCCAGCTGGTAGATTTGGCCGCAAAAGGCGATTCGCCGGTGCCGAAGAACCTCTTGCAAAAGTCATGAAATGCTCTTTATTCCACGCTCCGCAGCGAGTTTTATAATTACGCCGTTGGTCCCTGGGTCTCAGTCGCTTGGCTGACACCGCACTCGCCAGGGGAAACCCGGCTCTGAGAAAGGAAGAAGGCAGAATTAAAAAGGAAGAAGTGTCTTCACGAACATTTCTTAATTCATAATTCCTACTTCTTAATTGCTACTATGCCAGTTCGTTACGGTCGTTTTGAAATGCCGAAGACTCTCTCCAAAGACGAGAGCACAACCACTGAAACCTACGCCAAGTTCACCGCCGAGCCTTTTGAGGCCGGTTACGGCCACACTGTCGGAAATTCGCTCCGCCGTGTGTTGCTTTCGTCACTCGAAGGCGCCGCCATTACTGCGGTGAAGATCACCGGAGCGCAGCACGAGTTCGCTACTTTGCCGGGCGTCGTTGAAGACGTGACCGACATCGTGCTCAACCTCAAAAAAGTGAAGTTCAAAGCCAGCAACGGCCACGAACCAAGAAAGCTCTCGCTCAGCGTGAACAAGGAAGGCGAAATTACGGCCGGCGACATCCAGGAAGTCACCGGGTACGAGGTACTGAACCCGAAGCAGATCATCTGCACTCTCGATAAGAAACACAAATTTGATGCCGAGCTCGAAGTCCGGGTCGGTCGCGGATTCGCTACCGGCGAAGAAAACAAACGCACCGATCAGCCGATTGGCCTGATTCCGATCGATTCGATTTTCTCACCGGTCACTCGCGTGAAATATGCGGTCGAAAACACCCGAGTCGGTCAACGGACCGATTACGACAAGCTCCTTCTCGAAGTTTGGACTGACGGCCGATTGACTCCGGACGATGCCCTCTTGCAGGCATCCGCGATCCTGCGCCATCACCTCGATGTTTTCGTGAACTTCAACGAAGAAGTAATCGAGTTCGACGAAACGCCGGCCGGTGTCAGCGAGGAGAACATGAAGCTGAAGAAGCTGCTCAACATGAGTGTCAACGAAATCGAGCTCAGCGTCCGCGCCGCGAACTGTTTGAACAACGCCAACATCACCACTGTTGGTCAGCTTGCCCAAAAAACCGAGAGCGAAATGCTCAAGTATCGCAACTTCGGCAAGAAATCGCTCAATGAGATCAAAGACAAACTCCAGCAACTCGGCCTCAGTCTAGGAATGAAATTCGAGGCTGGTTTGGTAGAGCCAGTGGCCGGTCTCTCGTCGGCCGACGGTGCTTCCGGAAACGGAGCGACCGCCGCCGTGCCCGAGCGCGCGTAATTAGTTCAGGACCAATCAATGAGACATCAAAAGAAGACCGTGCGCCTCGGCCGCAAAGCTAATCATCGCAAAGCGCTGCTCGCAAACCAGGTTTGTAGCCTGATCGAGCACCGCCGGATCAAGACCACGCTCGCCAAAGCGAAAGCCGTTCGGCCGCTCGCCGAAAAAATGGTGACACTGGGCAAGAATGGTTCGATTCACGCGAGGCGGACAGCGTTCGCCACATTGCGCCAGAAAGACGCCGTCAAAAAATTGTTCGATGAAATCGCGCCCGCTTCCACCGACCGTAACGGCGGTTACACCCGCATCATTCGACTCGGTCAACGTCACAGCGATTCCGCTTCCATGGCGTTGATTGAATGGGTCGACGCCACGGTAACTGTCGAAGAAAAGCCGGCGGAGGAAAAGAAGGCCAAGAAAGAACCAAAAGCCGAACCGAAACCAGAAGCGAAGGCGAAAGAGCCGAAAACGGAAAAGACTGAGGCGAAAGCCGAAGAGAAAGCCGCCGAAGAACCAAAGAAGAAACGGCGCTGGTTCGGAAGGAAAAAGGACGAATAGGCAAGGACGATTGTCCTCAATCGCCCGCGGTCGCTACAATTCGACCAGCTGCCACTTGAGCTTTCCGTTCGCGACATCGAGCCAGGCCACGCTCTTGGGCGAGCCACGATTGGGTCGCGTCACGCAACCAGGATTCAAAAAGAGCACACCGCGGCGTTGTTCGTTTCGCGGCACGTGGGTATGACCATGCAACACAACATCGACATCGTCGGGCGGAACATCCGGTGGAACATGCTGCAGCCGAAACTTCAGACTTTCGCGGGTCAGATCGATAACCAATGGCCAATCCGAGTTCCAATCGCAATTCCCACGCACTACCGTAAGCGGCAAACCGATCGCCTCCAGATCGTCGGTAATCGTCGGCTCGCAAACGTCGCCCAGATGCCAGATTTCGTCAGCGTTGCCCGCAAGATCGAGAACGTGTTCCGGCAACTTGTTATGCGTGTCGGCAATGACCAGTATCCGAGCCATCAATCTCTAAGGAAAGCAGGAATGCAGGAAACGAAAGCCCTAACTAACTTCTGCTTTCCTGTTTTCCTGAGAGATAATTGGTCCGCTTCGTGCGAGATTTCACTCTAGAAAATGTCATTTAGTAATTTTAGTCTTTCATCGGAAGTCGTCCGCGGCACCCAGGCAATGGGTTTCACCGAGCCGACGCCGATCCAACTCCGCGCTTTCCCAATCATTCTCGAGGGCAAAGATTTAATCGGCACCGCACAGACTGGCACTGGCAAGACCGCCGCTTTCGCGCTCCCGATTCTCACTCTGCTGGCGAAGCATGGGAAATTTCGCTGTCTCATTCTCGAACCGACCCGCGAATTGGCCGCTCAAGTCGAAACCGCCTTTCGTGATTATGGACGGTTCACTGATATTCGGGCGACTGTGGTTCACGGCGGCGTTGGTTACGGCAAACAAAAGGAAGATTTGAAACATGGCGTCGATGTTGTTGTCGCTACACCGGGTCGCCTTCTCGATCATCTCGAACAGAAAACGCTCCACTTTCGCGACGTCAACATTCTGGTCCTCGACGAAGTCGATCGCATGCTGGACATGGGATTTCTGCCGCAGGTCCGCCAGATCGTGGAAAAAATCTCCACAGACCGGCAAACTCTTCTTTTTTCCGCAACATTGCCTCCGGAAATCGAGCGACTGACCAAATGGGTGTTACGTGATCCAGAATTGGTCGAAATCGGTGTTCGACGTTCCCCGGCGGAAACAGTTACCCACGCGGTTTATCCGGTCGCAGCCGAACAAAAATTCGATCTGCTCATGGCCTTGCTCGAGCGGACGCAATTCGACAGCGTCCTGATTTTTTGCCGGACCAAGATGAACGCGGATCGGGTGGCGCACAGATTGAAACAAGGCAATCACGCGGTCGCCGTTCTTCATTCCAATCGAACGCAGCGCGAACGGATTGAAGCGTTGGAAGGATTTAAAAGCGGCAAATATGAAGTAATGGTGGCGACCGACATTGCGTCGCGCGGACTGGACATCGCAGGGGTCAGCCACGTCATCAATTACGACGTGCCCGAGCATCCTGAAGATTACGTCCATCGCATCGGCCGGACCGGTCGCGCCCAAAACGTCGGCGACGCGTTCACCCTCATGAATGGTGAAGAAGTTCCCGCGCTCCAGGCGATCGAACATTTCATCGGGCAAAAAATTGCGCGCCTGAAGCTCGAGAACTTCAAATATCTTTACACCGTGCTGTTCGAGCCGGAATCAGCAGTTGGCGGCCGACGCGCAATCGGAGGCGGACGGAGCCATCGCGGATTCAGCTACGGGCGGCGGCGGCGTTGACGCCGAAAATGTTGTAGCGGTGCTTACGCTCCCGCTAGTTCGGCGAAAATGTTCCCTAGATATAGATTGCCGCACAGCGGCGGCCTTGTTCTCCAGTACCGAAGTAAATAGACAGGC
Organism: Chthoniobacterales bacterium; assembly: GCA_035473775.1. GTDB lineage: Bacteria > Verrucomicrobiota > Verrucomicrobiia > Chthoniobacterales > UBA10450 > AV40. The sequence goes on from DATINV010000062.1 coordinate 13,368, forward strand.
TCTTGAGACAAGCGCCTCTACAACTCTTTTCACTGGTCACTTCTTATTGCACCACTGATCGACCCAATCGTTCACGGTCTTGTACCAAAGCCGCGAGTTCTGCGGCTT
>DATINV010000063.1:0-11036 GCA_035473775.1 Chthoniobacterales bacterium
TCGGGTACTCCGGTGTTGCTGCAAGTAAACGACACGCCAAAATCGTCTGATCGCGACGTACTGAAGTTGGCCAACGTCAAGTCGTTGAAATAAAGATGCCCAGCCGAATCAATCGCCATTTCGGTGTCGCCACCTCCATGACAAGTGGTCACTTTTCCTTCGAGAGGCGCGGCGCCAACGACCCATTTGAACGTCTTGCCACCATCTAATGAATGCCAAATCCAGCTTGTGTCGGCGCTCGATGACGCCGGCACGCTGGTGTAAATTCGGTTTGAATTAGTCGGATCGATTCGCAGCGATTCCTCGTATCCCGTTCCACCAATGCCGGCGATGACGGGATGACCGAACGTTGGCGCGTTGGCGGGAAGCATGCCATTCGAACCCAGGTTGCCATCGGGTAATGGCCCTTTGTTCTTATCGGCTCTGGGACGATCAAATTTCAGCTGTCGGAGCGAGAGTTGAAGACCATTCTGGATCGACGGTTTCGCTGATTGGAAACTCATTGCCAATAACAGCGTGCTCGCCACGCCAAGAATAGTCGCCAGCCACAGGCGCAACTGGAAGGTTCTCTTCATGGGCGTCTCCATTCTAGGACAAAGCTCCCGCCAATTGGGAATTTTTGTTTTCCCATGAGGGATGGGCTCGCCGGGTCTTCTTCGACGTAGACTAAATCCTCGCGCGACGCCGGCGGGAAGAGATCAGTCCGCCAGCGCCGATCGCGAGTGCTTTTAGCGTACCTGGTTCGGGAACGGCCGCCGCTTGTGTTTGAAAACTGAAAGTGGTTTGCAGCCGAGTTTTCATGCTGCGTCGCTCGAAACATCCGGCAAAATTCGCGCTGTGTTGGGCCGTTGGTCAGAACCCTTTTGCCACTGCAGCGACATTTGCCCGGAACGTCTCATCCGCTGACGGCGCGACAGGCTGGGAACGACTGGGAGCGACAACGATTCCACCGCAACCGCTTCGACAATAAACTTGCTTCGTCTCTTGCGAGGAAGTGTCACAACTGCCGGCCGCGAGGTCGCGTCGGACGACGGCTTTAAGTCTGCGCCGGTAGTCATACTATCATCCGATTCGGAAAGCAGCCGGTAGGTGGCCGTATGGCTGGTGATGATTTCGAACCTGCCGCGCTCGTTGATTTGTCCAGGAGCGGATGCTAGGTAGCAGCGGTCCGAGCGGACGCATTGCCATGAGTCAAAATTACAAAGACACGCTCAATCTGCCGCGAACGGATTTTCCGATGAAGGCGAATCTGGCGACGCGAGAGCCGGAGTTGCTCAAGAAATGGGATGACGGGCACCTTTACCAGCAGATCCAAAAATCGCGACAAGGTAGGGAACTATTCGTTCTGCACGACGGTCCGCCATTTGCCAACGGCGACGTCCATATGGGGACCGCTCTTAATAAGATTCTGAAAGATTTCGTGGTGAAATCTCAAACTATGCTCGGTAAACGCGCGCCTTATGTTCCGGGCTGGGATTGCCACGGTTTGCCGATTGAATACAAGGTCGTTAGGGAATCGCGCGATCTCTCGCCACTCGAAGTGCGCAAGCGTTGCGACGCCTTCGCGCGGAAGTATGTCGATCTGCAACGCCAGCAGTTCAAACGGCTCGGCGTGCTGGGAGATTGGGAACATCCCTATCTGACGCTCGATCCCAAATACGAAGCGGAGATCCTGCGCGCGTTCGCCGTTTTCGTTGAAAAGGATCTCGTCTACCAATCTAAAAAGCCGGTTTTCTGGAGCACCGGCGCACAGACCGCCCTTGCCGAAGCCGAAGTCGAATACCAAGAGCGCGATGATACTTCGGTTTACGTGAAATTTCCGATCACTAGCGGCGAGTGGAAGGACAAGGCTGGCATCGCGATTTGGACGACGACTCCGTGGACATTGCCGGCGAACCTGGCCATCGCGGTCGATCCAAAAGAAGTTTACGTCGTTCAGGAATTTCGACGCGACGGAAGTTCAGAGACGTTGCTGCTCGCCGACAAGCTCATTGCCCAATTTTGTGCGAACACCAAGTTCGAACCAACAGGCGAACCGATGGCATCGTTTCCGGGCGCAAAAATCGACCGGATCAAGGCGCGTCATCCATTCCTGGATCGCGAAGCCATCGTCCTGACCGCGGATTTCGTGACCATGGACACCGGCACCGGTGCCGTTCACATCGCGCCCGGCCATGGTGAAGATGATTACAATCTAGGCCGCGCGAACAAGTTGCCGATTTTGTCGCCAGTCGACGATCACGGAAAACTTACCGATGAGGCGGGGGTTCCAAGTCTCACCGGCAAATACGTTTTCGATGCGAACAAGGATGTGGTGAATTTACTTCGTGAACGCGGCAACTTGTTAGGCGCACAAAATTTTCACCACAGCTATCCGTATTGCTGGCGTTCAAAAACACCAATCATCTTTCGAAACGTCGAACAGTTTTTCATCCGGATCGATGAGCTCCGTCCACGCGCACTGGAAGCGATCCATAAAGAAGTGAGATGGATTCCCGCTTGGGGAGAGAACCGTATCGCCGGCACCGTTGAATCGCGTCCGGATTGGGTGATTTCTCGGCAACGAAGCTGGGGCGTGCCGCTGCCGGTTTTTTATTCGGCTGAAGGCAAACCGATTCTCGATGCAAACATCATTCGAAAACTCGCCGATCTCGTAGCCGAACGCGGTTCGAACGTTTGGTTCGAGCTGAGCGACGTCGATTTGGCGAAAGAGCTCGGCTTGCCGAAAGGAACAACCAAGCGCAACGATACGATCGATGTTTGGATCGACAGCGGCGTTTCCCATCAAGCGGTTTGCGCGCTCCATCCCGAGCTGCGCGATCCCGCCGACATGTACTTGGAAGCGACCGATCAACATCGCGGGTGGTTTCAATCGTCTTTGATGACCAGCATCGCGTTGAAAGATCGCGCACCCTACAAAATCTGCGTCACGCATGGCTTTGTCGTTGATGTCGATGGAAAGAAGATTTCGAAGTCAAGCACCTACGACAAGCCGATGGATGCAGGCCACTTTGTCGGCAAACACGGCGCCGATCTGGTTCGGCTTTGGGCGAGCAGCATCGATTACACCGACGACGTTCCATTTTCGGAGGAAATGTTTACCCGGCTTGGCGACACATACCGTCGGATCCGAAACACGCTGCGGATCTTGTTGGGTAATCTTTCTGATTATGGCTCAGGAACTCAGGAAAGCAGGGACCTGACTTTGGTGGACAAATGGATTCTTGAACGGCTTGATCAAGTAATTCGAGATTGTCGTGCTGCCTATGAAGCGTTCGAGTTTCACAAGGTTTATCACATCTTGAACCAGTTTTGCGCAGTCGATCTCAGCAGTCTTTACGTCGACATAACGAAAGACCGCATGTATTGCGATAGGCCCAATTCGTCGCGTCGCCGCGCCACTCAGATAGCGATGCATGAAATTTTCACCGCGCTCTGTCAGTTGCTCGCCCCGGTCCTCGTTTTTACGGCGGACGAAGCATGGCAATTCGCGCAAGCAGGTAAATCGGTCCATCTCGAGGAATTTCCACAGTCGAAAAATCGTGGAGTGGAAGCGACCGAACAAGTGACGGAATTACTAAAGCTCCGGGCCGTTATCGGACGGGCCATCGAAAAGGCACGACAGGAAAAAATGATCGGTAACGCGCTGGAAGCCGCGGTCGTTCTGAAAACAGATTCAGATGTGACGGCGAAGATCGACAAGGCCGAGCTCGAGGAGTTTTTCATTTTGAGCGATTTGACGATTGAGCCAACCAAGGAGCCAAACGCAACTGTGACCAAGACAAACTATGCCAAGTGCGCGCGTTGCTGGCGTCACCGCGAATTCGTCGGTAAGAGTAAAGCGCACCCGGACCTCTGCGATCGTTGCGAAGCCGTTATCACATCGAAATGAAATACATCTTCTTTCTCTCACTCCCGCTCTACGCGCTTGATCGAGCGACCAAGTATCTGGTCGTAAACCGGATCGATCCGGACCGGCCAATCATTGTTGTCCCGAAGTTTTTTCATCTGGTCAACGTTACCAATACCGGCGCCGCTTTCGGTTCGTTCAAAAACAACAACGCGTTTTTCGTCGCGATCTCCTGCGTGGCTGCTTTGCTTGCTTTGGTCCTTCTGGTTGTGCAGCACCGGCCAACCCAATCTGGCGCGACCAAATCAGTTTGGTGGACGTCCAATGTGTGGCGCAATGTGTCGCTCGGCTTGTTGCTGGCCGGCGTCCTCGGAAATCTGACCGATCGTCTGCTCTACGGTCACGTGATTGATTTTCTCCTTTTTGATTTTGGTCCGCATATGCCTTCGGTTCTTCACCCGTTCCCCGCCTTCAACGTGGCCGACTCCTGCATCTTCATTGCCGTCATTTTCTTCATCATTCATTCGTTTCGCGTGGAGAAGAAAGCGGAGGCGGCGACATAAAGGTAGGGCGATTGACCTTAATCGCCCGCTCAGTGATGCTTTAAATTGTCGAGACGAACGTTTCGGTGAACCGCCCCCACCTAGTTATGAAGATGTCTCTCATGGAGAAGACCGCGCGCGAAGTCGCGAAGCGTTTGCGCGAAAATAGGCATATCGCGTACTTCGCGGGCGGTTGCGTTCGCGACATGGTGCGTGGTTTGGCGCCGAAGGATTTCGACATCGCGACCGATGCAATTCCCGACGTCGTGCAAAAGATTTTTCCGCGCACCTACGCAGTTGGCGCGCATTTCGGGGTCGTCGTTGTTGTGGAAAGCGGACTCAACTTCGAGGTGGCAACGTTTCGTTCCGATGGCGCATATCTCGATCATCGTCATCCGGTCGACGTCCGATTTTCCTCACCGGAGGAAGATGCGAAGCGCCGGGATTTCACAATCAATGGAATGTTTTTCGATCCCGAGAAGGATGAGGTGATCGATTTCGTTGGCGGCCACGCCGATATCGAAGCGAAGCTGGTTCGCGCGATCGGGAAGGCTACTGCGCGGTTCGAAGAAGATCGCTTGCGGATGTTGCGCGCGGTTCGTTTTGCGACCGTGCTCGATTACAAGATCGACGATCAAACGTGGAAGGCGCTGCGCGAAAACGCCGATGCGATTAATGACATTAGCTCTGAGCGAATCCGCGAGGAGCTAGTGAAGATTTTCGTATCGCCGAATCGCGTTCGGGGCTGGGACCTGCTGGATGAAAGCGGACTGCTGCGCGTGGTTTTACCCGAGATCGAGGCCATGAAAGGTTGTTTGCAACCGGAGCAATTTCATCCGGAGGGCGATGTTTTTCGGCACACTCGGATAATGCTGGAATTACTTCCGGAGAAAGTTTCCGCTCCGCTCGTGTTCGCTGTCCTTTTGCACGATGTGGCGAAACCGGTCACGGCGACGGTCGATCACACCGGGCGGATCCGGTTCAACGAACACGATCGAATTGGAGCAACCATGACCGAAGCAATCATGGAACGCTTGCGATTTTCGCGCGCGGAGATTGAGGCTGCGGTGGAGATGGTGCGCCAGCACATGGTGTTCAAAGACGTGCCAAAAATGCGAGTGGCGAAACTGAAGCGATTCATGGCGCGGCCCACGTTCGAGGAAGAAATGGAACTCCATCGCGTCGATTGTGCGAGCAGTCACCAAATGATGGACAATTACGAATTTCTTTTGCGGAAGCGCGAGGAATTCGCCAATGAACCAATTATTCCGCCACCATTGGTGCGGGGTGATGATCTAATCGCGATGGGAATGAAGCCCGGGCCGGAGTTTGGCGAAATCCTAGAAGCAGTTGAAACGCGTCAGCTCGAAGGTGCGTTTAAAGATCGAGACCAAGCCCTCGCTTGGGTAAAACGCGAGTACGCGAGCGGCGCTAAAACGAAAAAAAACAGGCGTTCAGCTCGGGCACGCTGAATGCCGGTGGGCGGTTGGACTGGTTCCTTCATTCGCGCAAAAAAGATTGCTTCGCTGTTTGCTTTGACATGGAAGACGCAGCGATGAACATCGAAGAGCCAATGAGAATCTTGATGATTAGCGCCGAAGGCCCGCCGTTGTTGCACGCCGGTGCGCTGATTGACGTGATGGACGCTTTGCCGCGCGAGTTGCGGGCGCACGGCCACGAAGTTGCGCTGGCTCTACCCTACTATCGGGAAATCCGAGAGAATCCGGCGTTCAAGGAGGAGGACACCGGCGTAACAGTCGATGTCCGCGTCGGCGACAAAACCTATATCGCCGAATATTTGCAGGCCCACAGCACCAGTGGGGTTCAATTGTTTTTAATCCGGTGCGATGAGTTCTTCGACCGCGAAGGGATTTATGGCGAGCACGGTGTCGCCTATGAAGACAATGCAGCCCGTTTCATTTTCTTTAACAAAGCTGCAGTAGAACTGGCCCGCCGTTTAACGCCGACGCCTCAAGTTTTGCACGTTCATGACTGGGCGGCGGCGCTCGTGCCCGTTTATGTGAAAGCGCATCGTCTTCCGTTCTCGACCGTGCTGACTATTCATCACGTCGCCGACCAAGGAAGTTTCTGGGGGCTCGATTTTCGTCTGACGAATCTTCCCGAACGCTTCTTCACCCTGCGCGGCGTAGAATTTTTCGGGAAACTCAACTTTCTCAAAGGCGGAATTCTTTTCGCCGACAACGTCACCACCGTGAGCGAACATTACCGGCGCGAAATCCAATCGGCCGAAGGCGGTTGCGGTCTCGACGTCGTCTTGCGAGAAAATTCGCACAAGCTCAGCGCCATTTTGCATGGCGCCGATTACACCCGCTGGAATCCCGAGACGGATAAGCTGCTTCCGGCCAATTACACGCCGGACGATCTGTGGGGCAAAGAGTTGTGCCGGGGCGCGCTTCTCAATGGCTTGCGTCTGGACCAGGAACCGAAGGGGCCGGTATTTGGAATGGTCACACGCGTCGTTGGCGAAAAAGGTTTCGACATTCTCGTTCCGGTCCTTGATCGACTACTCAGCGACGATGTGCGTCTGGTGATTTTGGGCGAAGGCGATCCGGTTTACGAAACAGCGCTGGCGGTGGCTACCCGAAAGTATCCGACCAAGTTCGCATACCGCAGTAGTTACGACGAAAAAAGCGCCCATGTCTTTGAAGCCGGGATGGATATCAGTTTGATTCCATCGCGGTTTGAACCCTCCGGCTTGAGCGCGATGTACAGTTTGAAGTACGGCGCTCTTCCGGTCGCCCGCACCACCGGTGGAATTCAGGAAATCATCGAGGATTACGATCCCTGGAGCGACAACGGATATGGATTTCTTTGCTACGAATATTCAACTGAAGCTTTCTGGGATGCGATCAAGCGGGCGCGGGACGCTTTCCGCGATCAGGACTTGTGGGCGAAACTCCGAGCGCGCGCGATGGCGCGAAATTTCTCCGGGGAGGCAGCAGCGGAACGTTACGAGCAACTTTACCGCGAGATTTCCACCCTGCACGAAGCTGCAGCCGCGTAGGGTGCGGATCTCGGGAACGCGAACACCTGATCTCAGCGTGGCTTGCGAATAATTATCGAGTGTTGGCGTCCAACTGCCTTGAAACGGCGCCCCAACTGAATCTATGTCATCTGACATCGCGGTCGCCCCCGAGGCGACTAGTTCTTGCAATGCCGAAACCTTTGGTTTTTCCTCAGCCGTTCCGGGTGCTGACGTGATCCAATCTAAGTTTCTGTTCCCGCCGTGGTTAGCGGGTTTCTTTCTTACTGTGGCGCAGGTCGCTGTCGCCGTCTTGTTGCTCGCCCCCGAAGGACCGATCTCGTACCGTTACGAGAGCCTAGTCCAGCACGATGCCTACTGGTTTGGGAATATTGTCGATCGCGGCTACCAGACAATCGTTCCGCCGATCAATCACAAAGTGATGGAAGTCTCCAATGTTGGTTTTTTCCCGGCTTATCCTGCGCTCGTTAGTTTGTTCCGTTCGGTTTTTCCCGTCGACACCGAGATCGCGCTGCTGATCGTGGCGCAGCTCGCGGCCTGGGGATTTTGGACTTATTTCTTTTTGTTCTGCCGGCGCTGGAACCTCTCCGGCACACTTTGCTTTTTCGGCGCACTGGTGATCGCGGCGCATCCGGCCGCATTTTTTTTGATCGTCGGCTATTCTGAATCGCTCTTTATGTTGGCCCTGCTCGGATTCATTTATTGGAGCAACGCAGAAGGTCGTACCGCGAAAGTTTTAGCCGCGCTCCACGGAATCGTCATGTCGGCGACACGTATCGTTGGAATTCCGTGCGCAGCCTATCCGGTGGTGGGTGACATTTTTCGCAAAGGATGGAGCGGGCTCCGCAATCCGCGAAGTTGGTTCAAGAATTATGGCGCCTCGATTGCGGTGATGATTGTCGCGATCCTGGGCGCTGTTTCTTTTTTTATTTACTGTCAGATACGATGGGGCCGATGGGATTTGTACATGCTGACGCAATCCGCCGGGTGGAATATCGAACCCGATTACTTGGCCGTTTTTCGTCCGTCGAGTTATCGCTGGCTCCTTCCGGAGCTAAGCGATCCGACCCAGATGAGTCAGATGTCGATGACGATTGGCGCCTTACTTCTGGTCGCATTGGCGATCATCGAACTTTGGCCGGCCCTACGCCGCGGGACTGAATGGACGACGCGGGTCGGCATCTATTTCTGCGCCGCGATTATTTACTACGTCTCTGTCAGCGGCGTTGCCTCGCTCGAAATGGAAAGCATGTTGCGCTACGAATTCTGCGTGCACGCCCTGATCGTGCTCGCTTTTTTGCACTTTTTGCGGCAATTTCGCCTCCCGCCGCTGCCGGTGCGGGCGCTGGGAATTGCGGTGTTGGTAATCGCCTGCGCCGTCAGTTTGAGCGTGCAGGGTTGGTACGTATGGAATTTTACCCGCGGAAACTGGGTTGCTTGAGTCAGGAATGAAAACAACCGTCGCCATTATTGGGGCCGGACCGGCCGGACTCACCGCCGCCTATTTGCTTTCGAAAAATCATGTTGGCGTCGTCGTGCTCGAGGCCGATCCGACGTATGTCGGCGGAATCTCCCGCACCAGCACTTACAAGGGCTTTCACTTTGACATCGGCGGACATCGCTTTTTTTCCAAATCAAAAGCCGTGGAAGATCTTTGGACAGAAATTTTGCCTAACGACATGCTCCAGCGGCCGCGCTCCTCCAAGATTTATTACGACGGAAAATTCTTCACTTATCCGCTCAAACCGTTCGAGGCGTTGATCAAGCTCGGCGTCGTGCGATCGACCCTCTGCGTATTGTCGTGGCTCAAGGCGCGGCTTTTCCCGGTGCGGCATCCGCGAAATTTCGAAGAATGGGTTACTAATCAGTTCGGAAAACGCCTGTTCAACATTTTCTTCAAGAGCTACACCGAAAAAGTTTGGGGGATGAGCTGCAAGGAAATTTCGGCCGACTGGGCCGCGCAACGTATCCGCGGACTCTCCCTTGGCAGCGCGATCAAGAATGCCCTCCTTCCACAGCGTTCGCCGAACGGGGACCGCACCAAGGTCATCAAGACATTGATCAATTCGTTTCGTTATCCGCGCAAAGGTCCGGGCATGATGTGGGAAGCCGCTGCCGCGAGAGTGAAAGCAATGGGCGGCAAAGTCGAAATGGGCTCGCGGGTCAACGGTTGCGCCCACGACGCTGTAAAGGAAACATGGACCGTCCAATTCCAGGATCGCGATGGAAATCAGCAATCACTCGAAGCCGACCACGTGATTTCGTCGGCGCCGATGCGCGAGCTGGTTTGCGGAATTCAACCGCCCGTTTCCGATCGCGCCCGGCGCGCGGCCGAAAGTTTGAAGTACCGCGATTTCCTGACCGTGATGCTGATCCTGAAGGAGCGAAACAAATTCTCAGACAACTGGATTTATATTCACGATCCGCGGGTGAAGGTCGGGCGCGTGCAAAATTTCAAATCGTGGTCGCCGGAAATGGTGCCGGATCCGCAAATGGCCTGTTACGGGTTGGAATATTTTTGTTTCGAAGGCGACGGCCTCTGGGAATCTCGGGATGAAGATTTGATAGCGCTGGCAAAGCGTGAGCTGACCCAAATTGGTCTCGCGCAGGAAGGCGATGTTGTCGACGGCACTGTTGTTCGCCAGAAGAAAGCATATCCAGTTTACGACGACGATTATGCCCGTCACGTCGCCACGGTTCGCCAGGAGCTGGACACCGAGTATCCGAATTTGCATCTCGTTGGCCGGAACGGGATGCACAAGTACAACAACCAGGATCACGCGATGATGACGGCGATGCTGTGCGTGGAAAATATTCTGGCCGACGCCAAGCTCTACGATCTCTGGCAGGTCAACGCCGACGCTGAATATCACGAGCAAGGCGACGAAGTTTCCGACGAAAAAAGCGGCTCCGCATTGCGACAGGTTCCAAGAAGGGCTGATCGTGAGCGCGAGCTTGCGTCGGAGTCCTGACGACAATGCGTTTAGCATCGCTGGTTTTGAGCGCCATTTTTTTGACGGGCTGCGCGCATTATTATCATGCCCGTTCTGCGAAGCCCGCCTTGGTCCAGGCACCAATGGTCACGCATGGGCCGAATGTTCTCGGCATCGGCGTCGCCGATTCGTTCGATTTGGTCGCCGTCGATGGAGAAACGATGGGAATGCCGATGACCGATCGCGATTTTCGCAAAATCGATCCTGGCACCCATCGGCTAGCTCTCCTTTACCAAGGCAACAAGCGCTTTCTCGGTCCCAACTACACTTCGTTTCCGCTCATCTTAAACGCGAAACTCGAAGGCGGCCATCGTTACCGAATTGTGTGCGAAACAACCGACGTCGCGGTGAAAGGATACGTTCGCGATCTTGATACGAACAAGACTGTTTCGAACGTCGCGGAGCAGCCGCTGCTGTTACAAGATGCAAGACCCGTCGTCGCGCCGCCGCTAATTATTCCAGTAGTGCATCACTAAGGGAAGCTTCGAACGGGGGTTGCGTTCTTGAGCGAAGCAAGCGCTGAGTCCTTACCGCTAGAACTCTTCAATCGGCGGACACGAGCAGAATAAATTGCGATCGCCGTAGACGTTGTCGATTCGCGCAACCGACGGCCAGAATTTGTGTTCGCGCGTCCACGGCGCGGGATA
>DATINV010000064.1:0-7786 GCA_035473775.1 Chthoniobacterales bacterium
TCGCGAGTTTCGGCACATGCCCGAAAAAGGACTTCCGCCTCGAATTCTTCGCCATGCGCGCGGCCTCGCTATTATCAGTGTGGTGAAGGCCGGCTTCATTTTTAGCGGAAAGGCCGGGGAAGGCGTAGTTGTCGCCCGAACGGGCCACGGTTGGTCGGGTCCGTCCTTCATCGGCACCGGCGGTGCTGGTTGGGGTCCGCAAATTGGCGCGGAAGTGACCGATTTCGTGATCGTGCTAAACAGTGAACGGGCCGTTAACGCATTTTCCAAAGGAGGGAATGTAACCCTTGGCGCGGACGCGAGTGTTGCCGCCGGGCCGGTCGGCCGAGCGGCGGAAGCCGACGTAACTCCGCGCGCCGCGATTTACACCTACAGCAAGAGCAAAGGCCTCTTCGTGGGCGCTTCGTTGGAAGGAGCAGTTATTGGCGCACGAAAAGGCGCGAATGAACGCTATTACGGGCGCCCGGTAACCGCTTTGGATGTCTTACATGGACGCGTGAATGCGCCTCCGGGCGTGGCGAGTCTGCGAGCGGCTCTGCGTTGACGCCGGAACGGATCCCAAGGGAATTTGCTTTACAGGCGAGCCGTTGGTTCGGCAGCGTGCAATTGTGCGTTCCCCCTTGGTCCTGCTGGTTTTTGCTGCCACGACCGTCTGGTCCCAAGATCAGGAGCGTACTCTGATAGACCGTTTATTGCGGCCGAACATGAATCTGCAAAATTCGCAGCAGGGAAAAGTGTTCCGTGCTGATTCGAAAGTTGTCGCGCCCGCTCGGGCTACAAAAGGATTCGTCTTAGAGTCGCCTGCGAAACAGAAAACGTTTGTCGATATTCGCGCCGTCGAAACAAAGGAATATCGATCACCTTCGATGCGAACCGACCCTCAGCAGAACGCTTTCGTCAAAACCGGTCGGGTAAATCTACCTACGCAATTAACGAGCACATTGGTGCGCGATCTCCATCCCGCATATGACGCGCATCTGGAGGTTTCGGGCTCAAAGTTCGCCGATGAACGCGTCTTTCGTGATCAAGGAAAAAGCCAAAAATTGTTAAGCACGCGAAATCCGCCGTTGACGATCGATCAAGTGCGCGAGCTTCTGAACAAAAACAAGTAGGAAGCAGCAGATTGCTCAAACTGTCTTTGCCGATGACGATCACGGCAACTAGAATTGCGGACGATGCAACCCAGTGAGGCCCTGGCTTCTCTAAAGAAGGGAGCCACCCAGATTATTAGCGAAACCGAGTTGCGGGAGAAACTCGCGCTTGGCCGGCCCTTACGGGTCAAGCTCGGCGTCGATCCGACGACAGCGGACATTCATCTCGGCCATACGGTTGTGTTGAGGAAGCTGCGAAAGTTTCAGGACCTCGGCCACCAGGCGGTTTTGATTATTGGGGACTTCACCGGAATGATCGGGGATCCCAGCGGCCGGTCGGTGACGCGTCCGCATTTGACCCACAAAGAAGTCATGGCCAACGCCCAAACCTATCGTGAGCAGGCATTCAAGATTCTCGATCCAAATCGGACCGAAACCGTATGCAATGGAGATTGGTTTCGTGCGATGTCGTACGAGGATGTGATTCGGCTCAATAGTCGGGTGACCCTGCAACAAATGCTCCAGCGCGAGGATTTCCGGACACGGGTTGAAAATCAGCACGCGATCCACGCCCACGAAATCCAATACCCCATCATGCAAGGCTGGGACTCGGTCATGGTGAAAGCAGACGTTGAGCTCGGAGGAACGGATCAACTTTTTAATATTTTGGTCGGCCGGGATTTCCAAAAAGAAGAGAACCAGCCGCAGCAGGTCATCATGACGATGCCGCTTCTGGAAGGATTGGACGGGGTCAAGAAGATGAGCAAGAGCCTCGCTAATTACGTAGGCGTCAGCGAGCCGGCGGCCGACATGTTCGGGAAGCTCATGAGCATTTCGGACCAATTGATGGCCCGTTATTACGACGTGCTACTCGATCAAGAATTGCCGAAAAATGCAGACCCGTTTGCGTCCAAGAAACAACTCGCGTTCGAGATTGTGAAGACGTATCACTCGCCGGAAATCGCGGAAAAGACGCTCGCCGATTGGAACGCGCGGTTTAGCGAGAAACGACTCGATGAAGCGGAGCTGCCGACTTTTGGAGCCATCGCCAACGAAATGGTTGGACTGGTTGTGGATGCTTTTTCGAAATCGTTTGCCACGAACAAATCCCGCGCGGAAGCCAGCCGCTTGATCAAACAAGGCAGCGTCCAGATTGACGGACAAAAGATCGTCGATCCAAAAACGAAAGTTGCGCTAAAGTCCGGGCAAGTCCTCCGGTTGGACAAGACTCACGCTGTTCGGATTAAATAAAAAGACACGGGGCCGAAACCCCGTGTTTTTTCTATGGAGGTGCTGAAAAAAGTTAAGCTGCCGCCGCTTCGAACATTGGCAGAATCGGCATTCGCTCTACGTACGGTGTCGCGATGCCTTCAAAGTGCGCGCGGATGCTGCGCAGTTCGGCGTTTACAAACGTGTCGACAAACCGGAAGTGCCGATCCAGCCAGGCAAACAGGCGGTTGTTGATTTTATAGTGAATCGCCAGCGTAATCTCAGTGCACTGGGGCCGGATTTCGGTGAAATCCACCAGGCCAACTACGTCGATGTTGCCGCCGGCTGACTCGAAGGCCACCTGATCGGGCGAATCGCTATCGACCGCTAGGAAGACCGTCCGGGCATGGAAGCCCAATGGGCCGCGGAAGCTGAACTCGACCGTTTTGGAGGAGGTCACGGTCGCTTGAGTGACCATGAGGAATTGTCGTTTGTAGGATTGAATGCTGGTGAGCCGGGCCTTCGATTCGGCCAGCGGCTGACTCATATGGAACGTTTTTTCAAGGAGCATAGTATAGGGTTGGTTGTTGCCAGATATCTTTAGCAACCTGGCTGCCAGCCGGATTTACCTGGGGAGATCCTTCGAGCGTGTCCAAAATGTGTAGCGTTTCGTTACACTTGTGTCAATTTGTTGACAGAAAATGGCTCTAAAGGCCGCCTACTGATAGATCCCTTTCGATGGGCTCGGGGCCTCGCTTTGGCCCAATTTCAGCGCCTTTAGGCAACCACAGAAAGAGTTCTACGAAGCGCAGGCGTGCAAGCGACGATCGTCTGCATCATTGATTCGAAGATTCTCCTGCCGTCCGCGCTGCCCAGGCGAGCGTCGCAGGCGCGATCGGGGTGCGGCATAAGGCCAAAGACGTTTCCTTCTCGATTGCAAATACCGGCGATGTTCTCGACAGAACCGTTGGGGTTCGCTTCAGGAACAATCTCTCCGCGATCGTTCGCGTAGCGCATGATTATTCGCCGTTCCCTATTTAGCTCGCGCAGAGTTTTTGCATTGGCGACATAGCATCCCTCGCCGTGAGCGATTGGCATTCGAAGCAAAGTTCCTTCCGGACACCCGTGGGTGAACACGGAGTCAGGAACTTCCACCCGCAGCGTTACTAATTCACACACGAACCGGAGAGAGCGATTGCGCACCAGCGCGCCCGGAAGCAATCCCGCTTCACACAACACCTGAAAACCATTGCAAGTTCCAAGGACCAGTTTGCCCGCGCGCGCGTCCTTGATTACCGAGTCCATGATTGGCGAAAAGCGGGCAATCGCGCCGCATCGCAAATAGTCGCCGTAGGCAAATCCGCCCGGCAGCACAATTGCATCGTAGTCTCGAAGAGACGTTTCCTTGTGCCAGACGTAATCGGCGCGCAAGCCCTCGATGCTATTGATGCTCGCGACGCAGTCCTGGTCGCAGTTGGACCCGGGAAACTGAATGACGGCGAATTTCATTCCGACCTAGTGGGCAGTTTCACGCGCGCGTTGCTCCTCATGATAATCGTTCACGACCAAGGCTGCATGAATCACCCCAGGGATCCAGCCGAGCAGTGTCAGAAGAATGCTCAGAAAGAAACTACCGATGCGTCCCGTCATTAATACTGCCAACGGCGGCAAAACGACGCAGAAAAAATATCGGAGCGCTTTCATTTAGAACTCTTCCGCTTCCGCTTCATTTTAATCTTACTCTTCGCTCCGTTTCGGGAGGCTTTATTCTTTCTGACATCTGACGTCCGACTTCTGACGTCTGATTTTTGCAGCTCGTAGTCCTCGATCACCGGATTCGACAGCAAGTCGCGACACAGGCCATGCAACCGTTTTTCGAGATCCGTTTTCGAACCATCGACTTCAATTTCCATGAATTTGCCGATCCGGACACTGCGCACCTCAGGCATTCCCAAATGCCGCATTGCATCGCGAACGGCGTTGCCTTGAGGGTCGAGCACGGTCTCCTTTGGTTTAACTATCACGTTCACCTTCACCTGCACACGCTAACGCGGAATCGCTTCACAACAAGCGCGCGGCTCTCACTTTACGCAGCTGCCGATTCACGCGAATGTCGCCGCGCATGCAACGTCTCGATTGGCGAATTCCAGCCGCTTGGATCACTCTTTGTATCGTCTGGAGTTCCACCTGGCTGGCGATCAAAATTGGTTTGCGCGATTTGCCGCCTTTATCTTTCGTTGCGATTCGGTTCGTAATCGCGGCGGCAATTCTTGTGGTGATTTCGATAGGGCGCGTTCGCCTGACTCCGCGGCGCCGATCCGATTACCTCACGCTGGCGTTTACCGGCGTTTTGATGTTCGGCATCAATTACACGACCGTTTTTTGGGGCGAACTCCACGTCTCATCTGGGTTGGCCGCGGTATTGCAGGCCACAATTCCGATTTTCGGAATGGTTTTCGCGCACTGGCTACTTCCCGACGAGCCGTTGAGGCTGCAGAAAGTGTTGGGCGCGTTGGTGGCCCTCGGAGGCGTGATGCTGATTTGCGCGCGATTACTAAGTTTCAACGGGCTTCTTGCCTTCTGGGGCGGGATTGGGATCGCGCTGGGTGGTGGTGCGGCCGCATTTTCGAATGTGATAATGAAAAAACGAGCGATTTCGCTTGCTCCCGCCATGCTGGCGGCGTGGCAGATGATTTTCGGGATTATCCCAATGCTTATTCTAGGATTTGCCATTGAAGGAAACCCCACGCACTTCCACTGGACGTCGACGGCGATGTTTTGCCTGCTCTATCTTGCAGTGATCGGGTCGTCGCTCACTTTCTTATTGCTCTACTGGTTGTTGCCGCGAATGACCGTGACCAATCTGCAAACCATCTCGCTGATTACCCCGCCGGGCGCCGTAATGTTGGGTTGGGCCTGGGGTGGAGAGAAATTCCCGCTCTGGTCACTTCTCGGAGCGGCGCTCGTGCTCGCCGGCGTTTGGTTGATTTTTAGACGTGCCAAAACTGGAGAAGCAGCGGAAGCGGCAGCCGCGGTTCCGGATCGGGGATGAAGCCGAAAGGATGAAGGTTTGAAGGATGACAACTGAGACTGGGAGTGTTCCCACCCACAGTAGGATGTACGGTCCTTGGCTGGTCGGTTTAGGGGCCGCGCTTTGGGGAACCGAAAGCGCGTGGCGCATTCCGCTCAATGACTTGTTCGATGCCGAAGTCATTGTGTTTTGGGAGCATGTTCTGATTCTGCTGATGTTTCTACCGCTACTCCTTCCTAATCTCCGAGACCTTCGCAAGATCGACAGCAAGACATGGGGCTACTTGCTGTTCTCCGGCTTCGCCGGGTCCGCGGTTGGCACGATTTTCTTCACCCTCGCTCTCAAATACGGAAACCCGACAGTGGTGAACGTTATTCTGAACATTCAGCCGGTCATCTCGACTCTTGGCGCATTCCTACTCTTTGGCGATCGGCTCGCGCCACGATTTTTTCTTTACGCGGGAGTTGCCATTCTTGCCGGCATTTTCCTTTCGGTGGAGCGGCCCGATCTCATCGGCGTTTCGTTTCAAAGTGCGGGACTCACGATTGGGACAGGTTACGCGATGATCTGCGCGCTTTTTTGGGGTGGTTCCACCGTTGCCGGCCGCGGCGTTATGATTGGTATGCCGCTTCGGCTCGCCTCTAGCATGCGCATTGTCGTTGGCCTGTTCTGCATGACGCTGATCCTGATTGGTTACGGCAAATTGAACGGTGCCGCACTCTGGCCCCCTGCTGCGCAAGCGCACGCGTTCAAAGCCGTCGGTGCGCTCATCCTTCTCGCCTCCGTCTCGGGCGGAATTCCGCTCCTGATTTATTTCCGCGGCTTGAGTTTAACGCGGGCGTCGACCGCCGGTTATTTCGAAATGATGCAAACTCTTGCCGCGGTATGCATCACGTGGGGATTTTTTCATGCGGCTCTACGACCCCATCAGATCGTGGCCGCGTTGGTGCTAATGGCTGCGGTGGCGATGGTCCAGCGCGTCCAGTCGACCGTCGAGACGGCTTAACTTAGGCCGCTGCCCGGCGTTTTTGTTTGACCAAAGCAGATGTCGATTTGCGCCGGCTCGTCGCGCCATTACCTCCGCGTTTGGCGCGCCCAGAGTGCGACCGGTTGATGCTTTCCTGAAGGACTTTGACCAGATCGACAACATTCGTGCTCCGCGGCGGGGCTACCGGTGCCGGCGGAAGTTGTTTATTCTTCGCTTTCGTTTCGATGATTTCCATCACGGCATCGCGATATTCATCTCGGTATTTTTCCGGCTGCCAGTCAGATGACATGCTTTCGATCAGCGCATTCGCCATCTTCAGTTCTTTGTCGTTCAAATCCGTCTTCGGCCGATTCAGTTCTTCCGGCTTCAAGACTTCGCTCGCGAAATGCATCAACTCCAGAACCAGGAACAGTCCATCCGGCTTTACGGCTGCGAGGTACTCGCGATTTGCGATGACAACTTTGGCAATTCCGATTTTGCCGGTGCCGCTCAACGCTTTGTGCAAAAGTGCGTAGGCTTTTTCGCCGCCCTTCTGTGGTTCGAGGAAATACGGTTTGTAGAAAAACTTCGGATCGACGTGCTCGAGGTCGACAAAATCGGTGATGTCGATGGAGTGGGTAGATTCAATCCGCACTTTTTCAAAATCCTCGTCGCTCAACACGATGTAGCGTCCCTTCTCGTACTCGAATCCTTTTACGATTTGATCGGCCGAAACTTCTTTCATGTCGGCCTCGGCCACCTTTTTGTATTTGATCGGGCTCAGGTCGGTCTTGCGCAGTTGCCGAAAGCTGAGCTTCTCTTCACGGGTGGCCGGATAAACCGAGATCGGAATGTAAACCAAACCGAAGCTGATGCTGCCTTTCCAGGTTGGGCGCATAATTGAATCTCCTTGTTAACTACGCGATCGTTAAAGTTTGGCGTGGGCTTGTCCGCCGTAACCTTGGCGAAGGCGGAAGTGCCATTTCCACCAATTGTGAACAGTTGTCAATAACTTCCAGACCCAAGTCCCTGAGCACGAAGCGTTCCGGCGCCTTACGTCTCGCGTCGGCTACCGCCTCGTGGCGCGCGATTTACTTCTCTCTAACAACTTGTCGAGGCTCTTTATCCTCGCGAAGCCCGAGGAACACCGGTTGGCGTAATTTTCTATCGCGTGTCCACTCGGCAAACTTGATTTGGGCCACAAACCTCGGATTTATCCAGTGCATTTTCTTCATCATCGACGGGGTGATTCCCTGGACCCAGGCGCCATCCTGTTTCGAAGGGAGATCGACAAACGGACAGTCGTCGCGTTCTTCTTCCCGGAACTTTTTGTGCAACGCAGACAATGATTTTTCGGTGAAGCCGGTTCCAACTTTTCCCGCGAACTTGAGACAGCTGTCTCTTTTCGGTTTCCCGTTTTCGTAATACCCAACCAAAATGGCGCCGAAATATTTTCGGGAGCCGCCGGGCGGGGTATAGCCGCCGATT
>DATINV010000065.1:0-30685 GCA_035473775.1 Chthoniobacterales bacterium
CTTCCCGGGCTCTGGTCTGATACCACTGCGCCTAACGAACTCGTCGCGACCCCCGGTTCGCTCGGCCCAACTCTCGCCCGACGAAAATTCAGCGCCTACAAGAATCAGTTTGGCCGCATCGGTGTTATCGCAGGATCAAAAGGATTTGTCGGCGCTGCGATCATGGCAACAGAGGGAGCGCTTCGGGCCGGCGCCGGTTTGGTCGAAGTCTTCGTGCCGGAAGAAATCTACGAGGCCGTCGCTAGCGCTGCCCCAATCGAGGCAATGGTGAAACCCGTACGCCGGTATCGCGATCTGCTCGAAGAAAAAATCGAGGTTTGGGCGCTCGGACCGGGGTTAGGAAAATCGCGCGCACCGGAAATTTTGAATCTTATCGAGAACGCGACTCAACCGATGGTTGTCGACGCCGATGGTCTGAACATCGTCGCGGACAAAATAGATATTTTGCGAAGTTGCCGAGGACCGCGCCTGCTCACACCGCATCCGGGAGAGATGCAACGTTTAATGGAGGTCGGCAAAATGGTCCGGGCCGGGGTCGCCCGAAATTTTTGCGACCGATTCCCGATTACGCTGCTCCTGAAGGGAAGTCGCACGATAGTTTGCGAGCGGGGAAAGCCGATCAGTTACAACACCACCGGCAACCCGGGCATGGCCAGCGGTGGAATGGGTGATGTGCTCACTGGAGTTTGCGCCGGACTGGCCGGGCGCGAGTTGTCTCTTTACGATTGCGGCCGGATGGGCGCCTGGGCTTGCGGGCGCGCGGCCGAAATTGCAATTTTCCAACAAGGCGCAAGCGAAGAATCGCTGCTGGCGAGTGACGTCCTCGCGAATTTGGGCGGAGCATTCAATGAAATGCGAAACCCTTCTGTCTGACTTGGCTTACGGAACCGTCACCTGCCGCTTGGCGTTTTCCTCTCCCTGAGGGACAGGGAAGGAATCGCGCATTTCCTTTTACCTCCTCTCTCATTGGGAAAGGATTGAGGTGAGGGCAATCTTGTTGAAAGTTATATAAATGAACGGAACACCCGATGGCAGTGCGATCGAGACTGACGCCGCCCATCCATCACAACAACCCTGGCAGGCCCGCGTCAAAAAAGCGCTCGGTCCGATCGGCGTGGTCTTTGTCGTCATCGCCAAGTTTTTCGCAAAACTAAAGTTTTTCATTCTTCCCGCGCTCAAGTTTTTGCCTCTTCTGCTCAAATCGGGCGGCACGATGCTGTTGATGATCTGGGTTTACACGATGATGTGGGGCTGGAAGTTCGCGGTCGGCTTCGTCGTACTCCTACTCGTTCACGAGTGTGGTCACCTCGTTGTTGCCAAAAAATTTGGACTCAAAGTCGGCGCGCCGGTCTTTATTCCATTTATGGGCGCGTTCATCGCGCTTAAGGAGGCGCCACGCAATGCCTGGATGGAAGCCTGCGTCGGCATCGGCGGACCGATGTTAGGTTCGTTAGGCGCATTTGCCTGCAACGTGATCGGAGAAACTTTCGACGTTCCGATTTTCTTCGCGCTCGCGTGGTTTGGCTATTTTTTGAATCTCTTCAATCTGACCCCGGTTGGAATGCTGGACGGCGGACGAATCGTGACCGCTCTGTCGCGATGGCTTTGGCTGCCGGGGTTTGCGGTGTTGCTCTGGTTCGGCTGGAAATTCCCCAATTTCATCGTTTGGCTGATGGTGATCGCATCTTTGCCGCGGGTCATCTCACTGTTTCGCAAACGGACCGAAGAAGAACGCCGCTATTACGAAGTTACCACCGCGCAGCGCTGGATAATGTCGATCCTGTATTTCGGTTTGATTGCCGCGCTGATTTTCGGAATGCAGCTGGCTGCGCGCGATCTCCATAACTACGGAGTGCGATCGCACGGTCACGGGCAGGACGTGATCTTTCAGTAATCACTGCGGAGGATTGACCGCGAAAACTTTTTTTGGTTCCAGCCCGATTCTTTCGACTAACGACACGAAACGTTTGTCTGGCCGGAGCGGTGCAAATTCGGGGGCAATACCAATGAAATGAAGCGATGAAGAGCGCTCATTAGCAGCGCGTTCCAATTCGCGCATCGCATCGTCGTACGCGCCAAGGGCAACATAAACGTGCGCGGTCGCGTCGCCCGGTGTGTAACCCGAGCGAGCAGCGATCGCCTTCGCCAACAGCTCGCGAGCTTGCTCCGGCTGTTTCATTCGTGCGTAAGTGATAGCATGACCAAAGGCAGGTCGGCCGCTGATCCGCAGCGCTTTGTCGTAGAGAGCAATCGCTTCGTCGAAGAAACCCATTTCGCGGTAGAGAGCCGCTAGCAACGGCTCCCCGTAAAGGAAGGCAGGATCGAGTTGTAGCGCACGTTCGCCGGCCACTAGCGCTTGGTCGTACAAGCCAAAATAGCGATAAAGTTCGCAGGCGGAATTCGCGACCCAAAGCGAAGCCGGATCAATAGTCGACGTGCGCTGTAGATATTTGAGCGCCTCGTCACGGTCGCCCCGGGCGGAAAGGAAGGCAGCCAGAAAGTAGTTTGTCGGCGTAGATTTCGGATCAATTTCAATCGCGCGATAAAATTCGCGCGCCGCGCCATCCATGTTCCAGTCGAGGATCCGTTTCGTTTCCCCAAGATAGACATGCGCTTCTGCGTCGCTTTTGTCGATTTTCAACGCGTTGAGGGCGGCATCGCGCATTTTGGAATATGCCTCCAATGGCGCGACGTAAGCGTCAGCCAACCAAAGCCAAGATTTTGCAATTCCCGTCCAAGCGCGGCCGAAACGCGGATCCTTCTGCAACGCGTCTTCAAAGTATCCTAAGCTTTTTCGCAACGCCTCCTCAGTGCTCTTGTCTGAATAAAAGAGACCCTGAAGATACGAATCGTACGCATCCAGGCGGCGGGCCGGCGCCGATGGCGAAATCTCCAATTTTAGTTTTAGCTTATCGACAATCGCGCGCGTGATTTCGTCTTGCAGGGCAAAGATATTTTGCATCTCCCGTTCGAATGTATCGGACCAAATCGTAAAACCTCTGCGCGCATCGATTAATTCTGCGGTGACGCGCACGCGATTCTGGTCGCGACGGACGGATCCCTCCAGGACATGGGCCACGTTCAGCTTGTTTGCGACTTCGCGTAAATCAGCCTTTTGATCCTTGAACCAGAACGACGAGCGTCGCGCGGCCACGCGCAAATTGTCGATCTTGGAGAGTGCGGTCAGAATTTCCTCGGCAATGCCATCGCTGAAATAATCGTGGTCGCGATTCGGGCTGAGATCGGCAAACGGCAAAACAGCGATCGAGTTCTCGCCGGCAGCCGGCTTGAGCGCAGTATCGATGTCTTTCAAGTTTGGAGTTCGCACGACGCCGTAGCGCGTGAGATCGAAAAACCATGAAAGCGTGAGAGCGACTGGGAATCCGACAACGATTAGAACGACTAGGAATCGAATCAGCCAATTCGGAACGTCAAACACCGGCAGGACCTGTGCGATCCCTTGAGCGAGCGCCCAGCCACCGACCAGATATGCCACCGCAATCGGGTAGACTTTTCTCCGTTTAAGTTCGGCGAAAAATCGGTTCACTGCGGCGCTTGTTCGATCAGTTTTTGAAAACGCGGATCGCTCCGGATCGGATCCCATTCCCACCGGGATTTCAAATCGTTCACGGTGATACTGTAATTCGCGCTGTCGACTGGACCTGAAGTTTTCAGCAGCCGCTCGATCAACGGCAGTGCGAGATCTTTCTCACCGACTCGGACATAAACGAGTGCGAGATAAGCATTCATTAGCGTGCCATCGAGCGCGTCTTTTGATTCCGGTTTGAGCTCCACCGCGCGGCGGACTTCGCGGATCGCTTCTTCTTTTCGCCCGATGAATGCGTTGACTAACCCGAAATTCGCGTGTCGTTCTGCGCTCTTCGGAGATTCCTTGACCGCGGCCTCAAAATTCTGACGAGCGATCTCAAACAGTTTTTGAGCTGCGGCAGCATTGCCCTCGGCGAGATAAACGCATCCTTGAAGAAAACTCTTTGGCGTCGTGCTGCCATTCAAATACGAAAAGTCGCTCAGTGGGGAAGCTTCGACGACCTGCGACGCCGCCGCGAAGTCACGCGTGATCATTGCCAAATCCCACCGACAAGTCGTGACCAGGCCATCCGGATCCGTCACGGCCGGAATTTCGGCGAGCATTGATTTCAACGACGTGGTGTCGCCCTTCCACCAGAAATCGACATATCCCTTTTGTGTTTTTGCCACAATCGAATCCGGGGCCATCGCGATCATTCGCTCGGCTTCGTGCGCGGAGTCGGCCCAACGTCGCATCGACGTGCAAGTGAAGAGCAAATTGCGAGCGATGTTCGGGTTCTGCGGATCGAGCCGGCTCATATTCCGATACGCCTCGAGCGCCTGGTCCCATTTGCCTTGCCGTCGTTTGATCGCGGCGATCAGTCCGCCGGTTTCGGTATTATTCGGCGCCAACCGCAGCGCAGCATCGAATTCAACCAGTGCCGCATCGTAATCCTGTTCGAACCAATAAATGCACTGACCGATTGCGAGATGCGCTTCGCCCAGGCTCGGCTGCAGCTGCAACGCGGTTTCGGCCGACGATCGGGCTCTGGTTTTCCAGCTGTCGAGCGGTTCATAGTAATGAAAAATTTCCGCGCGGGTTGAGGCAAGCCGCGCATGAGCGAGCGCGAACTTGGGATCGAGTCCGATCGCTTTCACGTAAAGCCGCTCCGCTTTCTTGTAGTCCTCGAGCAACGTATCCGGGCCGCGTTCAATCTGGTTCGCCTGAAGGTAAACCAGATAAGCGTCGCTGTTATCGGTCGGCTTGGTTTCTAGGTTCGTTTTTTCATTTGGACTCAACGTCACGCGTAATTCGCTTGCGATTTGCGACGCGAGTTCACCCTGCAGGCCTAGCGAGTCGGCAAGCGTGCGCTCGTACCGATTGGCCCAAAGATGGGCGTCAGTCAGTGCGTTGATTAGTTGGACGTTGACGACGACCCGTTCTCCTTCCCTTCGAACGCTGCCTTCGAGAACATTCGCAACCCCCAGTAACTTGCCGACTTCCCGCAACGTATGCGCGGCGGGATCTCGAAACTGCATCACTGATGAACGGCTGATCACTCGCAGACCGCCAATTCTGGCCAGCGCGGTCAGAATGTCGTCCTGCATTCCATCGGCAAAAAAAGCGTTCTGTTTGTCGTCGCTAAAATTCGCAAACGGCAGCACCGCGATACTCTTCTGGGGAATTGGTTCCCCGCTCGAACTTCGAAAAGGAACGCGCCCGTAAATCAAAACGCCCACCAGGACGAGGAGAACACCGATGATCACGAAATCGAGAATACGGCCCGCGCTTTTGCGAGTGACCGGATCGACTTGTTCCTCCCGAACAATGCCTTCGGGGGTTAGTTCGTAGACCCACGCCAGCAGCATCGCGACCGGAAATCCCAGCAGCATCGCCACGATCACCCAACGGATGAGCGAATTTGGAATATCAAAGACCGGCAAGACCTGTGCGATTCCCTGGGCAAGCGCCCAGCTGGCGACGATGTAGGCGACCGCCACCTTGTAGACGTTGCGACGCTTTAGCTCAGCGAGGAATTTTCGCGGATTCAGGGCTCCTCCAGTTGTCGATGTTTATCGCCCTTTGTCCGGCCCAGTCAACCTTCGTGCGCCTTTCAGCGCCCCGCAGGTGATGCTATTTTGCCGGATGCCCTTCCAGCTTGAATCGAACTACAAACCCAAGGGCGACCAGGGCCAGGCCATAGCCAAGCTGATCAAATCGGTCGCCGCAGGCAACCGCCATCAGACCCTGCTCGGCGTTACCGGTTCGGGCAAAACCTTCACCGTTGCAAACGTAATCCGCGAGCTGGACCGGCCCACATTGGTGATCTCCCATAACAAAACGCTCGCGGCCCAGCTTTATTCGGAGTTCAGGCAATTTTTCCCCAAGAACGCAGTCGAATACTTCGTCAGCTATTTCGATTACTACCAGCCGGAAGCTTATATTCCGCGCACCGACACCTACATCGAAAAGGACTCGTCGATTAACGAAGAGATTGAGCGCCTGCGCTTGTCCGCGACCAGTTCACTCCTTTCGCGGCGCGACACCATCGTCGTTGCCAGCGTATCGTGCATTTACGGCGTTACTTCGCCGGAAGACTACGAACGAATGCTGCTCAGCGTAAAACGCGGCCAACACGTTTCGCGGGAAACCGTCCTGGGGCGGTTGGTCGATATGCTCTACGAGCGTAACGACATTAATTTTTCGCGCGGCAAATTCCGGGTCCGCGGCGACGTAGTTGAAGTTTATCCGGCCACCGCCGACGAAGACGCGGTCCGTCTTGAATTTTTTGGCGACCAGATCGACGCGATTACGCGTTTCGATCCCCTCACCGGGCACGCGCGCGAATCGCTCAGTTTGATCGTCTTTTATCCGGCGAAGCAGTTCGTCACTCCGGCTGACAAATTGAACCGCGCGCTTCAGACAATCCGAGCCGAGTTGGAGGACCGAATCAAAGTTCTCGAATCCAACAACAAACTCTTGGAAGCGCAACGGCTGCGCATCCGCACCGAGTACGATCTCGAAATGTTACAGGAGATGGGCTTTTGCAACGGAGTCGAAAATTATTCGAGGCATTTGTCGGGCCGGCCGCCCGGCTCAAAACCGTACACGATTCTCGATTTCTTTCCGAAAGATTTCCTGGTGGTGATCGACGAATCGCACGCCACGATTCCGCAGATCGGAGGCATGTATGAAGGCGATCGCTCGCGCAAAAGTGTCTTGGTTGACTATGGATTTCGTCTTCCGAGCGCGCTCGATAATCGTCCCCTCAACTTCGACGAGTTCATGAAGGTCACCAATCAACTCGTTTACGTGAGCGCGACCCCGGCCGAGTTCGAAATTCAGAACAGCGTCGTTGGAAACAAAGCTTACCTGCCGCATCGCCGTCAGCGCATCGGAGTCGATGAACCTGTTCCTTTTGTCTTGCCGGGGAAAAAGCGATCACCGAAAGGTGAAGTTTATATTTCGAGGACCGACGAGCCGGCGGAGAAATTCGACGCCGACACGCCGGGTGCGGCTCTGGTGGTTGAGCAAATTATCCGGCCAACTGGCCTTCTCGACCCGAAAATAACGATCAAACAACTTAAGAATCAGATCGACGACACGATTGAGCTTTGCCGGCAGCGTGTGGAAAAAGCAGAGCGTGTGTTGATCACAACACTGACTAAACGCACCGCCGAAGATCTCGCGGACTATCTTCGCGACGTCGGCTTGAAGGTTCGATATCTCCACAGCGACATCGACACTATCGAGCGCGTTGAAATTCTGCGCGGTCTCAGGGCCGCGGAGTTCGACATTCTGGTCGGAATCAATCTGCTTCGCGAAGGACTCGATCTTCCGGAAGTCTCGCTGGTCTGCATCCTGGATGCGGACAAAGAAGGATTTCTACGCAGCCAAACGTCACTGATCCAGACCGCAGGTCGGGCGGCGCGTCACGTCAATGGCGAGGTCGTTCTATTTGCCGACGTCGTGACCCAAAGCATGGAAGCGCTGATCTCGATTTCGGAATATCGCCGCACCAAGCAGGTCGAATACAACGAGAAACACGGAATCACGCCCCAGACCGTGCGTCGCGCCGTCCAAGAAAGTCTGCATACGATTTTGCGCGGCCGGGAAATTGAATCATCGGTGATTCGCGAAGTCGGCGGCGACTTCGACCTGACTGAGTTGCTGCGTGAACTGGAAGACGAAATGCAACAGGCGTCCGCGAATCTCGAGTTCGAACGCGCCGCCCTGTTGCGCGATCAAATCATGGAAGTGAAAAGCGGGACGGGATTGATCAAGATCGAACCGAAGCGCCGCCCGGTGAAATATACGCGTAATTCGGGGCGGCGTAGATCACGGGTGTAGTGTTGTAGCGGTGCTTGTTCTCAAGCACCGAACTACTAGTAGGCGCTTGGCACCAGCGCCTCTACAACGTTGCTCGCATGGAACTCGCTTCACTTGTTGCGTATGCGTCGCATTTTTATCGCCGTCCTCGCCATAATGACTTGTGTCTGGTCGGGTGTGATCGCACAAGACTTATCCGTCGGCCTCAACTCGTTGACGGAAGTCGAATTTTCGCAGTTGAGCCAGCGTGATCCGAATCCACTCGGTGAGAAAGCACTGGCGATTCATCCGGACCAGTGGAAGCACGCCGAGACGGAACATTTCATCTACCACTTTGTTCATGATTACGTCGCCACACCTGTTTCTATCGAAGCTGAGTTCCACTATCGCGTTGTCGTCAAGGAACTGGAGCGCGAACAACTCACCACTGACATTAAGTCGCATATTTATATTTTCGAACGACCCGAAGATTGGCAACAATTTCAACAGTTTGGGCATTTGGAACAATGGAGCGGCGGAATTCATTCAGCGGGCAGTCTCTTCATCCAGCGCAATCCCGCCTTCCGGTTCAGCGACAACTCGCTTGGCCACGAAATTGTTCACTTGGTCCTTCATCGGTTTTACACGGACGGTATTCCCTGCTGGCTTGATGAAGGAATTGCCCAATTCATCTCCAAGGATTCGCACGCAAGTTACCAGAGGGCGCGTGGTTACCTCGGCAAGCCGCACTCCGAATCAATTGCACCGAGCGATCTCATTCCGCTATCGGCTCTGACAGCTATGACGCATCCCCCATCGGAAAAGGTGCACACGTTTTATAATGAGTCCGAACGTCTGGTACGCTTCCTCGCCATTACCGACAAATCGAGCTTTCTGAAATTGCTCGATGCCCTCGCACGGCATCAGCCTTTCGAAACCGCGTTATCTCAGTTTTATCCTGCTAATTTCCCGACCGTTGCTGCGTTGGACGAAAAGTTTCGCGATTACGCTTCCAAAGACTTCGGAACGTCTTTGCAGCAAGCCAGCAATTAGTTTCGAGTCGGCAAGGTCGTCGCGGCGACCGCTTGCCTTGCGAAAATAAAGTCGGCAGAGTCACAGTGTGCCGAAAGCAAAGGCAAAGGCCAACACCGCAGCACCTGCGAAGATCCATGCCGTCGTTGGCTCAGATGACATCGAGGTGAAGCACACTGCGTCGGAACTGGCCGAGAAACTGAAACCCGCAGACGCGGGGGACTTCGGACTCGAAATAATTGACGGCGCCGCGGATAACGCGGACCAGGCAGCGGCCCGGATCAGATCGACGATCGAAGCGCTGCGCACGCTTCCATTTTTCGGAAGTCAGAAGCTGGTTTGGCTGAAGAACGCAAATTTTCTTGGTGACGATCAGAAAGCGCGCTCGGCGAGCGTGCAAACCGCGCTCGAAGAGTTGACTGAAGAGATTAACGAAGGGTTCGGATCTGAAATCATCTTGTTGCTGAGCGCGATCGAGGTGGATAAGCGGCGTTCGTTTTACAAATCGCTCGTCAAACGGGCGGAGTTACAGGTTTTCGACAAACTCGACTCCAGCCGCGGCGGGTGGGAGGAAGAAGCAACCGAAATTGTTCAGGCGCGAGCGAAAAAGAGAAAGCTGCAATTTGACGAAGGTGCGCTCGATCTTTTCGTTCTGCTGACCGGCGGCGACACGCGCGAGATCGAGAACGAGCTGGAGAAAATCGACCTTTACCTTGGCAAGGAGCGGGCGGTGAAGATCGACGTCGTCCGAGAGCTCGTTCCCCTCACCCGCGAGGGCGTGATTTTCGATTTAAGTAACGCGCTCGCGGAATGCGATCTTGAACGTGCGCTCGATCTGGCGCGCCAATTACTCGACCAAGGTGAAAGCGCGATTGGTATCTTGCTGGTGGCGGTTCTGCCGACCGTTCGAAATTTACTCCTCGCGAAAGATTTAATGGAGCGCCACAGATTGCAGCGGCCGCACGCGCCATTTCCATTCATCTCCGCGATCAATCGGCTGCCGACCGACGCGACTGCGCATTTGCCCCGCAAGAAAGACGGGACGGTGAATGCCTTTGCGCTCGGGATTGCCGCTCAAAACGCCCACCGTTTTGAAACCGACCAACTGATCGCGGGAATGAAAGCATGCCTGACCGCGAATCTTCAGCTGGTTACGACGCAGCTCGACCACGAACTAATCTTGACGGAAGTCGTGGTAAAGATTCTAGGTAGCGGCGGCTGATTCGCTCGCTCACCGTCGGGTTGCGTCCGATTGAGGTCAATCGTCGCTACTTGGGTTTAACCTTCGCCGACTTGTTTACGCGCGAGCGGCCCGATGTAGGGAATGTCCCAGCGCACCCCACTGAAGGCTTTCACCGTGGCAATAATCCAAAGAACTACGAATCCGATATGGACGATCGCGGCAATGATTGCCCAGAAAAACACCAGAATGCCCCCTATTCCCGGGATAGCCCCGAAGATCGCGTGGACGATAGCCGAAACGACATTGAACAGGAACCAAGCGAGTCCAAAAACGATCGATTGCATCGAGTAAAAGCGCACGAACGAATCGTGTTTTTCCAAAATGAAAAAGACGATACCGCCGATCAGCGGAATGCAGGCTAGCGCGGCTGCTATATTCGAAGGAAGTCCGGTTGATCTCGGAGAATCAGAGGCCGGTGGCGGTGGTGGTGGCGGCGCGTCGGACATAAAGTTAGTTACACAGAATCGCATGGTTTTCGTCAATCCGAAAGCTTTGATAAACAGATGGTTTTGCTTTTCGAACGAACAAAAGCTTCTACCCTTTCGACGTGATCTCGGTTGAGATTCAGTCAGCCAGGCATCCGTATCGCGTGCTAATCGCCCCGGGTTTACTGGGACAAGTAGGCGATGCGTTGAAGAACGCGCATTTGCCTCCCGGCCAGTGCGCCATCATTACCGACACAAACGTTGGGCCTCTGTTTGCCGGAGCCCTCGCGAAAAACCTCAGGTCGGTGGGTTACGAACCGAAACTGATTACCGTTCCGACGGGCGAGCGAGCGAAGACGCTCGAACAAGCCGGCGAGATCTGCGAACAGATGCTTGGCGCGGGCCTGGATCGACAATCTTTCCTGATCGGCCTCGGCGGGGGCGTCATCGGAGATCTTTCCGGATTTGTCGCCTCGATTTTCGAGCGCGGCATCCCGCACGTTCAAATTGCAACCACCCTCTTGGCGATGGTTGACAGCTCGATTGGCGGGAAAACCAGCGTGAATGCGCGAGCTGGAAAAAATCTGATCGGCGCCGTGCATCCACCGATCCTTGTTCTCGACGACGTGGACGTTTTAAAAACATTGCCGCAACGGGAACTCAATCAGGGTTTCGCCGAAATCATCAAGCATTCGATTATCGCCGACGCCGAGATGTTCGGGCAACTCGAAGGCGTAGAACCGAAGAACATCGATTTTCCGCCATTGATTCGGCGAAACGTCGAATTAAAAGCGCGAATCGTTGAACAAGACGAGCATGAAAGGGAAGGCGAACGTGCCTTGCTTAATTTCGGTCACACCGTCGGACATGGAATCGAGCGAGCGGCCGACTATCGTGGAATCGCCCACGGCGAAGCGGTAAGTTTGGGAATGATTGCGGCATGTTTGATTTCAATGAAGAAAGCCGGCCTGGCCAAAGCCGAGTGCGACCGGATTGCCGATCTTCTCCATAAGTTCCAACTGCCCACGCGCGTGCCGAAGGATTTTCCACGCGAGAAGATCGGCGACGCGCTGAAGTTCGACAAAAAATTCGTTCGAGGTGAGATCCGCTTTGTTGTAACGCCCGAAATCGGTTCGGCGAATTTATCGACGGACGTGACGATGGACGATATTCGCGCGGCGATCGCCGCGTTATAGCCCCCGCGCCTTCGAATAATATTCGCGCAACCCGTCGGTTACGCTGTCGGCGTATTCGCGAAAAATACTTTTCCTTTCCACGCCGTTGATCTCCTTCGTGCCTTCGTAATCGCCGGCCTGAATTCGAGCGAAACCGTCATTGCTGTTCATAACGTAGGGTTCGCAGTAAACCACTGGACAACGGTAAATCCGGGTCGCGAGCAGATTGCGCGCGTAAACGTAACCGCTCGCGCCCACCTTTGTCGTCGTCAGCGTTGTCGGATATTGAAAGGCTGGCAGCCCGGTCGCTCTCGCCATTGAGGAGGCCACTGTATCGGCAATCGGGAGCTCTTCATCGTATGCGCGACTGAGCAGCCGCCGGATCATCTCAAATCGTTCGTCATCGAGCGCGAGCTCGTCCTGCAAATACGATCCGTTGACCAATAAATGCAGATGATTGAGATCGACCAATGTTGGATTCGCGGGATCACCCCACCCTTCCGCATTGAAATGAAGGCACACAACAAGGTCGGGATGCAGCTTCGTGTTCACCAACACTGCCCGGCGCCGGATTTCGCTGTATCGATAGAACAAAATCTCGCTTTGAAACTTAATCGTGCCTTCTTTTTCAGGGTCCTTCGGATTCAAAACTTCATCGCGCGGGCGTGGGACGCCGTTCTTGATCAGGATTTTGCGCGCGAGCTCCTTGAAATCGCGCGGACGCTTCGGCGTAACCGGTTGAGTGCTGTTGCGAACAAACAAGACGGTCGCGCCAAGTTTTCGTAATCGCGTGGCCAGCATTCGCGACACGCGCAACGTGAGATCCCCTTCCGTCACTGGTTTCGTATCGCCGACCTGAAACCAGCGCTCCTCCATTTTCGCCCATTTCCCGCCGAGATGACCGGGGTCCAGCGCGATCCGCAATCCGGCGAGCGGTTTGTTCGATTTTGGCCGCGGCAATGATTTCGCCGGTCGCCAAAGTCGCGGGACGTGGGCCTTCGAGTTTTCATCCGGCGCAAACTCGAGTTTGAAAACATCCTTCGAATTGCGATTTGTCACGATCTCCGCCGAGTCGGTATCGATCTTAATCAAGTCGTCGGGAATTCCGTGGGTGCAGTAAACGTCGTTGATGAGATGCACGAATTCGCCATGCGTGATGGTATGTTGATAACTCTCGAGTACTTCCCACCTCGGTTTGTTGCCCAGGATGCCGATGTTCTCTGTTGCTGCGGAAGAGCCGATTAGGAGTGGCAACAACAGAAATGACGAAGCTCGAATGGCGAATGACGAATGAATGACGAAGCTCGAATCGTTAGACGCCGCTCCTGTTGGACACCGCAATGATTTGGGCTTTGTCATTTGTTATTCCTTCGACATTCTGTCATTCGTCATTTGTCATTTTCAGCACGATCCTGTTCAATGCTAACGGTACTTTTTCTCGGAGACGTCGTGGGCGAGCCTGGCCGCAACGCGGTCATCGCACGGCTCCCGGAATTGAAAGAGCAGCACGCGATCGATTTTATCGTCGTTAATGGCGAGAATGCAGCCGGCGGGCGTGGAATTACCGGCAAGATCACCATTGACCTTCTTCGCGCTGGCGTGGCCGTAGTTACCACTGGCGACCACGTGTGGGATCAAAAAGAGACGTTAACGTTTATCGACACCGAGCCGCGGCTATTGCGACCCATCAATTATCCGGCCGGCGCCCCCGGCAACGGTTCGATTGTGTTGGACACGGCGAAAGGAAAAATTGGTGTGATCAACGTCCAGTGCCGCACGTTCATGCAGCCGATCCTGGACAATCCGTTTCGCGCGATGGAGTCGA
This sequence comes from Chthoniobacterales bacterium, assembly GCA_035473775.1. Classification (GTDB taxonomy): domain Bacteria; phylum Verrucomicrobiota; class Verrucomicrobiia; order Chthoniobacterales; family UBA10450; genus AV40. The sequence goes on from DATINV010000065.1 coordinate 13,538, forward strand.
CCGTCGCCAAGATCCGCGAAGAGACCCCGAACATCATCGTTGACGTGCATGGCGAAACAACGAGCGAAAAAATTACGATGAGTCGTTTTCTTGACGGCAAAGTTTCGGCAGTGCTCGGCACCCATACCCATGTGCAGACCGCGGACGAACAAATCCTTCCGGGCGGCACGGCATTTCTGTGCGATGCCGGAATGTGCGGGCCGATGAATTCAATTCTCGGGCGCGCAATCGATCCGATAATGAATCGGTTTGTCTCTAATTTGCCGGCGCCGTTCCCGGTTGCCGGCGGCGACGTCCGATTACACGGCGCGATTGTTCAGATCGATGAAAAAACCGGGCGTGCTTTGCGAATTACCCGGCTAGACGCGCCCGGCCCCGGCCAGGCAACCTCGGAAGCCGAGCCAAAAATCGACGTCGAGCAGGGGCCGACCCCGGAGCAAACTTGACCGCCAACCGTGAGAATTGTGATCGCCAATTTCGAATTGTTTAGGCAATCTAACCGTCAACTTCGCTAACCATGAAAACATTGTTCGCTTTCTGCCTCATAATCACAATGGGCCTGACGATGGCGCCAGCCGCCCAACAGGAAGGAAATTCAGAAGCCGCGAAAATTGCGCGAGAGGCTTCGCAAGCTGCCAAGGACCAAAACTGGGACAAAGCTATCGATGGTTTCCGCAAGGCTGCCGAGAAGGATCGTAAATTCACTACGAGTCTCGCGCTGGCCTATCGCCAGCGTGCGTTTGCCTATGCCAACGATCAGCGATTTCAGGACGCGATGAATGATTTAGCAGAATCGATCAAGATTAAGCCCGATCCGGGTGCTTTCGAACAGCGGGCGGCGATCGAGATGAAAATCAGTGATAACGACAAAGCGCTCGCCGATTACGCCGAGGCAAGCAAACTCAATCCTGGCGAGATTAAGTATCACAATTATCGCGCTTACATTTACGAGACTCGCGGCGATATCCAGAATTCGCTGATGGAAACCGACGCGGCCCTAAAGATCAACGGCAAGAACAAAGAAGCAGTCGAGCGCAAGGCGCGCTTGCAAAAGATCCAATCGGTAAACGCGATGCCGAGTGGAACGCCGGTGGCAGCTCCGCCTAAAAAGCACTGAACCAAGACTCGCTCGCCGCGAGCGCCGATTACGATTTACTGCCGTTGGGAGATTCGGCCGTAGCCGATTCTTTTTCTTTCGGTGACGGCAGAAAACGCCGTTTGCGACGGTTCGCCGGCAGCGGCGTTAAAGTCATAGTGATGTTCCGACCGGTAATCTTGGGTTCCATTTCCACCTGCGACATTCCAGCCAGATCATCGCGCACTTTGTACATGAGTTGCATTCCAAATTCCTGGTGGGCCATTTCGCGGCCGCGAAATTGAAGCTGAACCCGAACCTTATTGCCACGGTCCAGAAATTCTTCGCCGTGCCGAACCTTGGTCAGGTAATCGTGCTCGTCGATGTTTACCCGAAACTTAATTTCCTTCAATCTCGCGCCGCCCGGCTTTTTGTCTTTGTCGTGCTTGGAAAGATCGTAGCGGAACTTCCCTAGCGAAACGATTTTGCAGACCGGCGGATTGGCAGTCGGCGCGACCTCAACCAAATCGAGTCCGCGACTCTGCGCTTCTCGCAAGGCGTCCGACAATTTCATGACCCCGAGCTGCTGGCCGCTTGTCCCAATAATGACCCGGACTTCGCGAGCGCGAATGCGGCCGTTTACACGAATTTGTGGTTGCAGATTATTCTAGTCTCCTGGCCCGCGAGATGGGAGTGCGCCATTTCGCCGGTGTTTTGTCCTGTCGCATTTGATCGACCGTCGCCTGCACAACTGCCGATACACTCTGCTTTGCCGCGGCTGCGAGAACCGCACCAAAGTGCCCGCGCCATAATCGTGAGCCGAAGGGAAGATGTAGGCAACATTTTGATACTGGCAAGATAAATCGGAGCAGTTCCTACGCCGAAAGATGTAATCTCAGACTGCACTTACTTCGCCGGCGGATCACCGAAGTGAGCCTTGTGTGTGGCGTAGAAGGCCAAATCGTCAAGCATGCTGTCAATTGTCGCCGCGATCGGGTCCAGCCTCACTACACCGGAAAAAATCGCGCGGTCGCCGATGTCCGTGTCGACGACGAAAGTGGGCCGCTGCGTGATCTGCATTGCGTGAAATTCAGCGGTTGATTCCCGGAGCCGCTTTTCAATTGCGGATGATCGTGCGGTTTCCAGCAACTTCGCTTTATCGAGCTTGGCAGCGTTGGCCCCGACTTCGGCGCAAACACTCCAATCGCTCACTTTTTTTCCGTCTCCCAACGCCGCGTAACTCAGCGCAAGCCGGACGCGATCATCGGTGATTCCAAAATCTTTGGCCGCTTCAGCCGTCGCATTTGCCGGCAGCCATTCCTTCAAGCTCGCGTCGTACCAGTCCGTGTTCAGCATGACCGGCGACCGCATCAACATCCCGCTCCGGCGATAAAACCATTGTTCCTGTTCGCGCGAAGTCGGCAAACCGTTCGGGTCCATTAATGCGATCTTCCATTGAAATGCGACGCGGCCTTGATAGCGCTTTTTCAGTTCGGCCCAAGTCGGCTCGGACCAAAAGCACCATGATGAAACAACATCGAGATAATCCGTAACGGTGATTCCCATATTTTAATTCAGTGTTGGACGTTAAGCGTCGGACGTTGAACGTTGCTCCGCCCGAACAACTCTCACCACTCAACGTTCAACTTTCAACGCTCAATTGCGTAGCGCCAGAGGGACAACTTGGACCTGAACCACATCTTTCTTTTTATCGCAGTCGTCTCGCCGTTACTCGTTTTAGTGCGCGCGTGGCGACCGGGTGGAGTCTTTCGGGGGTGGCGCGTCGCTGCGGTGATAGTTCTGGTGATCACCGGCGCGACCTGGCTTTTGAAATCGACTGTCGCCGGCTACATCGGAGGTGGCGCATGGTTTCTTCTTTTGTTTTTACCGACTGTCGGTCTGCGCCAAGCCTCGAAACTGGCCGAACAAGGCCGATATGAATCGGCGTTCCGGTTAACCGCGCTTCTTCAGTGGCTGCATCCCACTCAGCAAGTGCGTGAACAGCTCGGAGTTTTTCGTTCGCTTGCCGCGCGCTGGCACGGCAGCGCGACCGATCGGCCCGAAAGCTCCTTGAAATACAATTTTTATCGACGTCTAAAAGAAGCGCCGGTCGTTTTTCTCTTCATTCTCATCAATGTTGTCGTTTTTTACGTCGAATGGCGCCGGGGAGCGCTCGACTCTCCTCTGGTAATGCGACGACTCGGCGCCTTGGATTACGCAGAGGTCATCGGCGAAGGAGAATTTTGGCGGTTGATTACCGCACTTTTTCTTCACTACAACGTTGCCCATCTCCTTTTCAATTTGTTTGCTCTCTACATTCTCGGGCCATCGCTCGAGCGAACGATCGGTTCCATCCGCTTCGCGACCGCTTATTTAATTTCCGGGATTGGATCGACTGCCGGCGTCGTTGCGCTGACTTTGCTGAAGATTTTACCACAAGCGGAACTGGTTGGTGCCTCGGGAAGCGTTATGGGGATCGTCGGAGCATGGGCTGGATTTCTGGTTCGCCATCGTCACGTGGGACAGGCAAAGCAAAGATTGCTGAATATCCTGCTGATCATTGGGATCCAGATCGCGTTCGACATTTTCACACCGCAAGTAAGCACCTCGGCGCACTTGTGTGGCGTGGTGACCGGTTTCCTGGTGGGGCTCTACCTCGCTCCGCGTAAGCCGTTCCGTGCTGCGCAGTAGCCAGTCGACGGCCGGATTCGGGAAGGCTGATTGGCGCGGGTTATGCACTAGATACGGGAGAAACTTGCCGACCCGCTAATTCTTCGCCACCTTCCCACTTCGCTGCCGACCATGCCGACATTCCAAATTTACAACGTAATTCCGACTCTTCCGGCCGCGCTCGAACCATTGCGCGAAATCACGTTTAATCTTTGGTGGACGTGGGAGCCGACCGCCCGGCGTCTTTTTCGCCACCTCGATCCCGATTTGTGGGACCGGACGAATCATAATCCGGTGCGAATGTTGCAGCTTTCACGTCAGGCGCGGTTGGAAGAACTGGCCCAGGACAAAACATTTCTCCGTGAGCTCAAACAGGTCCACGACACGTTTCGGAACTATCTCGCGCGACAAGACACCTACGGTAAAGCCGGCCCGGGCGCGGCGATCAAGAAACCGATCGCTTATTTCTCGGCCGAGTTCGGATTTCATGAATCAATCCCGAATTATTCCGGAGGTCTCGGGATTTTGGCCGGTGACCATTGCAAGTCCGCCAGCGATCTCGACCTAAACTTCGTCGCGGTCGGTTTGCTCTATCGCCATGGCTATTTCCGGCAGGAGATCGACAAGGATGGCGCGCAACAAGCGATCAGTCTCAATCAAAATTTCCATCATCTGCCAATTCGCGAGGTGCAACGCGACGGAAACAACTTGCTGATTTCGGTTCGAATCCTCGATCGCGAAGTCTTTGCGAAGGTCTGGCAACTTCAGGTCGGCCGGATCAGTTTGTTTCTTCTCGATACCGACATTCCGGAAAACAACGCCGAAGACCGTCTCATTACTGCCGAACTTTACGGCGGCGACCAGGAAATGCGGATGCGCCAGGAAATCATGCTCGGAATCGGCGGAGTCCGAACCCTGGGCGCGCTCGGAATTGATCCGGAAGTTTTCCACATGAACGAAGGGCATTCGGCCTTTCTCGCGCTTGAGCGCATTCGTCGAAATGTGGTCGACAAAAAACTCGATTTTTATTCCGCGCTTCAGATCGTGGCGTCGGCCAATGTTTTCACAACCCACACTCCCGTGCCGGCCGGAAACGATTCGTTCCCGCGCGACATGATGCGGAAATATTTCGGCGATTTCGCCAAAGAAATCGGACTCCCGTTCGACGAGCTTTTCTCATTCGGCCAAACCCGCGTCGATCGGTCTGATCCATTCAGCATGACGATCCTCGCGCTCCGAATGAGTCGCCATTCCAACGGCGTGAGCAAATTGCACGGCGACGTCAGCCGTGCGCTTTGGAAAGACGTTTGGAATGGCGTGCCCATTCCTGAAGTGCCGATCACCAGCGTGACGAACGGCATTCATACCAAAACCTGGATGGCGCCGGAGTTTTCCGCGCTTTATCGAAAATACCTGGGCGAATGGGAGGAACACATTACCGAGCCGGATTTCTGGCGGCGGGTTATGGACATTCCGGACGCGCAAATCTGGGAAACCCATCAGCAATTAAAGCGACGCCTCGTCGAATTTGTTCGTGAACGGGTGCGGGTGCGGCGGCAACGCATTGGGGATTCGCCGGAAGCAATTCGTAATGTGAACCGGATCCTCGACCCGGAAGTGCTGACGATCGGTTTCGCGCGACGGTTCGCGACTTACAAACGCGGCGCACTGTTGTTCAGTGACAAGGACCGACTGAGGCGATTGCTCAACGACACGACACGCCCGGTTCAATTCATTTTTGCCGGCAAAGCTCATCCCCGCGACGAGGGCGGCCGGGCGTTGATCCAGCAAGTCTACAAATTCAGTTGCGAAGCTGGATTCGAAAATCGCGTCGTGTTTTTGGAGGATTACGACAGCTACATCGCGCGCCGTTTAGTGCAGGGTGTCGATTTGTGGTTGAACACGCCGCTCCGGCCAATGGAAGCGAGCGGCACCAGCGGAATGAAATGCTGCCCCAACGGCGGGATTAATCTCAGCGTGCTGGACGGCTGGTGGCACGAAGGATTCAACGGTAATAACGGCTGGACGATTGCGGCCGAAATCAACGACGGCACTGTTGAATTCCAAACTGAAGTTGATTCGAACAGTCTTTATCAATTACTCGAGAACCAGATCATCCCGCTTTACTACGCGAAGCCCGACGGCAAGCTGCCGCTTGCCTGGCTGCAACTGATGCGCGAATCGATTCGCAGCGTCACACCGATCTTTAACACTCACCGAATGGTGAAGGAATACACCGAGCGTCTTTATATTCCGGCGGCACGCTCTCACGGAAGTTTCTCGCAGAATGGATGCGAACCGGCGACGCAGTTGAGCCAGTGGAAGTCTCAAATGCGCAAAGTTTGGCCGCAAGTGAGGATCTACGACGTGCAAGTCGGCAACAAGGACCGGCAGAACATCTTGGTCGGTGAGTCTCTCCAGGTCAGCGCGCACGTGAACCTAGGCGATGTCGACCCAAGTCACGTCCGCGTTGAAGCGTATCATGGTGAAGCCGAAAACGGTGGAGTCAAAAATCCGTCGGTGGCGGTCTTGAATCCAAGCGGACGTAACGGCGACGGCAGTTACGTTTATCACGGATTAGTGCCCGCGTCCGAAACCGGCGCTTACGGTTTCAGCGTCCGCGTCGTCCCGACGCATCCGCACATGATGCAGGCGCATGAACTGCGCCTCATCGCCTGGTCGTAGTCTGTTTTCACGCTGACTGGTCCTTACTCAATTCTCGCCGGGTTACCGTTATAAAGTCTCGGCGGATCTTGAAATAGCGACCAAAGCGCGAGGGGAAGGCGATGTTTACGATCAACATTCTTGAAACGGAATCAACGAGACAAAGCTGAGCTATTTTGGATTAGAAACAGCCCTGCTTTCATCCCTCATCCTTCAATTCTACCGCCCGCCGTCGGCGGTAATTATTTCGTCGCGCGAACAACGAAGTCCTTCGACTTGAAGCGGAACGAATTTTTTCTGCTTTTGGTCGATCTTCCATGCGACCAGCGCCTGCAGCATTGCGACGCCTTCCTGGTTCTTGAGCACTCCAACCGCGTACCACGGAACATCTTTGCCGTTTACTTGACACGAACCGTCGAATTCGGGTGTGTCTTTAGAATGTTTTGGAAATTTTATAGCGTCTTTAACGACGTCGTCCTGTTCGAGAGTAGCGTATTCTTCTCCACAGATTTGCCAAGAAACCAGGCTTAGACGCTCATCATCCGAGATAATATCCGCGCCAAGATGTTTGAGCTGTATCTCCTTGTGCCGCGCTTCAATCTTAACGACGGGCTCGTTGGCCGACTTCCGACCGATCAACGCTTTTACGACGTCCGATCCACACCGAACCGATTCAAAACCATCCCCAGCGTAAATGCCGCTTACGCAAATGAGAGGAAGAGCGCTCATCAAGGCCGCAATAATTTTTCGTTTCATCGATAAAGCTTTGGGGAAAATGCTTAGCTAGACCGTCAGAAGTGAACAAGCGGAAAATCGCTAATGACAGGGCCATTTTTTTCATTCACACCGCGCTTCAGCGCGGTGTTTCAACGATGGAATATCAAAAGCCGTTTAAACGGCTCACCGTTTTCGAGTTCCTTTAACACCGGCCTGAAGGCCGGTGTTAATCAAATCAGTCCACCTCGCTGACCGCACGCATGAATTCGGAGAAATCTTTGCCGTTGCGAGCAGCCTGGTTTAGCGCTTCGAGACGCCTGTCGGCGAACGCTTCGGGTAACGCCACGCGGCGCGATAGCGCTCCGTTCGAGAACACCAACTCGTCCCATTGAATTGAAGCGATCTGATCGTTGAATCGCGCGACGGAACGACCGCGGAAAAAAGCGCGGGTTGTTTCCGGTGGAGTGAAAATCGCGGTCTTGATCTCTTCTTCTTGGACCAAGCGCCGCACTGATCCCTGCCGCGCCAGCTCGTAATACAACCCGGATTCTAGATCGACGTTGTGATATTCGAGATCGATCGATTGCAGCCACGGATCGCTCCAGGCAAGTTTTTCCTCCTCTTGCAATGCGTTGAGCAGAAATTTTTTCGCTGCCCAATCAACCCGATCGCGCGTTGCCATTGCATCGCGCTCGAGATCATTCAGAACATTGTCCCATTCCTGCAAAATCCATTGCCGATCTTCGGTCCGAGCCGGACTGGCCGTTAGCGATTCTTGCTCGGCCTTCATCGCGGCGTGGAGATAAATTCGCTGCACTTCGATTGCGGAGATCTTGCGCCCGTCCTTGAGCTCGATGATCCAATCGTAATTCTGATCTCGGCTAATCGACTTGTTGGCATCGATCGGTTGAGCGATTTCGAGCTGGGGCGCGAGATTGCGCTCAATTAAGTCGAGCACCAGCGCAGTCGTTCCAATCTTCAATGCCGTCGCCCATTCGCTCATGTTCGAATCGCCTAGAATCACGTGAAAACGGCGATACCGGCTGGCATCAACATGCGGTTCGTCGCGGGTGTTGATTAGCGGCCGTCGATTCATGGTGTCGATGCTGACCACGACGCTAAAGAAATCTGCGCGCTGCGAAATTTGATAAATGCCCGGCTGTCCGGACGCGCTTTCGGCTTCAATGCCCATTTTGCCGGCGCCCGCGAAGATCTGTCGCGTGATCAAGAACGGCAGGATCGCGCCAACGATCCGGTCCCACGGGACCTCGCGTTTCATCAGATAGTTATCGTGGCACCCGTAACTGTGGCCGAAAAAGTCGGTGTTGTTCTTGTAAAGACGAACTTGCTGCCCGTCAGGCAGTTTCAAATTTCTTCGGCGTGCACATTCGGCCAGAATCCGCTCGCCAGCTCTGTCCTGCATAACGATCTGTCGAACTGTGGTGCACTCCGGCGTTGAATATTCGGGATGCGCGTGATCGTTGTAAAAACGCGCGCCGTTCGAAAGCACAAGGTCACTTTTGATTTCCTCGAAACTGAGCGGCCGATTCTTATCGATTTCGTAGTAGGCGGATTCGTCCGTATCTTGCATCAGCGCCTTAGCCCGAAAGCCGCGGGCGTCGAGATGCGGATCTTCAAGATCGTAATCCCATTTCATGTGGGCTCCGTGGTCGGTGTAATGCCGCACCAGCTCGATCGATTCCGCCACCACATCGACTGTTTCCGCGCCGTTGACGGTGATGCCGTATTCCGTCTCGAGACCAAAGACGCGGTTCATTGTTCAGAATGTACCGCAGAGCACACTGAGATCACGGAGGGAAAAACCGAATTTCATCTCTGCGATCTCCGTGACCTCCGTGGTGAATCTCAGATTATTCCTGAACCAGGCTGCGCCCCGGAATCGCCGATCGGTCTCACCGGCGCGATCTTAACGACATTTTCCGGATCGTAATCAATGAGTTTGAGCCAATCCTCGGTGATGTCGGTCGTCGGGAAAATGTCGTTCTCCTCGTACTCGGCGTCGAAAGCGAGTTGCAAATCCATTTCACGGATTCCCTCCTCCTGATTCGTGGCGATCGCGCGCTTGATCGCCATCCCTTTGGCGCGCTCAACGATCGAAGCGATGATTGCGCCACTAATGAGATCGCTCCGGTACAGTATTTCCTTCCGACCGCTGCGAAGTGTCACTTCGAGAAACTTGTTCCCGTCGCGACGCGCAAATTGCCAATCGACAAAACGCTCGATCAGCTTGTCGACCGCTTCGCCAATATGGGCCAATTCCTTCGCCAACACGCCGTCGTAGGGCAGGTCCGGCGTCAGATAAATCCGGTAAATATCACGCGCGCCGTCGCGATTCGGACGATTCACTTTAATTTTGCGATCGATCCGGCCGGGCCGCAGGATGGCAGGGTCGATCAAGTCCGCACGATTCGACGCCAGAATGATCACGACATCATTCAATGAATCGATGCCGTCCATTTCCGAGCAAAACATCGGGACCAGAGTGGAAAGAATGTTGGAGTAGCGCGACGCCCGGCGGGTTCCGAGGACTGATTCCGCTTCATCGATGAATAGGAACGGCATGTAACCTTCCCTGCGCTTCTCGCGCGCGGTCGCAAAGATCTCACGGACGATGCGCTCGGATTCACCAACCCACATGTTTAATATCTCGGGACCTTTGACGTGCATGAAGTATTCCTTCATGTCCACGCCGGTCTGCTCGCGAAGTTGTTTGGTCAGATTGTAAGCGGTTGCTCTTCCAATGAGGGTTTTCCCGCAGCCCGGCGGACCGTAGAGCAAAAAGCCTTTCGGGGTTGCGTGCTGAAACTTTTTGAAAAGATCTACATGCAACAGAGGGAGCTCGATCGCGTCTTTGATCGCTTGCAGCGCTTCTTCCTGGCCGCCGACTTTTTCCCACGGCAGCTCCGGAACAACATCGAGATAATGCTCTTGCGATTTCGTGCTCGATAACATCTCGAGTGCCATCCGGTAATTCGAATCGACCCGAACTTCGTCGCCCGATTTCAGAGTTGAACCGGCAAGATCGGATGAGCGTTGCAAGACCATCGATTGCGTCCCGTGCTCGGAACCGACCCGCAGACGGTCTTTGCCGAGCACTTCAGTAACTTTGGTCACGGGACCGGCCGTTTCAAAGCCGAGATCGCCGACAATCACGAACGCTTCGTTCACCAAAACGCGCGTTCCTTTCTTCAATTTTGCCAGCGTAATCCGCGGATCGACGTTGCAATAATAATCTGCTCCGCCGACCACGATGTGCCCGGTATCTTTGGAGGTCGCGCCCAGAAAGGTGCCGATCCGATTTGCCGGCGAAGTGACTTTCTTGATCACTTCTTCGAGCTTTTCGATCATCTGCCGCGCTTCGCCAATCATTTGCGACTGGTCGAATACCTGCGGTCGAAGATCGAGAAGGTCGCGCCGAACGGGATCGCCCGGCGGGAGAGAAGCGATCACCCGATCGAGTTTATCGTGCAGGGGAAGGTTCGACGCCGGCTCGTCGAAGCTTTCGAAGTCTTTGCTACGTTCCTCACTCATCGTAAACCCCGTCCACCTCCCAATGTCCGACGATTATAACTTTGTCGTCAAATCTTCGCAATCTTCGACGTCGCAGGGGCACAAAATGTTCAACCCTGGCAAGCCCATCCAAGTTGCACCGCTTTTCTCTGGGAAGGCCGGTAAAGACTCGCAGCTACCCGCCCCTTCGGAGACGTTATTTCGCCCGCCGAAATCGGAATCCGGAGCGTCCGTAAACAACAGGCAAAACCTTCATTGAGCCGTCGTCCCTTGCGACGATAGATTGCCACGCTACAGTCAGCATCTCGCGAGGAGCCTTAGCTCAATTGGTTAGAGCGCCGCCCTGTCACGGCGGAGGTTGCGGGTTCGAGCCCCGTAGGCTCCGAGTTTTTGTATTACATTCGTTCGCTCGGATCGCCCTGGTTCGTTAGGCAAAAGCAGGGTCCGCACTAAATCCGACCGGAATAATTCGCAGGTGTCGACTACGAAGCTCGGACGGTCACAAAGACGTTCAGCAGGTAAAGATCCGCACGCCAGCACGACGATGACGTGGCCGGAGAAAAGTTCCTAAAGCGTTCTCCAGGCGAATAACAGAATCGTGCGCATATGGTATTATTATCGTGATAATAATGAACTTGTGGAATTGCCGATTCTCCGTCACAAGGGAAAATGAATAAAACTATTGTCTTATCCATGTGTCTCGCAGCTTCCTTACTTTCGGTTGAGGCACGTGCTCAGGATCCAATCACCCGGGATGCACTTGCCCAGAATGACCGCCAGTATACTGACGGCCCGGTCACTGAGGTGAACTACCTACAAGTTGAGTACGGGCATTTTCCAGAGTACATCGCTTGGCTAAATTCGACATGGAAGCCGACCATGGAAGCCATGAAGAAAGCTGGGCTAATCATCGATTACAAGGTCTTCCAGGCGAGTCCAAAATCACCGGATCAGCCCAATATATTTTTATATCTCACTTTTAAAAACATGGCGGCGTATGGTGGGAGCATCGGCGATAAAGGCATCGAGCTAGAATATGTGGCCAGGAAGGTAATCGGTAGCACTGAGGTTCAGAACAAGAAAAGAGTAGAACGGAGTGAATACAGAAAAGTTCTGGGGACTGAATTGATTCGTGAAATTATTTTAAAATGAACTTGTTATACGTGTTCAAAGAGCAATCGATCCACAGGAGTTTGCTATGAATAAGGCCGCAATTACCTCACCCGAGCTCGCGCCTCCGGCCGGCCCGTTTTCCCAGGCGATCGAAGTCGGTGGTTTCCTCTACTTCAGCGGTCAGGTCGGCCAAGACCCGGCCACTGGCAAGGTGGTCGAGGGGGGTATTGTGGCCGAGACAGAGCGCGTCTTTCGCAATCTCTCGGCGCTTCTAAAGGCGGCGGGCAAGAGTTTCGATCACGTTTCGCGCGCCGGAGTGTATCTCACGAACATGAGTGACTTCGGCGCGATGAATGGCATCTACGCAAAGCATTTCAGTCAGCCCTTTCCCGCCCGCACGACGATCGGGGTGGCCGCGCTGCCGCTTGGGGCCTGCGTTGAGATCGACCTCGTCGTGAAGGCTTGAGGCGACCCTTACGGATCCGTCGCACTTTTCGTACACGACCATCCCCGGCTACACTCCTTCGGCTCCTCGTTATTGGCTTCCTTGTGTTGGCTGCCTCAAACAAATGCCGAATGCCATGTTCCAACAGTCCGACGGCTTTCTCCAACGCGCCGAGTTGTCCAACCCGCACTATCGCAACGGACATATGCAAATGAAATGATGGCGGGCGCAAAACTTCAACCGTGTCGCGAGAATTGGTCATGGCAATAAAGCGCGCCGGCAGCAACCCGAGTCCATATCCTGATTGAACGAACGCCAGCTGAAGATGCATGTTGTGGATTTCAGCCGCGATCATGGGCTTGAAGCCGGCACGCTCCATCCGGTCGATGAGGTTTGCGCGAAGAAAGCACCCAGCCGGATTGAGCACCCAGTGCGCCGCGGCTAAGCTTTTCCAATCGCCTTCCACCTTGCCCGCCGCGCCTTGAACGATCTCCACGCGGTCCGTCGCGATAATATTCGTCAGAAGTGGCGCAGGCGCGGTTCGTCCTTCGGGAAAAGGCACGACTGCAACGTCGAGCTCACCGGCGAGGAGCCGGCTAAGTAATTCACTCGTACGCTCGCTCAATAGCAGCAGTTTCACGTTGGGGTATTTTTCCGTCAGCGCCCGAATCGGGTCGACAAGTGTCCCCTCGGCCAGAGGATGCGAGAGCCCGATACGCAAGAGGCCGTGAGGTTCAGCGCCGGTCGACGCAAGAGATTTCAGCGCCTCCGTCCGCTGCAACAGATCTCGCGTTTGTTCAAGAACCCTGGAGCCCAGCGAGTTCAGGCGCGGCGGTTTTACCGATCGATCGAGCAACTCAGCATCCAATGCAGCCTCCAGCCTTTGCAGTTGCCGGGTTATAGCGGATGGCGTCCGGTGTAGACGATCGGCTGCACCGGCTATGGACCCGGCCTGGGCAAACACTACGAGGGCGCGTAAATCATCGAGCACGGGAGCCTCCTCAATTAAGTCCTAAAACCTCTTCCCAACGAATAGCAGAATCGTGCGAAAACGGCAACATCATTGTGATAATAATGAAGTTGTGGAACGTCGCTTCTCGGTTACCAAGAGCAAGCAACAATCTATGGAAAATCTCATCGCCGATTTGCGTTATGCTTCGCGAACACTGGTAAAGACGCCGGCTTTTCTTCTCGTTAGCGTAGTGACTTTGGCGCTCGGAATTGGTGGCAACATCGCCATCTTCACCCTCGTTCAGGCAGTCCTTCTCCAGCCGCTGCCATTCCCTCAACCGGAGCGACTGGTTCGAATTTTTGACAATAGCGCCGGAGCTAGAGATGTCGGCATGTCCGTGCCGGAATTCGAAGATTTGCGCCAGCATTCGGACATTTTTGAGCAGATTAGCGTGATCTTTCCGGTCCCCACCGCTCTAACCGGTGGCGAACGGGTGGAACGCATCGAGATGGTCGGCACAAGTCCCAGTTATTTTGACATGCTGCGGGCGAAACCCGCATTGGGACGTGCCTACACCCAAGCAGATTGGGTCCCAGGTTTTTTGGATCCCGTGGTGATCAGTGACGCATTGTGGAAGCGACAGTTCGGCGGCGATCCAAACGTGATCGGCAAAAGAATTCGCTTGGATGAGGATGGCTACACAATCATCGGGGTGATGCCGCCTGATTTTCGTCATCCCGGTAAAGGTCTTAGTGGTGATGTGGAACTTTGGGTAGCCGCAGGATTCGTTGCTGCGCCGTTTCCGGTCCCGCCGGTTCGAAGTGCCCGAATTATTCCCGGCGCAATGGGACGGCTCAAGCCCGGATTGTCGATCAAAGAAGCGCAACAAAGATTGGATGCGTTCGTTAGGCAATCACAGCAGAGCTATCCAAATGACTATCCTAACCAGTCACATTGGGAGCTTCGAATTGAGCCTGTGCAATCGAGTCTTACCGGCGAGGTGCGCCCAATGCTGATCGTGTTGCTGGCCGCGGTAGCTTTCGTTCTGTTAATCGTGTGCGTGAACGTTGCCACGCTGCTGATCGCACGGTCGTTGACGCGAATGCGCGAATTTGCGATTCGTCAGGCGCTTGGAGCGTCCCGCTCTCGACTGGTGCGTCAGGTCCTGACCGAGAGTGTACTTATCTCTTTGACCGGCGCGGCGGCAGCTCTACTCCTGTTGCGATTGGCCGGCGGCTCGTTGCTCGCGTTGCTGCCTCAAGAGGTCCCTCGGCTAAATGAAATCCATGGCGATTGGCGAGTCATCGCTCTGGCCCTTGTGCTGTCGGTCTTCAGTGGGATTCTGTTCGGGCTAGGTCCGGCATTTTACGCCACCATGACCAACCCAAATGAGGACTTGAAGGAAGGCGGCCGCACCGGTGGACAACACGGGATTGCTCAAAGCCGCTCCCGGGCAGCCCTAGTGACCTTGGAGGTCGCTTTGTCCGTGGTCTTGTTGATCAGCGCAGGATTATTGATCCGGAGTTTTTCGGCCATGCTTCGCGAACGGCCGGGCATTGATCCGCGCGGTGTAACTGTCGCGCAAATCTGGATCCCGCGGCCAAACAATCCCGAGGCCAATCCTTATTTGAATCCGCCGCAGCGCGCGCGACTCGCGCGCGAATTAGTTCAGCGCTTGGAGGCCGCACCAGGTGTGCAGAGCGTTGCGGTTGGGTTGACCACAAGTGTTCCATTCTTGAGCACACGTGCGCTCAATTCTAGGAATTTGATCGCGTTCTCATTTCCAGACAATGCTGCGTCCAGCGACCAAGAGTACACCGCTGATTACGGTGCGGTGAGCCCAAATTATTTCGATATCCTGAAGATTCCGCTAAGGAAAGGACGCGTCTTCACGGATCATGATGATGACACCGCAACCAACGTTGTCGTTGTGAATGAAGCGTTCGCACGAAAATTCTTCCCGCAGCAAGATCCGATTGGACAACACGTGCGAGACACTGGCAGGGCAACAACCGACTCTGAAATTATCGGCGTGGTCGGCGATGTGCGAGACCACGGGTTGGATCAACCGCCAGAACCACGCTTATACGGATCGATTCTTCAGCGCTCGAGTCAATTGCTTACAGTCTTTCTTCGCACCTCTGCGAACCTTAGCACGACAAGACAGCTCGTGACGCGCACTGTGGAGCAAATTGATCCGGAGCTTCCAGTCTACGGCGTAACAACCATGAATGAGTTGGTCTCCAGTTCCATGGCACGACGTCGATTAGCTTTATTTCTTATGTCCACATTTGCTTTCCTGGCGCTCTTTCTCGCCAGCCTCGGCATTTACGGCGTCACCGCTTTTCTGGTGAAACAACGCGTCCAGGAGTTTGGCATTCGCATGGCGCTTGGTGCGCAAATCCGCGATATTTTGGTCCTTGCCGTTCGTCCCGGATTATTTCTCGTCTCGATTGGCGCGGCGGCCGGTCTGGTGGTTTCAATGTTCGTCACGCGTCTGATGTCGAGTCTGCTCTTCGCCGTGTCCTCCACCGATCTGTTTACGTTTGTCACGGTGCCGTTGATCCTCGCTGTAGTCGCCCTCATTGCATGTCTAATTCCAGCGCGTTCTGCCACGCGGATCTCTCCGGCCGAAGCACTCCGACATTAGACCAACAAGTTCATCCAAAAAGAGACTATGATTCACATCGTCAAAGCTGAAGAAGCCAAGCACCGAAATTCATTTGGTGTTGCATTCGATCTCCTGGCCAGTGGGCCACAATCGATGGTCACCAAGATGCATTATCGAAAAGAGAACGTAATCCCTTTTCACTCGCATCCGAATGAGCAGATCGGGTACATCCTCTCGGGTCGCATCTGTGTGCTTACACGCGACTCACGACAGGAACTGGGTCTCGGCGACACCTACGCCATCCCGGCGAACATCGAGCACAGTATCGAAATCATTGAGGACGCGGAGGAGGTCCAGGTGTTCACGCCACCACGGGAAGATTTTCGCTGATATCCATTGACGCCAAAACGGGGAGTTAAAGGCGTTAAAAATTCATTAAAACACCACCTCCAAGGTAGAGAACCACGTTTGTCAAAAGGGTATCAAACGACGGTCCGTAACCCCGCTCTTCAGAAGTCGGAAATCAGAGGTCAGATTGACGCAGTGTCAAAAAGGTTCCAAATGGTCGACTTCAGAGGCTCGACCCAGGAGGAATCGCCTTCCGAGATTTTCTGTTTCGGATATGGAAAAGCTTCAAATGATCCCGCCACGGCGGGAGTACCGGACCCCGTAGGCTCCGAGTTTTTGTATTACAAAAATTAGTCGTTAGGCGGACTGACGGGAGAACAAACATGTTCGTCGGAAACGTTCACAATTTCTGAATTTCTTCGATTTGAAGTTGCGCGAAACCGTCTCGCACGGTTTGCCGTCCCTTGATCGTCACAATCTTGGCCGCGTAATCCGCTAGCTCGGCGTTGACTGACTGGCCGGGTTCGGAGCTAAGCAGATAAACTTTCCCGTCTTGAGCTTTGATTCCAACGGGCGCTCCGTTTCTGATGCACACCCTCGCGCACTCGGCATGCTCGGGACCGCTCAAGTTGTATGCGATGTAGCAAGTCATATCGAGCACTTCGCCAGTCACCAGAATTTCCTGCACACCAGCGACAGGACCGTTGCGCCGTTCGGACCATTTCAATAACAGCGCGGTCACACTGGCCGAGATGAGGATAGCCGCGGCCAGCTGCAGAATGCGCGACCAATCTCGCGAAAACGGGACTGGCCGACGTCGGATAATCTTCTCCGCCAGATCGCCCGCCGGCTCGACCCCGTGAAGCTTCGATCGAACCGCGTCGTAACAGCGAACCTGCTCGTGCAACCAATCCGCGAGTTCCGGATCGCGACGAGCAAAAATCAATGCTTCCGTGAAGTGCGGATCGGAATCGTCGATCGCTCCCCGGTAGAGAAGGAGGATTTCTTTGGCTTCGCGCGTA